>DATJUN010000083.1:0-68153 GCA_035502275.1 Steroidobacteraceae bacterium
ACGGAAGGATCGGTCGAAGCCGATGTCGACACGATCCGAAGCTCGATGAATCAGACGGCAGCTCAGCCGAACACGCCCATCGAGGCCAGCCAGGAAGCCCCCGCTCTTCGTCAGAGTTCAGATAGCAGGATCCTGCTCGCCTCGAATAATCTGGCTGTAGATCTGTCAGTAGCGAAAGCCGTTCGCCAATCTGGTGCGAAAGCGTCTGCGCTCGCGGGCCAGCAAGCGCGATCGCAATCAATTGTTATTCAAGAGAAACCGGCCATCAAAAAAGCTGGCTGGGGTGGCAGGATTCGAACCTGCGTATGGCGGGATCAAAACCCGCTGCCTTACCACTTGGCGACACCCCAATACACACGAGGCTACAGCATCTCATGCAGCGGCGAGCGGTCCAGCCCGCGAGCGACGAAGCCGCTCCAACGTCTGGGAATCCGCGCGGCGATCTGCCGGGCGTCCTGCTCGCGCTCGAAGCCTGCAAAGATGCAGCTGCCCGTCCCGGTGAGCTGCGCGCCCGAGCCGGCCTCGCGCGACAGCCAGTCCAGCGCCTCGGCGACCTCCGGGTAGCGCGCCCGCACCACGGGTTCGCAGACGTTGCCGGCGCTGGCCGCCGAAAAGGCGCGTATTGTGAGGACGGCAGAATTGCGGGTCAATTCAGGCGCCTGGAATACCTCGGCAGTGCCGACGGCGACGCCCGGGTGCAGCACGAAGTACCAGCGCGGCGGCAGCGTCAGGGGCCAGAGCTGCTCACCGCGTCCCTCGGCCCAGGCGCTCTGGCCGCCGACGAACACCGGCACGTCTGCTCCCAGAGCAAGCCCGAGCCGGGCGAGCTCGGACAGCGCGAGGCGCGTGCCCCAAAGCGCGTTCAGTCCCAGCAGTACCGTCGCCGCATCCGAGCTGCCTCCGCCCAGCCCGCCGCCCGCCGGGATGTGCTTGTCGACGTAGATATCAGCGCCCAGTGCGACTCCCGTGCGCTCCTGTAGCAGCCGCGCAGCGCGCACGGCCAGATCCCGCGCCGGATCGACCTCGGCCATGCCAGCTCGCCGCTCGATGCGCCCGTCGCTGCGCACCGCGAGCCCGATACGGTCGCAGCGATCGATGAGTTGAAACACTGTCTGCAGCGCGTGATAGCCATCCGCATAGCGCCCGGTCACGTGCAGAAATAAATTGAGCTTGGCGGGCGCCGGCCACCAGCTCAGCGGCGCGTCGGCAGCCGGCGCGTCGGGCTCAGAGGTGCCAGTCATTGATGACGAACCTCAATCGCAGATCCTGGCGCGTGACCGTCAGGCGTCGCGGCAGCCACTGGCGCTGCACGGGCATGTACGCGTCGTAGACAATGCTCCAGCCATCCTGCGACAGATGGCTCAGGCGCTGCTGATCGTCGAGCATCGGCGCCACGGGGCCGCCGGTCGGGTCGGGCACCCCGACCACCCAGAAGCGCAGGCTCTGCAGCGGCGGCTCGAAACCCAGCACGCGCGTGAGCTCTGCCACCGCCGCATCCCCGGTGAGCTCGCGGCCATCGCTGGTGCGGATGCTGATCGATTCGGCCGAGAGGCTCACGCGTGCACCGCCGAATCCGAGCGGGCCGCTGAGGGATAGCTGCGCATCCGTTCCCTGCTGCCGCCACTGCACCCCGGCGGACACACCCTGATCAGCGTGATTGGCGGCGAGCCGGCCGCTGAGCGTGAAGTGACTGGCCGTCGCGAGCAGCAGAGGCTCGCGCTGCGCCCAGCTGCGCGGTGGCGGCGCTTGAAGAGTGGGCGGGTGGGTGGCGCAGTCGCTCAGCAGCAGCGCGGCGGCCATGGCTGCGGCGAGCAGGCCTGCGCGCTGCGCCCAGCCCAGCGAGCGCGCCCGGAACATGCGCTGGCGCTCCTCAGACCGAGGTGCCCGCGCCCGGGTTCAGCAGCTGCGGTGCGCCGGCGCGCTTCTCGGCCGCCTTGACGGCGGCGTTGTCCGGATCGGCCAGCAATGCGCGGCTCCAGGCATCGCGTGCGCGCGCCTTCTGGCCGACGCTCCAGAGCACCTCGCCCCAGTGCGCACCAATATCGCCGTCCTGATCGAGCCGGAAGGCGCGCTCCAGCAGCGGCAGCGCTGCCTGCGGCATGCCACGTCGGAAATCGAGCCAGCCCAGGCTGTCCAGGATCGCGGGATTGTCCGGCTCCCCCTTGAGCGCAAAGCCGATCAGCCGCTGGGCGCGCCCGAGGTCCCTGTCATGGTCGGCAAGGATGAAGCCGAGCGCGTTGGCAATCTCCCCGTCCTGCGGACGGGCGTGGTAGAGCTGCTCGAGCTGCGCAATCGCCGCATCGGTGCGGCCGCCCTTCTCCAGCACGATGGCACGCTGGTAGAGCAGATCCGGATGGCCGGGCGCCCGGGCCAGGGCATCGTCGAGCCGCGCCAGTGCCTGATCGGCCTGGCCGCCATCGGACAACAGCTCTGCCTGGGCGATCTCGGCCTGCACGCGCGCCGCCGGTGTGGCATTGGGCCCCGGGCCGAGCAGCTGCAGCGCCTCGCGGGAATGGCCGTGCTTGAACAGCAGCGTCGCGGCGCGCATGCGCGCGGTCGGCTCGAGCGCGGTGCCCGCCAGCAATTGATAGCCGCGCAGCGCCGTCACCGCGTCATCCCGGCGCTCGGCGATCAACGACAGGTAGTAAACGGCAACGGCGGCGGAATCACGATCCCCGAGCAGCGCCTGAAAGTCGCGCTGGGCATCGTCGTAGTCGCCGGAGTCGAAGGCGAGCAGGCCCAGGCGGCGCTGCGCCTGCGAGTGCAGCGAGGGATTCTGGCTGAGGACGCTCTCGATCGACGCACGTGCCTCGCCATCGCGCCCCAGCAGCAGCAGCACGTCTGCATCGGCGAAGCTCTGTTCCTTCGGCGCGGCCTGACGCGCGGCTGTGGCCGCGGCGACGGCCTGATCGGCCTCGCCCAAGCCGGCATGAGCGCGCGCGAGCAGGAACTGCGCCGAGCCGCGCGCAGCGCCGTCGTCGAGGGCATGCTGCGCATACTGCAACGCCTCGCGGTAATTCCAGCCGTCCATGGCCAGATCCGCCATCGCGAGCTGCCCGTTGGCACTCTGCAGTGGACGATCGTGTACACCTTCGAGCATCGCGAGCGTCGCCGGTACGCCGCTCTCGTCGGCGACCTGCTGCAGCTGCTGATCGATGGCGGTGCTGTTGGATCGCATCCAGCCTTCGAAATCACTGCGCGCCGCATCGATCTGGTAGAGCCCGAGCGCCGCGCGCATGCTCGCACGCAGCGGCGCCGCATCGCGTGGCTGCAGCTGCCGCCAGCGCGCCGCAGCCTGCTCGGCGGTCTGATACTGCCCGCAGTCAAGCGCCACATCGGCCGCGCGCTGCGCGACCTTCGCATCGGTGAGCCGCCGCGCCGCCTCCACATAGTCCGCAGACGCACGCCCGCAGTCGTCGCGGCGCAGGGCGATCTCGGCGGTCATGATGAGCGTATCGGAATCCAGCGCCACGTCGGCCTGCGGGGCGGCCTGGGCCGGCGCCGCCAGCGTGAGGAAGGTCCCGGCAAGCAACAGCCCTGCCGCGGCTGCCGTCGCCGACAGGAGCGGGACGGCCCTCGCCGGGCCGGTAGCAATGCGGCGTCCGCAAATCATGGCAATTAGACTATCACCGAATGAAAGCATCGATCCGCCAAAAACTCGAAAAAGCCGAAGAACGTCTCGACGAGCTGCGCCACCTGCTCGCGAGCCCCGAAGTGACTGAAAATATTCAGAAATTCCGTGACTTGTCGGTGGAGTATGCGCGCCTGGAGCCTACCGCGCTCGCGTTTGCCGGCTATCGGCGGCTGGAGCAGGATCTGACCGCCGCCGAGGAGATGCTTGCCGACCAGGATTCCGACATCCGTGCCCTGGGCGCCGAGGAAGTCACGCTGGTGCGCCGCGCGCTCGAGCAGCGCGACCAGGAGTTGCGGCGCCTGCTGCTGCCGCGCGATGAGCGCGACGAGCGCAATATCTACCTGGAAATCCGCGCCGGCGCTGGCGGCGATGAGGCCGCGATCTTCAGCGGTGACCTGCTGCGCATGTACAGCCGCTATGCCGAAAGCCAGGGCTGGCAGATCGAGACGCTCAGCGAAAGTCCCGGTGAGCACGGCGGCTATCGCGAGGTCGTCTGCCGAGTCGTGGGCCCTGGCGTGTTCTCGCGCCTGAAGTTCGAATCCGGCACGCACCGGGTACAGCGCGTGCCGGCCACCGAGGCTCAGGGACGCATTCATACCTCCACGGTCACCGTGGCGATCCTGCCGGAACTCGAGGAGATCGAGAAGGTGCAGATCAATCCGGCCGAAATCCGCATCGACACCTATCGCGCCTCCGGTGCCGGTGGCCAGCACGTCAACAAAACCGACTCGGCGGTGCGCATCACGCACCTGCCCAGCGGCATCGTCGTGGAGTGCCAGGACGAGCGCTCGCAGCACAAGAATCGCTCGCGCGCGATGTCGCTGCTGGCCGCACGCCTCACGGCCGCCGAGCAGGAGAAACAGCTCTCGGCGCAGGCACGCACACGCAAGCTGCAGGTCGGCACGGCCGATCGCTCCGAGCGCATCCGCACCTACAATTTCCGCGACGGACGCGTCACCGATCATCGCATCAACCTGACGCTGTATCGGCTGCCCGAGATCATGCAGGGCCAGCTCGATGAGCTGCTCTCAGCGCTGCAGAACGAATATCAGGCGGAGCTGCTGGCGGACGCAGAGTAGCTCGCGGCCGAGTGCAGCGTGAGCGCCAGTGCGCTCAGGAACACTACGGCCGCGGCCAGAAAGGCGACGATGCACGCCGCTGTCACGGCCTGAAAGGCAGGTCCTGTGATCAGCACGGCAAGGATGCTCAGGATCGCGGCAAACACCAGCACGCACACCAGCACGACGATGACGGCGATGACCAGCGCAGCCAGCGTCTTCCACCATTGCGGACGCACCAGCGTCACGCAGCGGATCAGCACCATCGCCGGGCTGGGGTGCTCGAACAGCACCACCGGCAGCATCACGAGGTAGCAGACGAACAGGAACAGCCCCGGCAACACCAGCAGGGCCAGGCCCACCGCCAGGCTCGCCTGCGCCAGCACCCAGCTCGCCAGCAGCAGTGGCAGCCGATGCAAGGCGGCGCGCAGGGCTGCCCCGGCCGGACAGGCGATGCCGGCGACCAGCGAGCGCTGCTGCAACATCATGGCGCTGGTCAGATACAGGGCCACCGCCGTGCCCAGCAGCGACAGCGCCCACCAGGTCGGATCCGATGGCAAAACGTAGTCAAGCTTTTCGGGCGCATGGCCGCGTGCGAACCAGTAGAGGTTGGGCAGCTCGGCCAGCAGCACCGCCACCATGGCGAGCGGCAGGCACTTGGCCACGGTGACGCGGAACAGCCGCGCGGCGGTCTCCAGGATCTGGCTGACGCTCGCGCCGGGGGCCGGCGCCGCGGGTTCGGTCATAATTGCTCCAACGGGAATGTCGAACAATCTATCAGACTGTGCGCCACCGCGGGCGTTGCAGGCCTGGCTCGAGCGCGGCCTGCGTCAACTGCAGGCAGCCGGGCGTGCCAGCGCGCGCCTGGAGGCCGAGCTGCTGCTGGCGCTTGCGCTGAACCGGCCGCGCAGTCACCTGCTTGCGCACGCCGAGGAGCCCCTCGCGCCCGAGGCCGCGGCACGCTATCACTCGCTGCTCGCGCGCGCCGCGGCCGGGGAGCCCCTGGCGTACCTCTCCGGACAGCGTGAATTCTGGTCGCTCACCCTCACGGTCTCACCGGCGGTGCTGATTCCACGCCCGGAGACCGAGCTTGCGGTCGAGCGCTGTCTTGCATTGCTGGCGGATGCCCCCCCCCGGCGCGCGCGTCTGCGATCTGGGTACCGGCGCCGGCACCATCGCCCTGGCACTCGCCGCCGAGCATCCCACGTGGCGTATCACGGCAACGGATCTGTCCGCCGCGGCCCTCGAGGTCGCAATCGCCAACGCCCGCCGGCTCGGATTTGCAAACATTGAATTTCTCCTCGGTGACTGGCTTGCGCCCGTGCGGGGCCGCGCCTTCGAGCTCATCGTCAGCAACCCCCCGTACATCGCCCGGCACGATCCGGCGCTCGAGGCCCTTCGTCACGAGCCGCTCGATGCATTGACGCCTGGCGTCACTGGCCTGGAGTCGCTGCGCCGGTTGATCCAGGACGCACGCGCGCACCTGCGCGCAGGCGGATGGCTGGTGCTCGAGCACGGCGCGCAGCAGCGGGAGGCCGTGGCCGCGGCGCTTGTGGAGGCCGGCTATGCTCGCGTACGCTGCCAGCGCGATCTGGCGGGGCATGATCGCATCAGCGAGGGCCAGTGGTCCTGATGGCGCGAAGCGCCTGAGGGGCGCGATGCGCCGCTGAAACACCCGCCCTTCCCCGGCCACAGTCAGGAGCTCTCCACCATGGTGCGATTCGAGACTTCCCACGGCGATTTCACGGTCGAGCTCTACGAGCAGGATGCACCGCAAACCGTGGCCAACTTCCTGCGTTACGTGGATGAGGGCTTTTTCGACGGCACCATCTTTCACCGCATCGTGCCGGGCTTCGTCATTCAGGGCGGAGGCCTCACCAATGACTTCCGCCAGAAACAGACCCATCCGCCGGTGCGCAATGAGGCGGACAACGGCGTGCGCAACGAGCGCGGCACGTTGTCCATGGCACGCACCGAGGAGATCCACAGCGCGACCTCGCAGTTCTTCGTCAATCTCGCCGATAACGAATTTCTCGATCACCGCCCCGGCCAGTATGGCTATGCGGTGTTCGGCCGCGTCAGCGAGGGAATGGAGGTCATCGACAAGATCGCCGCTGTGCATACCGGCCGGCGACGCGGCTACAGCGATGCCCCGATGGAAGATGTGCTGATCCGCAGCGCGCGGCGCACGGAGCCGGCCAAATAGCTGCGGGACGTCGCCGTGACGGCACGGTGGGGCGGCTGGCCGGCCGCCTTGCCGGATTCCTCGCCGTACTGCTATTTGTCTGCCTCCTGCTCGCCAGCGCCGGGGTGCTGGCATTGCGTTACATCAATCCGCCCACCAGCGCCTTCATGCTCGAGGCCAGTGCGCAGGCAAGGTTCGCAGGCGAGCGTCACTATCACACCGACTATCGCTGGCGCAGCCTCGCAGCCATCTCTCCGGAGGCCGCGATCGCCGTGGTCGCCTCCGAGGATCAGCGCTTTCCGGACAACGACGGCTTCGACTTCGACTCGATCCGCGCCGCCGTGCGCGCCCATGAGCACGGCGCCCGCCTGCGTGGCGCGAGCACCATCACCCAGCAGGTGTCCAAAAACCTCTTCCTCTGGTCGGGCCGCAGCTTCGTGCGCAAGGCACTGGAAGCGGGCCTGACGGTGCTCGTGGATCACCTCTGGAGCAAGCAGCGCATCCTCGAGGTGTACCTCAATATCGCGCAGTTTGGCCCGGGTATCTTCGGCGTCGAAGCCGCCGCGCACCGCTACTTTCACACCAGTGCCCTGCATCTGACGCGGGATCAGGCCGCCCTGCTCGCCGCGGTGCTGCCCGACCCGCTGCGGCTGCATCCGAACGCTCCCTCGCCGTATGTTGTTGCGCAGCACGACTGGATCGTGCAGCAGATCGAAAACCTCGGTGGCCCCGCCTACCTCGGAACCGTAGCACCGCGCTTTGCGCCACTGCGGGCACGGCTCGCGGAGCACCATTCACCATAACACCGCCCTGCCTGGTCAATCGCGCCGGCTCGGGCGAACTCCGGGCGTTCCCGCGGGTCACTGTCGTGCGTAAAGGGCGCCTGCTAGCCACGGGGTAAGTGCCATCCGACGCGCCGAGGGGTACAGTCCCGACATCCCACCGGCTGCACGTCGCGCTGCAGTAGCGCTAGTGTGAGGGGGGCGAATCACAGGGAGGCCCGAGGCGTCCAGCATCCGTTGCGCCGCAAGAGTTCATGCAAATCCTAAAAGAGCGCGCCGTGCGCATGCTGCTGGTCGGACCCTACGACCCCTTCGGCGGTGAATACACTTTCCTCGCGCCCCCCTTGGGGGTTTGGCGACTGGCCGGCGTGTTGAGCGCGGCCGGCGTGCACGCCGACGTCTTCGATCCAAACTGTTGCAGCGAGGCCCCGCAGGCGGCACTCGAGGCGCTGCTGCGCCGCGAACCCTGGGACGTCGTCGGTATCTCCACCACCGGCATGACATTGCGCTTCGATCTGCAGCTCGCGCACGCAGCGCGCAGCGCCTGTCCGCAGGCGCTGCTGCTCGCGGGTGGCATGGAAGCGACGTTCCGGCCCGCGCAGATGTTTGAGCTCGCGCCTTTCGATGGGGTCGTGCTCGGCGAGGGCGAGCGTCCGTTGCTGCAACTGGCCGAGCGTCTGCGTGGCGGCCAGGGACTCGGTGGTATTCCCGGTATTGCCGAGCGGCGCGCGGACGGTACGCTGCTGCGCATCCCTCAGCCTGCGCTGACGGCCGCGCAGCTGCGCGATGCGATCTTCCACATTCCCTACGAGCGCATGCCCTACCGTCGCTACTGGGGACGTCTGGAGCGCGCCTACAACGTCGGCGGCCTGCCGAGCAAGGCCGCGCGCGAGGCCTCGCTCGCCGAGATTCGCTCGGTGCGCCTGATCACGCTCAATTATTGCCCGATGGCCTGCAGCTTCTGCTCGTCGACGAACTTCCTGCACGAAGCGCAGGGCGGCGTGGCCGCGGTAGCGCGCCTGTCGGCAGAGGACTGTGTCGCGATGGTCGAGCGCATCGTCGCCGCCCATCCGGACGTGCGCACCATTTTCTTCCAGGACGACATCTTCGTTTTCACCAGCGATCGGCGCCTGCTGCCACTGTGTGAGGCCATCATCGCCGCCAAGTCCGAGGGGCGTCTGCCGCGGGGGCTGCAATTCATCAGCACCAACCGCATCGATGCCATGAATGTGGAGCGGCTGACGGCGATGCGGCGTGCTGGCTTTCGCGTGCTGGGTTTCGGCATCGAGAATTTTTCCCCCGCCGTGCTGCAGGAGTTCAACAAGGGCCACATTCACCGCTTCATCGCCCCGATGCTGCGTGCCGCGCTGGATGTGGGCATTACACCCTTCCTGGACCTGATCCTCACCTCCCCGCACTGCCAGCTGTCGGACCTGGCGGAGACATTGCGCGAGGCCTATCGCTGGCTCGCCGCCGGCTGCGAGATCGGCATGTACCCCTACGTCGTGCCCTTCTCCGGCGCTGCGCTGGCGCGCGACCCCGCGCTGCAGGCACACACGACTTTCACGCGCCAGCGCATCGCCGGTACGAGCGTCGAGTGGCAGCAGGCCACGAAGATCCTGCCTCTGGATGCGCAGGTGCGTGAGGTCATTCTGCGCATCGAGCACGACTTCGAGGCGCTGCTCGAGGGGCTCGCACCCCGTGCACCGCATCTGCCCTCCCGCGTGCGCTCGGTGCTCTGGCTGCTGGCCTCGGTACCGGTCATGGCCGAGCATGGCTATGCGATCGCCGACGCGCAGGAGCTCGCGGCGCACCTGGCCGCGGTGCTCCCCGAGGCTCCGGGCATGGCGGCGGCGCGTCGTGCCAGCCAGGCTGCCCAGCCGAACCTGGTCAGCGCGTGAGCTGCGCGTGAACGCTGTTCCGGATTTTCGCCCAGGGCGAGCGCTCAGGTCCGCGCCGCCGGTACGGCGCCGCCGCATCTCGCCGCTGCTCACGCCGCTGGCGGCCTGCGCGCTGCTGGCCGGCTGGATTGCGCTCTCGGCCGTGGGCGATCAGGCGCGCACCTTCTCGGTGCTCATCGCGCTGCTGGCGAACTTCGTTGTCTACACCGATGCCGTCGACCTGCTGCTGCGTCTGTATGTGCGTCGCATTCATACCTCGACCCGCGGCGTCGAGCTGTCGATCGACCTGGCGGCAGCGGCACCGAGCGCCATGCAGCGCCTCGTGCCCACGCGCCCGTACGCGATCATCGCCTCGATCCACAATCTCGATAGCCGCGGTGAGCTCGACGCTTTCATGGAGGCCATGGGCCGCCACCGCGAGCGCGTCTGGCTCATCAGCGATGGCTCGAGCGATCAGACGGTGCGTCGGCTGCGCCAGGCAGGCTGGCGCTGCATCGAGGAGACGGTCAATCGCCGCAAGCCCGCCGCGCTGCGACGCCTGCTCGAGCAGTTGCCGCTTTCGATCGAGACCGTCATGGTCATCGACCCGGACTGTCGCATCCGCCTGCGCAGCGAGGGCAGCAGCGTGGATCTGGAGCGCTACATCGGGGACTTCCAGGCCTCCGGCGCCGCGGCGGTCTGCCCGCGGCTGATGATCGAGCCCGACGGCTTTCTGACGCGCTTTCAGGCGTTCGAGTACGCGCTCGGCTTTCGCATCGGTCGCAGAAGTCTGGCGGACTTCAGCATCACCTCGGGCGTGTCGCTGTACCGGCGCGACGCGCTGGAGTTCGCCCTCTCGCGTCACTCTCTGTCGGTGTACGCCGAGGATCTGGAAAATGCGCTGATCCTGCTGTCCGCGGGCGAGCGCATCTATTACGACGGACGACTGCTGGTCAGCACCGAGGGCCCAGGCTCCTGGCGCCGCTGGTTCTCGCAGCGCGTCGGTTGGTACTACGGGCTGCTGAAGGTCTACACCGAGCGCTTCGCCGAGATCCGACGCATCCGCCGCCGCGCACCGTTTGCCTTCTACCATTACCTGATCTACATGGGCTTGCTGACGCTCGGGCTGCACCTGGTCAAGATGGTGGCGACCGGCGTACTGCTGGTGAGCCTCATCGCCGGCTTCGATCATCTGTTCGCCGCGGGTGTCATGCCCGACAGTGGTTGGATCAATCCGCTGTATTTCGCGACGGCGGTGGGCTGCTATCTGACCCTGGGCATCATTGCACTGTTCACCATCGTGCCCGAAGGCGAGCGCGGCTATGTCGCTCCGATTCTGCCGTTGTACCTGCTCTACACACTGGTCCACGTGGTGCCCATGAGCATCGGATTCGCCAACTGGATCAGCAAGAAGCTCTGGGGACGCCGCCTGTATCGTGATCACTACGAGCCGGGCGAGCGCCGCGACGCGCTGCACACCCCGGCGCCCGCCGGCACCGAGACCGTGCCGCTCAATCCGGTGGCAAACGCCCCACAGAGCATGCTGCCCGCGCTCGTGACCGGCACGCCGGCCGCAGCGCCGCTGGACAGGAATGCCTTATGAGCGTCGAAGCCCGACAACTGCTCCCGCCCCCGGCCCCCGACGAGGACGACCCGCCCGGCGAGGCGCATCGCGCCGGCGTCTACTGGGAGCGGCGCGCGCGGCGCTTTGCGATGCAGGGTGAGGGCCTTGCCGCGGTGTGCTCCTACGGCATGCCCGACTTCTACAATCGCATGATCCAGTGGACGCAGCGGCGCGCCCTGCTTCCCTGGCTCACAGTCGCGCCGGGCACGCGCGTGCTGGACATCGGTTGCGGCGTGGGACGCTGGAGCCGCTGGCTGGCCGCGCGCGGCGCCGAGGTCACCGGGGTCGACGTCAGCCCCACGATGATTGCCGAGGCCCGCAGGCGAGTGCATCAGGCCGGACTCTCGGCGCGCTGCCGCTTTCTCGTGCAGGACCTCGTGCAGCTCGATGCCGGCGGCCCCTATGACCTGGTGCTGTCGGTCACGGTGCTGCAGCACGTACTCGATGCAGAGCGGCTGCGTGCCGGGCTCCTGCGCATGACGCGCCACCTGGCCCCGGGTGGGCGCATGCTGCTGCTCGAAGCGGCCCCGGCACGCATCAACACGCGCTGTGACAGCCCGATCTTCATGGCGCGCGAGCGCGCACTCTATCGTCAGCTCTTCGAGGATACCGGTCTGGCCCTGCAGCGCATTGCCGGGGTCGACCCCGCTCCCTTTAAGCTCTGGCTCCTGCCGTACCTGCGTCGCCTGCCGCGAGCGCTCGGTGTGGCAGCCACCGCAGCGGTCAGCGCCGCCTCCCTGCCGGTGGACACGCTGCTGGCGCATCAGCTGCCCGAGCACTCCTGGCATGCCCTCTTCGTCCTGGGACACGCCGGGGTGGGCGCTCGCGCCTGCGACGGCCCCAGGGAGCCGTTGTGACCAAGCGCCGCGTCTGGATCACGCTGCTGGTGATGGTGCTGCTCGGCGCCTTCGTGGTGCTGGCACACTGGTACGCACCGCGCCGCCTGTCCCCCGCGCTTTCACCTCAATCACTCACCCTGGCCGTCGTCAACGGCGCGGACCGTGGACCCGGCAGCCTGCGCGAAGCGCTGTTCACCGCCGATGCAGCCGGCAGTCCCGCCAGCATCCAGATCCGCGTCGCGGACATCACGCTGCAGAGCGCCCTGCCGCCGATCGTCAACCCGCACGGCATCCGCATCGCCGCGGCCGACAATCTCTCGGGCACCGGTGTACGCATCGATGCACATGCGGTCAGCGCCGGCACGCCGGTGTTCGACGTCGACGCCGAGCGCACCGTCATTGCCGATCTCATCATCCAGGGGTGTCCCGGCACCGCCATCCTGGTGCGCGCCGCGCGCTTCTCGCTGACCGGTACGACCATCACAGCGTGCGACGTCGGCGTGGAGATCGCCACCAGCGGCGGACGCATCGCACTCGAGCGCAATCATCTGCAGCGCGATCGCATCGGCGTGCGCTTCACCGCGCCGAGCCCCGACAGCGAGCTGGTAAAGAACGAGTTCGACGCCAATGACTCCGGTCTGTGGATGGTCGCGAGCCAGGCGGGCGCGAGCGCCGCCGGCAGCGGCACCCTCGGCGTGCACGACAACCAGTTCGTCTCGGACAACACCGACGTGGTCGTGGGCAATCTGCCGGTGCTGATCGAGCAGAACGAATTCGACAGTGTGCGCGAGGCAGCCATCCATATCGTGGGTGCCGAGGCCGTCGTGCGCCGCAATCGCATCAGCACCGGCAACGCCGGAGGCATCATCGTGGAGAATGCCGCCGGAGCAATCATCGAGGGCAACGAGTTCGATCATCTGCAGGGCTATGCGCTGCTGCTGCGTGGCAGTGCGGATACCCTCGTGCGCGATAACCGCATTCAGAGCTGCGGCTACGGCATGGGCTTCGTGCTCGGCGATGCGCACCGCCCGGATACGGCCGTGGACAACACGCTCATCGATCTGAAATACAACGGCATCGACATCATTGGCGACTCGCCGATTCTGCGTGGCAATCACGTGCTGCAGGCGCGTGTGACACCGCTGCATGTCGTGGACTTTTCGCCGCCGAATGGCCCCACAGTGCGCTCGCAGCCGCTGCTGGAGAAGAATGACCTGCAGCGCGGAGCCGCGAAGTAATCCATGGCTGCCCAGAGCGCGAGCGATGCAACCCAGGCCCTGCCGCCACCGGAGTGGGACGATCCCCAGGCGCAGCTGCTGGAGGACACCTGGGTCCTCACGCTGTTTGCCGTGCTGCTGGCCACGGCCGTGCCATGGTTCGTGAGCTCCCTGAACATCGACTTCGCGGCCGCCTCCTGGGCCGTGCTGGCGCTCGGACTGTGCTATCTCGCGATGAGCCTGCTCGCGACCGAGCGCGCCATCTCTGCCTGGCGCCGCCGCCTGGTTGCCCTGTTGCACGCCGCCGGCGTGATCGGACTGGGCTTTCTGTGGCACGCCTGCGGCGGATTGCAGAATCCGGCGTTCCTGCTCGCATTCGCGCTGCCGGTGATCGGCGCCAGCGCGCTGTCGCGTGGGCAACCCTATCTGACGGCCGTGCTCTCGCTGCTGGTGGTGGGCGCGGTTGGGCTGGTCGAGGCGCCCGAGCTGCGCTGGTATGTCGCCGATGTGCGCACCGCCGGCCGTTGGCTGGCGCCTCTGGCCCCGCTGCTGTCGCCGAGCTCAGGGGCTGCCGGCGGCACCTTTGCGGGCTTCTATGCGCCCGTCGGCTACGATGTGACGCTGCTGGAGGTGTTCTCGATTCTGCTGATGGCCTGCGCGGTGGCCTCCGAATCCCTCGGCTACGCCTTCCAGCGTCTGATCGATCACCTGACCGCCGCGCGCGCAGAAGGCGCGCAGGCCCAGCAGCTCTGGGCGATGCTGCTGCAGCAGCTGCCGGCTCCAGCCCTGCTGGTGGACAGCGAGACGCTGCAGGTCCTGGTCGCGAGCGAGCGTTTCTCGAGCTTCGTCGGCGCAAGCATTCCGCCCGTCGGTCGCCCGCTGCCCGAGGCGCTGCCGATCTCCTATCCGGAACGCCTGCAGGAGCTGGTCACCGGCCACGGCGGGCGTCTGACGGTCGTGCTGAAGGGGCCGGAGCGGCTGCGCCTGGCGCAGCTGCAGGTGCAGCAGCTGCTCTCCGACGGTCGCCGACTGGCGCTGCTGCTGCTGGAGGACAACACGACGGTCTACTGTATCAGCGCAGCGCTGGACGCCGACGAGCACGCCACGCTCGTCATCGACGCTGAGGGACGCGTCCTCGCGAGCAACCAGCCGGCACGCGCGCTGTTTCCCAGCGCGGTCCCGGGCAGCGACGCCACCGGCGTGCTGCTGCCTCTGGCGCCCACAGGTGGGGCGGCGCGCTGGTGGGAACCGGGCCTCGCGGGCCGGCGTCGTCTGCAACTCTCGATCGCGCGGCGCCGCTATCAGGCGGTGTGCAGCGCCGTGGCGCTGCCGGGAGAGGAGCAGGGGCTGTATGTGATCGCGCTGGCACCAGCCTGGCTGGGCGCGGGCGCCACGCAGCTCACCGAGTCCCTCATGAGTGAAGTGCGCTGAGCCCTCTTTGAATGAATCGGATATCGAAAGGAAGCGAGATGCAAAGAAAGTCAGTCGACGCAGCAGGTCGCGTGAGCGGGCAAGGCTCGCTCGTCTGCGCCCTGCTGCTGGCACTGGCCTCATCCGGCGCCGCGCGGGCGCAGCAACCTGACACTGCCGGCTCGCCCGCGCCCGTCACATCGCCGGCCAATTCCACGGCGGCGACACCCGCCGCGCCGCTGCCGCCCCCCCCGGCGGCCACGAGTGCGGCCCCGGCCTTCCAGCCCGACAACCGTGTCATTCTCTCCGGCGATGGCGACTGGCTCACCGGCGTCAAAGGCAGCGGTGGTGGCGGCAGCATCAGTTACCTGGGTCAGGTAAATGCCGATGCGCTGGTCGGAGTTGCCGGTGAATATCAGACGCTCGCTGGCAGTCACTGGGAATTCGGCTCGCTGAACCTCGCCTACAGTCACGCGCTCACGCAGACGACGCGCTGGAGCATCAGCGGCGAGGCGCACGAGGGCTCCGGCCAGAGCGGCAGGACGCATTTCGGCTACGCCATCGAGGCTCTCGGTGGCGGTCTCGCGGTACCCGGCGGCATGACGTTGACTGCCGAGGAGCGGCAGATCGACGTCGACACCAGTCATGGCAGTCTGCCCAAGGCGGGCCTGTCCAAGGCGTGGGGCACGCACGTGCTGACGAGCTTCGGCTATGCGCAGTCCACGGGTGGCAATCTCGCCACGCAGTATGGTCTTGCGCGCATCGATATTCTGAGTGCGCCCATTCAGTTCGTCGTGGGCGGTGATTTCGGCCATGTGGCCCCGGCGGTTCTGGACATCCAGGGCATCCTGCTGCCGCAGGCCCGCCGTCTCAGCGAGGAATTCGTCGGTATCACCAAACCCACGCGTCACGTGGACCTCTCGCTGCTCGCTGATCGCATCGATCTGCAGGGCATCGTGCGCCTCACACTGACGCTGACCGCCACGGTTCACCTGCGATGAAATCCTGGTTGCGCAAAACGCGTTCGGCTGGCCTGGCGGCGGCGGTGTGCGCGGCGCTGGTGCTGGCCGCCGGCGCTCGCCTCGTGGCACTGAGTCTCGAGCAGCATGCGGCGCAGGCACGCACGGCCGCCCAACGCTACGCGGACCAGGCGGCAGCAGAGCTGCAGGCCCAGCTGCAGCGGCTCGTCGGCAGTGCGCAGACCCGCGCCGCCGCGGCAACCGCGACGCTCGCCGCGGCCGATCGCACTACCGCAGCCGCCGTCCTGGCCGCCCTGCCCGCACACCCCGACGGGTTCTGGCTGATGAACGACGCTCGAGTGCTCGGCGCCGCGGGAACCGGTCGCGAGCGCGCACGCACGATCGCATCTGTCTGGCAGTCCGTCCCCGCCGGCGCCGCCGCGACGCCCCCGGGCACATCGGGAGCCACGGGCGCGCCCGTGACCGTTCAGGAAGGCACCGGCTGGCTGATCGCGGCACGCGCGCCGGTGTCGGTTGGCGCCGGCAGCAGCGCTGGCGCCAGCGCAGCTGCCCCGATCGCCTGGGCGGTGGTGTACCGGGATCTGGATGACCTGCTGGTGGATGCGCGCCTCGAACGCGCCGGCCGTCTCGGTTATGACTTCTCGCTCTCGCAGGCCGCAGCCGCCCAGCGTGTCTCCCTGCCGCTGGCGAGCACACGCACCGAACCTCTCTCGCAGCCGGCGCGCGCGCGCATCGCGCTGCCGGGCGGCACGGCGTGGCAGCTCGACATACGTCCGCGCAGCGGCTGGTTCCCGGCGAGCGACCTCGTGGTGGAGTCGAGCCTCGTGCTGCTGGTGGCCTGGCTCGTGGCACTCGGTGTGGGCGACGCTGCGCGACATCTGAGCCACTTGCGCAGCGCCCTGGAGGCCTCGCGGGAGCGATTGCACAGCACCCAGCGCCGCCTCTCCGAGGAGCTCGAGCAGCGCGAACGCCTGCAGAGGAGCTTCGATCACGCGCACTATCACGACTCTTTCACCGGTCTGCCCAATCGGCGCTACTTTCTCGATCAGGTGGATCGCGCCCTGCGCGAGATGCGCACGCGCTCCGGACGCGAGATCGCCGTGCTGCTCATCTCCGTGGGCCGCTACAAGGTCGTGACCGATACGCTCGGTCACACCTCCGGCGATGAGCTCATGGTGCAGATCACGCGCCTGGCCAATCAGGCGCTGGCCGGCCAGGAGTTCGTGCTCGCCCGCTGGGCCGATGACGAGCTTGCACTGCTGGTGAGCGCCGTTCACAGCGCTGAGGGCGTGCTGCACATCGCGCGGCTGCTGCAGCAGGCGCTGCAGACACCGATCGAGATTCGCCGCCACCGCATCATGGCGGCCACCAGCATGGGGGCAACCTACGTCGAGTCAGGATTGCAGCGCGCCGAGGAGGTGCTGCGCGAGGCTGACATCGCCCTCTCCTCCGCCAAGTCGCAGGGCGGCTCGCGCCTGGTCAACTACAGCAGCGCCATGCAGACGCATCTGATGCAACTGGTGAGCCTCGAGGGCGATCTGCAACAGGCGCTGGAGCGGCAGGAATTTCGCCTGATGTTCCAGCCCATCGTCGATCTGTCCGGTCGCCAAATCGTGGGCATGGAAGTGCTGCTGCGTTGGCTGCATCCGGTGGAGGGGCTGTTGCGGCCCGAACGCTTTCTGAGCTCGGCCGAGGAAGCGGGTCTGAGCGTGGCCATCACGCGCTGGATCATTCAGCGCGCCTGCCAGATCGGCCGCCAGTGGCGCTCGATGCTGCCGGCCGGTACCGATTTCTACTTCAGCGTGAATCTGTCCACGGCGGCGCTGCTCGACCCGGAGCTCAGCGAATACGTTCATCAGGCGCTGAGCCGCGCCGAAGTCGCCCCGGCCTCGCTCAAATTCGAAGTTACCGAGAGCAGCCTCATCAGCAACGTCGGCGCCGCACGGCAGGCGCTCGACCGCCTGCACGCCCTGGGCGTGGAGCTGATGCTCGATGATTTCGGCACCGGCTACTCCTCGCTCAGTCACCTGCAGCTGTTTCCATTCGATTACATCAAGATCGATGGGCCGTTCGACAGCCGCGGCGCCACGACTCACCCGGCACTGGCTGGCGCACGCAGCGGTCCCGATCGCGGCACCGCCGCGCTGGTGCGCGCGATGACGCAGATGGCGGCAGCGCTGGGTCTCAAAACCGTTGCCGAGATCGTCGAGACCACCTCGGCCGTCGACAGCCTGCGGCGCTTCGGCTGCCAGTTCGCGCAGGGTAATGCCTTCTCCCCTCCCGTGGACGCCGACCAGGCCTTCCAGCGCCTGCGCGCGCGCATTCTCGAGCCCCACGACGCGGTGGCCTTCGAGGAATCCGAGGCCGAAGACGATGACTCCGCGACCATGATCCTGCCGGTGCTGCCGGAAACCATGATCGAGTGATGGGCCGCCGCCGAATGGCGGCCTGTTGCCCCTGTTGCCGGTGGCCGGCGCATCCGGCTCGCGGCGTTCGCGGGCCTTCACGGCTTCGCGCTACCATAGGCCATGGCCATCCAGCTCGAGCCCGAGCGCCTCACCCTGCCGGCATCGCTGCGCCAGTACCGCTATTACGACTTCGTCATGGCGGGATACGTCTGCATCCTGCTGTGCGCGAACCTCATCGGGCCGGCCAAGGTGTCCACGATTCACGTCGCGGTGATCGGCAATGTCACCTTCATGGCCGGGGTGCTGTTCTTTCCGCTCTCCTACATCTTCGGCGACATCCTCACCGAGGTGTACGGCTACGCGCGCGATCGCCGCGTGGTCTGGGCTGGCTTTGCGGCGCTGGCCTTCGCCTCGATCATGGCCAGCGTCATCGTCGCGCTGCCACCTGCGGCCGAGTGGCGCAGCAAGCAGGCGGCCGTCGAGACCATCTTCGGCAACACCCCGCGCATCGTCGCCGCCTCCATCATCGCCTTCTGGTGCGGCTCCTTCGTCAACAGCTACGTCATGGCGAAGATGAAACTCTGGACCGAGGGGCGCTGGCTGTGGACGCGCACGGTCGGCTCCACCGTCTGTGGTGAGGCCGTGGACTCGGCGCTGTTCTACTCCATCGCCTTTTTCGGACTCTGGGACGAGCACCTGCTGATCACGGTCATGATCACGCAGTACGTGCTCAAGAGTGCCTGGGAGATCGTCATGACGCCGGTGACCTACCGCGTCGTCGGCTTCCTGAAACGCACCGAGCAGCAGGATTACTACGACCGCAATACCAATTTCACGCCGTTCTCGCTCAAGGCATGAACCGCCGCCCTATCGAGTCATGACGTTGACATGGGAGCCTCGGCAACTCTCAGCGCGCCGTCAGCGCACCCTCGTTGTCGATCACGGCGAAGGACCCATCGCCCACGTACTGCAGCGTGACCGACTGATACTGATTGCCGCTCAGCGAGCCTGCGGTACCGGGCGTGGTGGCTGCCGACAAGGCAAACAGTGTCCCACCATCGACGCTGGCGATGGCCTTCTGATCATCGTCAGTCATGATAAAGCTGGAGAAGTTCTGACCGTTTGAGGTCAGTTGCGTCCAGTTCTGGCCCGAATCCGTCGAGACGGATGTCGGCAGTGTTCCGGTGACGATGAGCGCGCTGCCATCCGAGGAGGTGGCGAGCTGGTACCACGTGGCCGAGGGATTCTCCGACCAGTTGACGCCTGAATCGCGTGAGACGGCCATGCCGGCGCCATTTTCGCCGACCGCATAGATCTGCGTGCCGTCGCTGGAGGCAGCCACGTCATTCCACGCCACCGGGTAACCGCCGCCGCTGGGGGCCGCATCGGCCAGGGTCCAGCTCGCACCGAAATCCGATGACAGGAATATTCCCGTACTCGAACCAACTGTTGCCGAGGCGATCAGTTCCGTGGGCGTGGGCCACGCCATCGAGAATAGGTAGTTTCCGGTGCTCTGCTGCGTCCAGGTCGCGCCCGAATCCGATGAGGTGTAGATCTCATTCGGGTACGGCGAGGAATTCACGTAGCCGTTGGCAATCATATGGCTGCCATCCGGTGAGACGCCTATGGCACTCCAAACCAGTGATGGGCCTTCTGCGCTCCAGCTCGCCCCTGAATCGCCCGACACGTAGAGCTGACCGCTTTGCGTCGTCGCCAACAGATGTGTCCCATCGGCTGATAACGCAACCGCTCCCCAGCTATTGGTGCCCGAGGCCTGCGCCACCCAGGTCTCGCCCGCATCCGCGGAAGTGTAAATAGCGCCGCCAGAGGCAGTCGCCGCCAGCAGATTGCCACTGGACGAGGCCGCGAGCCTGGCCCATGCCTGCGACGGCCCGACTGGGCGCCACAGCGCATTTTCAAAACCGACATAGATCTGCTGCCCGGCATTCTGCGCGATCTTCCAACCGCCAGCGCCAGGACCCGACACTTCGATGACATCTCCGACTGTTGCGCTGGCTGGCAGCGTGATCGTGACCTGCGAGCTGCTGTTGGCCATGTAGCCGGTGTTCGAGGACGCCTGCGCACTGCTGCCCGTGACGTTCACCCAGTTCACCTCCGCGCCCGCGGGGCCGGTCGCACCCGTGGCCCCCGTGGCACCGGTGGCCCCCGCGGGTCCGCTATCTCCGCAGGCGCTCAGCGCCAGCGTCGCGGCACTCACAACCAAAAGGCTGCCGATGGCGCGCAGGAAAGGTGTTGCAGAAACTGTGGGACGCACGCTCGTCGCTCCTGGTAGCCGGTGTTTGTTTGGAGCCGATTTCAGGCTGTCCGCGAAGGCGGATATGCCGGCTGATGCGACCTAACAATAGTGAGGCGCGCAGGCGCGCGTTGAGACGCGACTCACAGCCTCACAACATTAAGGTAACTTCGAGGTGAGATCGGAGTGGGCAAAGAGGGCATGAGAAGCGATATTTAATTATCGTATTGCATTAATTTATTTCTGTGTTACGCTCTGACACGACACACTCCAGCTGTTCGCACCGTCAGGCACACACCATGACTGAAGCACACACCGCAGCAGCCTCGCCCGCACCGGGTCTGCACAGAGCCCGCAAACTGAGCCGGATCCTGGCCGCGTGCCTGGGAATCGGTTTCTGCGCCGTGGCACTGGTCGGCATCGTGCTGGTGGGCGTCATGCTCTTCGGTGCGACCATCTGGCCGCATCTGTTGCCTGCCGATGCAAAGCTCGCATTCGACTCGCAGGGGATTTCGATCCATTCGCTGTCGCTGGCGCAGAAGCTCGGCGTGCTGCTGACTTTCCTGCTGCGCTTTGGGCCCTCGGCTGCAGCGCTGTATTTCGGGCGACGCATCTTCCTGAAACTCGGCCGTGGCGAAGTATTCACCTCCTCGATCGTGACGGACATGCGAGCCGCGGCACTATGGATGATCGCTGCGGCATTTGCGCGCAGCGTCGATCGGTTCATTTTCAGTCTCTCGTTGGGACGTGGGCCCCATGGCCTGTCCTTCAGCCCCGAGATCCTGTTCTTCGGGGTTTGCACCTACGTTGCTGCGTACGTCATGGCGGAGGCGCGACAGCTTGCCGAAGACAATGCGAGCATCGTCTGATGATCCTGGTGCAGCTCGATGTCATGCTCGCGAAGCGAAAGATGCGCTCCAAGGATCTGGCCGCGCGCATCGGCATCACCGAGCCCAACCTGTCGCTGCTCAAATCCGGCAAGGTAAAGGGCATTCGCTTCGAGACGCTCGCAAAAATCTGCGAAGCACTGAACTGTCAGCCCGGTGATCTGCTGGAATATCGTCCCGACGCAGCCCCGGCTGCGATGGGGAGCGCCGCCTGAGCATCGCCACGCAGGCGACGTCGCCGCTAATCTAGAATCTCAGGCTTGCCATTCCGCGCAATGCTGATGCGCTCGCCCTTCTGCGCACGCGCCACCAGCTGTGACAGATGGGGCTTCGATGCGGCCTTCACAGTTCAGGCCGAGCGCGCCGCGCTCGCCGGTGGCACCGCCGAGGCGCGCAGCGCCGGCCAGAGCACTGCAAGCTGTCCGAGCAGCAGCATCGCCACGACGCCGATGAGTGGATAGATGAGGGGCAGGCGCGCCAGTGCCACGCTGCGCAGCACCCACAGGTTTGCGCCAATCGCGAGCAGCACGCCAATGACCACTCCGGCACCGGCTATCAGCAGATTCTCGCCCTGGAAATGACGCAGGATGGCACCGCGCGTCGCCCCGAGCGCGCGGCGGATACCGATCTGCCGCCGCCGCTGCGCAATCCAGTAGCTGGTCAGCCCGACGATGCCGAAAGCCGTGATCGCAAGCAGGATGCCGCACACGACCTCCATGATGAACGCCAGCCCCCGATCTCCCCGGTAGGCGTCGCGGCGCGCATCGCTCAAGGGCTGTATGCCGGACACGATGCGCTGCAAGCTGATCGCATACAACTTGCTGCGCGCGGCAGCCATCGCCGCCGTCAGCTGCCCCGGCCGGGCACGCACGACGTAGAAGATCTGCGCGTCCGCCCAGCGATACGGTAGCAGCATGGAGTTCTGTGAGAAGGGTGCATTACCGGCCAACGGCGTCGACATCAGCTCATCAACGATCCCAATGATCGGCGCTGGCGTATTGTCCGGAACGATCAGCACCGTTCTGCCCAGCACCGAGCCGCTCGCCTGCAGCCGGTGCGCCGCCGCCTGCGTGATGATGACGCCCGGCAGGTTGGTAGCCTTGTCCCCCAAACCACGGCGATCGATGATCTCGGACGGGTGAAAATTGCGGCCGGCCACGAGCCGCAGGCCCAGCGTATCCAGACCGCGATCGTCGACCATGTACACCATGGATGGCACGCCGGAGCGCGGCTTATCCGGATCCAGCAGCAGCATCTGCGCCATGACCGGACCGCCGAGCGGATGATCGTTGGACACCGTCGCGTCGGCAACTTGGGGCAGGGACCGCAGCCCCGCGAGGTCGGTCTGCTCGCGCCCGGCGAGATCTGCGCTCGCATCGACCCAGCGATTGCTGATGACGAAGACATCGCTTTCATCGCTCACGCCACTGGTGCGGCGAGCCTGTGCCGTGCGCTGCTGAATGATGAACAACGCATTGCAGAGCACTGCCAGCGTCACGGCGATCTGCAACGCGATCAGCGCCGCGCCGACCTTGTTACGACGCAGCGCCGAGAGGATCGGGCCCCAGTGCATCGCTACTCCCCCCGCTTGATCCTACTGCGCCTTGAGCTGCGAAGCCGGCTCGACCTGCATGGCCCGCCAGGCCGGATACAGCCCCGCCAGCAGCGTCACCACGACGGCAAGCACCAGCGCAATCGCGACATCGCTGCCATGCAGGTGCGTCAGGACCGTCAGATCGCGCGGCAGCTCCGGTCGCGAGCCGACCAGCCCGAGCTCGATCAAGCCAAGGCCGACGAGTCCTCCGACCAGCCCGATCATGCCGGCTTCAACCACGCCCTGGGCAAAGATGGCCGGTCGGCCCGCGCCGAGCGCGCGGCGTACGCCAAGGCTGCCGGCGCGTGCCATGAATTTTGCCAGCATCAACCCCGTGGCATTGAGCAGGCATACCGCCAGCACTGCAAAGGACACCGAGGTCAGCGTCGTGACCGCCGGCGGCATCACGCGGTTGTAGTCCAGCCAGGCGGGGACATCCCGGAGCGCGACATGCGCTGGCCAGTGAAATCGTCCGAGCTGGCGCTGTTCGTCGGCGTAATCGGCCAGATAGGTCCGGTAGCGCGCAGCCGCCTGGGCGCCATGCAACTCCACCCAGAATTTTATCCAGATGCAGTTGGATCGCAGGATGCCATCCCAGCCCGTGCCTGGGCCGGGCCGATCGCAATTGAAGTTGCTGGAGGTCATCATCTGGGCATCGATCGCGCGCGTGAAAGGCAGAAACAACTGATCCGCACCGCTGAAGTTCTGCTGGCCGAGATCGTAGAAACGCGGACTGGGCTGCCAGTCGTCGATCACTCCGATGATGCGATAGGGACGATTGTTGATCGTCAGGGAGCGGCCAACACTGTTGGCACCTGCGAACAGCTGCTCATTGAGCGCACGCGTGAGCACCACCACCGCTGCGTGCGCGTCATCTTCGGCATGCCCCCACGGTGTACCGAAGCGAAACGGCACGTCGAACATCGCAAAGAAGTCGCTGTAGGTGGCACGAGCATTGCCCTGCAGAGGAATCTGGCGCCTGTCGGGCGGGGTGATGGACACCGTCGTGGGATACATCTCGGCCTGGCGGATGCCGCGACGCGCCTGCATCAGCGCCTGAGCATCGGTATAGGTGAGGTCCGGAGGCAGCAGGTCACGCGCCTGCGGTGGTGCGCCCGGCTGCGGTCCAAAATTGTCGATCTGCGGCACGAAGAGCTGCGAGGACTTCTCCGGAATCGGATCCCCGCTGGCCCCGCGGAAGATGGTCAGCATGGTCATCGAGGCGCCGATGCCCACGCCGATCGCCAGCACCATCAGCGCCGTCAGCACGACATTCTGCCTTAGACTGCGCAGCGCCAGGTTCAGGTAGTAACTGAACAAATGGCCCCCGGAGACGCTGTTATTTTGTGCGGCCGCCCACGCGGCCCGTCTCTGCCGGCGACAGTATGATCCTGGAGCCGGGAAACCGGAAGTTTCCCCAGCCCGGCAAACGGGTACGGGCAGGCGTTGAGCAACGACTACGTGCGCAGCCTCTGCACACGTACCAGGATGCGCGTGTACATGTACTGCGTCTGGGGATCTTGACTCAGAGGGACCTCGACCGGCATGTCGTAGGGAGTCCGCACGCTCTCGGAGCGCAGGCAGGTTGGCGGGGCAGTGCGTACACTCCTGCCGCCTTCACAGACGTTGAGTCGAACCGACAGCGAAGCTTCATTGGCGCCGAGTGGACTGGCCGTGAGCGCCATCATCGGCGTTCCCATGAGCCTGACATCGCCGGGGCTGCCGAAGTTCTGTGCCGAGTCGAACGCGAACGGCAGCGCGACGGGCACAGAGGGCGTCAACGGCGGCCGGTCGTGCAATCGCCCAAAGAATTCACCGCTAACGAGCACATCCTTCCGTTGCGACCAGGGCACGCTCGCTTCGCCCTGAATCGGCGAGTTCGGCGCGACGTACATCGCACTGATCAGCACGCCGCGCACGCGCCACACCGTCGTGGCGTCGCCTTCGACGAGCGTGCCGGGATAGCGGGCTTCGATCGCGGTGGCGCTGGGACCGGTCACGAACCTCCAGTTGTCGTTGTGCCAGCGGCCCGTGCCCCACACTTTTCCATCGCGGCCGAACAGGATCCAGGGCGTCTCCTGCGCCTTTGCGCCATTGACACGCTCGGTGACAGCCGCCCGGCCCTTCGCCACGATGTCCGGAAAGTAGCGCTGCGCGATCGCTGCGTCGTCCGCCGTGTCCGTATGCGGGGGATGGCCTGCGCCAATCCGCAGCCCGACCGCGTCCAGTTCGGCGACGTCTGGCGCATCATCGGCCCGCCGTGCCCAGGCATAATTAATGAAGAGGGGAGGTTCAGCCACAGACCCTCTGCGCCCCATCTGCTGCCTTGTCACGCCCATGGCTGCATAGAGGGGCCGCCAATGCATCGTGAAGGATTTCCCAGCGGGAATGATCTGTTTCTGCAGACCACTGACCGTTCCGTCATTGTTCATGAAGACGGCGACGAGGATCGAGGGTGGCATCGCGTCCTGGGTCTGCTTGACGAACAGCTCGGGCGCGTATGCCTTCAGCGCCGCCAGCACACGCGCACGCCGCCGCGTCGGATCGGGCTTCCACTTCAGTACCTCATAGACCACGAACAGCCGGCCAGGATTGCGCGAGGCAAGCCAAGGGCCGATGGTGGCTCCGCCATTGGCGCCGTCTTCTGCCCCGTACAGCACATCCTCGGTCGGATCGATGCCCAGGCGATCATTCTCCAGACGCATGTCAAAGTCAGACGGCGCAGTTCCGGGCGCAAAACGATGCTGCGCGGCGAGTTTCAGATGCCCCTCACGGTCGAAGACGGCGGCGACGACCGCGGTGCCCGGGAAGGGACGCCGCAGCAACTCAGGAAACTGCGTACGAGTCGCGGCGATCGCCCATCCCGCGGCCGGTCTCATGTCCTTCGGCGGCAACTTTCGCAGCGCCGATGCCGCGAGGCTCGGAGCGTGCACCCACGCCGCGGCGATCAACAATCCCATGCTGATCGGAATGGCCGCCGCGGTCCGCCATCTGCTACGGGTGGGCGGTCGCAGCACGAGACGGATGCGCCGCTCCAGCCAGGTAGGCGCCGACATCAGAATCGCGAATCCCGCGCCCGACGTCCCTCGCATGCGACCCATACGCCACAGCGCCTCGGCATAGTCCGACGCCGAGGCAGCGCGCCTGACCACGCGAACGTCACAGTCAGCCTCCACCGCAAAGCGTAGGCGTCGCAGCTGCCACCACAGCAACGGATTCCACGGCGCCAGGGACACGAGGAACAAGGCCACGGCGAGCAGCAGCGGATCGCGCGCGCTCAGGTGCGCCTGCTCGTGGGCCAGTGCGGCGCGCTGTATGACGGGCGCCGCTGACTGCAGCCGTCTGGGCCAGAGAATGAGCGGGCGCCGGATGCCGAAGACCGCGGGACCCAGCTCGCCGGTCAACAGCACCGGCGTTCCAAAGACGACGATCTTGGTAGACGCACGCGTGATGAGCATCATCCGATAGCTGCCGAAAGCGTAAAACAACCATACGGCCACCGAGGCCGTCGGCCACACGATGGCTATGATGGTGGCGAGGGAGCGCCCAGGATCTCTGACCGGCAGCGCAGGGTTCATCGGACCGACAGTTGATGTGGGCGCCACCTGTGCGAGCGCAGGGCTCTGTTGGGGTTCAACCGTGCTGCGTGGCCCAGGCATGATCGATGAAATCGATAACGCGCCCGCGTCAGAGGAGGGAGACGGCGCGCTATAGAGCGACATGAACAGCGGAAAGGCCAGCGATGCGCACAGTGCGGCAGCCCAGACGAAGCGACGCGGTTGCCCACAGCGCAGCAGCATCTGCTCCCCCGCCAGTGCGGCAAGACCGATAAGCAGCGACAGCAGCAACTGGTAAGCCGCGAACGAGGCCATCATGACTTGCCCTCGCGTTTGCGCTCCTGCAGCAGGCGCTCGATGCGGCGTACGTCCTCGTCGCTCAGCGCCTCATCGTGCACCAGATGCGTGAGCAGTAGCGCCGTGGAACCGTTGAATAGTTTGCCGGCAAGATCCCGCAGCGCGCTGCGCTGTGCGGCCTCCCGCCGGACAGTCGTCTCGTAGCGGTGGGCCCGGCCCTCTTCCTGGTGCCGGACGTAGCCCTTCTTTTCGAGCTTCTGCAGCATGGTGAGCACCGTGGTGTAGGCCAGCCGGACCTTCAGGTGCTTCTGCACTTCTAAGACGGTGGAGGGCCCTTGCTCCCAAAGGACCTGCATGAGCTCGGCTTCGCGTTCAGCAAGTACGATTTTCATGAGGGGCGACTGACCGACTTATTACTATCTTAGTAGTACTACTCCGATCGTTGATTGTCAATACTCAACCGCGCCGTGTCGTTCGCGCTGGGGTTTGATGCCGACGACGGAGTAACCGGCGAAGGCGGCCCATACCGGTCGAGAAGTACCCGGGTCAGAGCGCTACCGCTCGTACTGAAACACATCCTCGAGCGGCACGCCAAAGACGCGCGCGCGATCCTGAACGCCGCCTCCAGGCTGGGGGAATAGCGGCCCTGCTCGATGGCGATGATCGTCTGCCGCGTCACGCCGATGCGAACCGCAGAGCGTCCTGCTCCCCCTCAGTTCATCGATGCCGGCGCATCCGGCGCCACGCCGCTCGAGAGCAGCCGTTCCACATCGACGGCATCGAAGCGATAGGGTCGGCTGCAGAATTCGCACGTGACCGTGACCGCACCTTCCTCGGCAAGAATCGAGCGCAGCTCCCCGGCTCCCAGCGAGCGCAGCAGGCCCGTCACGCGCTCGCGGCTGCAGCGGCACTCGAAGCGCACTTCGGTCGGCGAGAACAGCCGCACGTCATGCCGACCGCAGAGCTGATGCAGCAGTGGCTCGGCGGCTGCCGCCTGCAGCATCGGCACGGGCAGCGAGCTCAGTTGCTGCTCGAGCTCCTCCCAGACCTGCTGCGAGCGCGCCGCCCGCGTCTCGCCCTGCGCGCTCGCACCGGGCATCTTCTGGATCAGCACTCCGCTGGCCTGACTCGCCGAGGCGCTCAGCGCGATGCGGGTCGGCAGTTGCTCGGAGGTCGCGAAGTAATTTTCCAGGCAGGCGGCCAGACTGCCGCCCTCGAGGGCAACGATGCCCTGGTAGCGCGCGGCACGCTCTTCGGCTTCGACCGTCACCGCCAGCCGGCCGCTGCCGACCAGCTCGGTAAAGGCAGCGGTCTCGGCGACGGCCGCGGACACCGCGGGCGCAGCCGATTCCGTCATGATCTGCGGCAGCAGCGCTCCGGCGCGCAGCTCCGCGACCGCGCGCACCTGAAAATCATGCGTGCACTGCGCGAGCAGCAGCCGCAGCACCCCCTGCCCCTCGAGCTGCAGACTCAGTGTGCCCTGGAACTTCAGCGTCGCCGCCAGCAGCACGCTGGCTGTGAGCGCCTCGCCGAGCAGGACCTGCACCGCTGGCGGATAGCTGCGCAGGCGCAGAAGTTCCTGCCACGGCTCATCCAGACGCGCACAGAAGCCGCGCACCGGATGATGCTCGAGCACGAAGCGGCGCAGAGTGCCACCGCCCCCCAACTCAGCCACCCAGCTTCTTCTTCAGCAGCTCGTTGAGGCGTGCGGGATTCGCCTTACCGCCCGTGGCCTTCATGACCTGGCCGATGAAGAAACCGAACAGCTTCTCCTTGCCGGCGCGATAGTCGGCAAGCTGCGCGGGGTTGGCGGCGAGTGCCCGATCGATGGCCGCCTCGATAGCCGACTCATCGGTGATCTGCTTCAGGCCGCGCGCCTCGATGATCGCATCGGCCTCGCGACCCTCGTCCCACATCGCCTCGAGCACGTCCTTGGCGATCTTGCCGGAGATGGTGTTGTCGACCACACGCGCCAGCAGCCGCGCGAGGCTCCCGGGGCTGATGCGGCTCTGCGAGATGTCCACCCCATCTCGATTCAGCAGGCCCGAGAGCTCGCCCATGACGGTGTTGGCCGCGAGCTTGGGCTGGCCCCCCAGATCGCGCACCACGACCTCGAAGTAATCGGCCAGCTCCATGCTGGTCGTGAGCACCCCGGCGTCATAGGGCGAGAGGCTGTATTCACTCATCAGCCGCTGCGCCTTCTGATCCGGCAGCTCCGGCAGCGTGGCCGCCACGGCATCGATATAGGGCTGGTCGATCTCGAGGGGCAGCAGATCAGGATCCGGGAAGTAGCGGTAGTCGTTGGCCTCTTCCTTGGTGCGCATCGAGCGCGTCTCGCCGCGGTCCGGGTCGTAGAGGCGCGTCTCCTGCACCACCTTGCCGCCGCCCTCGATGAGCTCGATCTGGCGCGCGATCTCGTAGTTGATGGCGCGCTCGACGTAGCGGAAGGAGTTGACGTTCTTGATCTCGGCACGCGTGCCGAGCTTCTCCGAGCCGCGCGGCTTCACCGAGACGTTCGCGTCGCAGCGGAACGAGCCCTCCTGCATGTTGCCATCGCAGATGCCCAGGTAGCGCACCAGCGTGTGGATCTTCTTGAGGTATGCCACCGCCTCCCTGGCCGAATACAGGTGCGGCTCGGAGACGATCTCGATCAGCGGCGTACCGGCGCGATTGAGGTCCACCGCCGTCAGGCCCGCGAGCCCCTCATGCAGCGACTTGCCCGCATCCTCTTCCAGGTGCGCGCGCGTGATGCCGATGCGGCGGACCACGCCGTCCTCCAGCACGATGTCCACGGCCCCGCCGCTGACGATCGGCAGCTCGTACTGGCTGATCTGATAGCCCTTGGGAAGATCCGGATAGAAGTAGTTCTTGCGCGCGAACACCGAGCGGCGCGCCACGCGCGCATTGATTGCCAGGCCGAACTTCACCGCCATGCGCACCGCCTCGGCGTTGAGCACCGGCAGCACTCCCGGGTAGGCCAGATCGACGAGGTTCGCCTGCGCATTGGGCGCCGCACCGTAGGTCGTGGCCGAGCCCGAGAAGATCTTCGAGCGCGTGGAGAGCTGGGCATGGATCTCCAGGCCGATGACGCTGTCCCAGGCCATCAGCCGAACCCCCGCGGTACGCGCAGGTGCCAGTCGCTCTCGCGCTGATACTGATGCGCGACATTGAGCAGCCGCCCCTCGGCGAAGTGCGGTCCGACGATCTGCAGTCCCACCGGCAGCTCCCCGGCAAAGCCGCACGGCACCGACAGCGCCGGCAGCCCCGCAAGGTTCGCACCGATGGTGTAGATGTCATTCAGATACATCGTCACCGGATCCTGCGTCTTGGCGCCGAGCGCGAAAGCGGTGGTCGGCGTGGTCGGACCGATCACGACGTCCACCTCGTGAAAGGCGCGCTCGAAGTCGGCGGCGATGAGCGCGCGCACCTGCTGCGCCTTGAGGTAATAGGCGTCGTAATAGCCGGCTGAGAGCACGTAGGTGCCGATCATGATGCGCCGCTTCACCTCGGCACCGAAGCCCTCGCCACGCGAGCGCTGATACAGGTCGGCGAGGTCGCGTGGCTTCTCGCAGCGATAGCCGTAGCGCACGCCGTCGAAGCGCGCCAGATTCGAGGAGCACTCCGCCGGGGCGACGACGTAATAGGTCGGCACCGACAGCGGCAGATGTGGCAGGCTCACCTCCTTGAGCACCGCGCCCTGCGCGTGCAGCGCATCCAGCGCTGTCCGGATCAACTCCTCGATCGGCGCCTCGAGGCCCTGGAAGAATTCGCGCAGCACGCCGATCTTCAGGCCCTTCAGCGGCTGCGCCAGCTCGGCCACGTAGTCCGGTACCGGCAGCTCGACACTGGTGGAGTCGCGCTCATCGAATCCGGCCATGGCCGAGAGCAGCAGCGCCGCATCCTCGGCGCTGAGCGCGAACACACCGGCCTGATCCAGGCTCGAGGCGAAGGCGATCATGCCGTAGCGTGACACGCGCCCGTAGGTGGGCTTGATGCCGGTCAGGCCACAGAGCGCGGCCGGCTGGCGGATGGAGCCACCGGTATCGGTGCCGGTGGCCGCGGGCGCCAGGCGCGCGGCCACCGCGGCCGCCGAGCCTCCCGAGGAGCCGCCCGGCACGCGTGCGGTATCCCAGGGATTGCGGACCGGGCCGAACCAGCTGGTCTCATTCGACGAGCCCATGGCGAACTCGTCCATGTTGGTCTTGCCGAGGCAGACCACTCCCGCCTCGCGCAGGCGCTGCACGACGGTTGCGTCATAGGGAGAGATGAAATTCGCGAGCATGCGCGAGCCGCAGGTGGTCTTCTCATCGCGCGTGCAGAAGATGTCCTTGTGGGCGATCGGAATGCCCGTGAGCGCCCCACCGCGCCCGGCACGCAGCCGCTCGTCGGCACGGGTGGCCTCGGCCAGTGCACGGTCCGGAGACACGGTGATGAAGGCATTGAGCTCGCGCTGATGGCGCTCGATGCGCGCCAGAAAGGCACGCGTGAGCTCGACACTCGAGATGGCACCCGAGCGCAGCGACGCCGAGAGCTCGGCGACGGTCATGAGATGCAGTTCGGTCACGGCAGGCGCAGACTCACTCGATGACACGGGGGACCAGGTACAGGCCGGCCTCGACCTGCGGGGCATTGCGCTGGTAGAGCTCGTGCTGGTCGGTCTCTTTGACCTCGTCGGTGCGCAGGCGCGCGCGCTGACCGGGCAGAGGATGCGCCATGGGGATCACGCTCCGGGTGTCCACTCCCTGCAGCTGCTCCACCAGCGCCAGCACGCGCGAGAGGCCCTCGGCATATTGCGGTGCCTCGTCGGCACTGAGCGACAGACGCGCCAGGCGCGCGATGCTCTCCAGCTGCTCGCGTGTAATGCTCATGATAACTGTCTCGAAATTCCTTGAAAAAGCGGCGAAAAATCATACACCTCGCCTTGTGGAATGTCCTGTCGATTGATAGATTAGCGCCCGCCTTTTACCGCTGACTAACAAGTAAGGTTCCCCGGCCTCATGTTCAAACGCCTGCGCGGCTACTTCTCCAGCGACCTTTCGATCGATCTGGGCACGGCGAACACACTTATCTACGTCCGCGACAAGGGCATAGTTCTCAATGAGCCCTCGGTGGTGGCCGTCCAGGACGAGCCCTCCCATGGCGGCAAGGTCATCGTCGCGGTGGGTGCGGAGGCCAAGGGAATGCTGGGCCGCACCCCCGGCCACATCACCGCTGTGCGCCCGATGAAGGACGGCGTCATCGCCGACTTCACCTATACCGAGAAGATGCTGCAGTTCTTCATCAAGAAAGTGCATGGCAATCGCTTCCTGCAGCCCTCCCCGCGCGTGCTGGTATGCGTGCCTTTCGGCTCGACCCAGGTGGAGCGGCGCGCGATCCGTGAGTCGGCCGAAGGCGCCGGCGCGCGCAATGTCGCGATCGTCAGCGAGCCCATGGCGGCCGCCGTGGGCGCAGGGCTGCCGGTGCAGGAGGCCCGCGGTTCGATGGTGCTGGACGTGGGCGGCGGCACCAGCGAGGTTGCCGTGCTGTCGCTGAACGGTATCGTGTATGCCAACTCGGCGCGCATCGGTGGCGATCGCTTCGATGAGGCGATCATGAACTACGTGCGCCGCAACTACGGCATTCTGATCGGCGAGGCCACCGCCGAGCGCATCAAGATCGAGATCGGCTCGGCCTATCCGGGCGCGCAGGTGCGCGAACTGTCCGTCAAGGGCCGCAATCTCTCCGAGGGCGTGCCGCGCAGCTTCACGCTCAACTCCAACGAGATCCTCGAGGCGCTGCAGGAGCCGCTGCAGGGCATTGTCAGCGCGGTGAAGCAGGCGCTGGAGCAGACGCCACCCGAGCTCGGCGCCGATGTGGCCGAGCGCGGCATCGTACTGACTGGCGGTGGCGCGCTGCTGCGCGATGTCGATAAGCTGCTCATGGAAGAGACGGGACTTCCGGTCGTAATCGCCGATGATCCGCTGACCTGCGTGGCGCGTGGCGGCGGCCGCATCCTCGAACTGATGGATCAGATGGGGCCCGGACATTTCGGATTGGAGTGACACTAACCGCCCGCGCAGCGCGCCCTGCGGCGGCGCGCGCGGACCCGACGCCGCCTTCAGCGGCACCGTTGCCTCCACCGAGGCAGGAATCTAGGCGATGGCGGTCTCCGGCAGCGACGTGGATCGGCCCCTCTATGGACGTGGCCCCTCCCCCGGTCTGCGCTTCACCCTCTACGCGTTGCTGTCGATCATACTCATGTATTACGACCGGCACGGGCAGGTCGTACAGCGCATCCGCTACGCGCTTCAGGCGATGGTCTACCCCGTCGAGGTCGCCGTCGGCTCTCCCGCGCAGGCCTGGCGCGCCCTCAATGACAGCGTCGAGTCCCGGCGCGCGCTGCGGGCCGAGAACGCGCAGCTGCGCGCCCAGCTGCGTGATGCGCAGCTTGCCACCATGCGCCAGGCGGCGCTGGAGCAGGAGAATGCGCAGCTGCGCGATTTGCGCGCCTCGCTGCCGCCGCTGATCCGTCACTGGCAGCTTGCGCAGATCATCGACGTGCAGACCGATCCGCTGCGCCAGCGGCTGGTCATCGACAAGGGAGCGCGCGAGGGCGTCGTCGCCAACCAGGCGGTGGTCGACAGCCACGGCATCCTCGGCCAGGTCGAGCGCGTGGGCCCCTTCAGCGCCGAGGTGATCCTCGTCACAGATCCGGAGGGTGCCATTCCCGTGCAGGTGCTGCGCAATGGCCTGCGCACCATCGCCGTGGGCAGCGGCACCGATGGGGAAATCGTGCTGCCTTACCTGGCCAGCAACGCCGACATCAAGAGCGGAGATCTGCTGGTTACCTCCGGACTCGGAGGGGTGTTCCCAGCCGGTTTCCCCGTCGGGCGGGTCATGGGAGTGCGCCGCGAGAGCAGTCAGCTGCCAGCACAGGTGCGCGCACAGCCGGTGGCCGATATCGAGCGCGATCGGGAAGTTGCGCTGCTGCAATTCTCCAGCGACAACCCCGCAGCTCCCGCGCCGCACCCGGCAATCGCCCCGGCCCCGGCCGCCAAGCCCAAAGCCAGGCTGCGGCCACCGGTGGATCTACGGGATGAGTGAGCCATGAGCGCGAGCACACATCCGCGCCTGCTGATCCTGGGCACTGCGATCGCCGGATTGGTGCTGACTCTGCTTCCCCTGCCGCACGCGCTGGCAGTCTTCTGGCCGGCCTTCCTCGTGCTGGTGGTCATCTACTGGTCGACGATGCTGCCGCGCGCGGGCGGTATGACGCTGGGCTTCGCTGCGGGCCTTGCGCTGGATGCCTTTCAGGGCTCGGTGCTCGGCGAGCATGCCCTGGCGCTCTCGCTGGTGACCTACCTGGCGATCCGCCTGAACCTGCTGGTGCGAGCCAAGCCACTATTTGAGCAATCGCTGTTTGTGTTTGCTGCCCTGATGGCTTATGAATTCCTGCTTTGGGTCATTGACGGCTGGAGCGGTCATGCCCTGTCCACACCCCTGCGCTGGCTACCGACCGTGACCGGTGGGCTTCTCTGGCCACTGGTGGCGGGCATTCTCGGCCGCTTCCATCTGGCGCGCTGAGCACCCGCACCGCATGGCCTCCCGTGTCCGCATCAAGGATCGCTGGAACGAGCAGCGCATCCTCACGCAGCGCACCCTGGGTGCCTCCATCGTCATCGCGCTGCTGACGCTGACCCTGATCGGCCGCCTGGTGTACCTGCAGATCGATCGTCACGACTATTACGTCGAGCTCTCGCAGGGCAACCGCGTGCGGGTCGATCCGATTCCGGCCAGCCGCGGGCTGATCCTGGATCGCAGCGGTCATGTGCTTGCCGACAACGAGCCCGCCTATCAGCTCGAGCTGATTCGCGAGCAGGTTCCGAACCTCGACGACACGCTGCACCGACTCTCGGCGCTCGGGCTCATCGACCCGGATGACCTGCAGGAGACGCGTCGTACGATCCTCGCTCGCCGCAGCTTCGACGTCGTGCCCGTGCGCCTGCGCCTTACCGATGAGGAAGTGGCCCGCTTCGCCGTGCACCGCTACGAGTTTCCCGGCGTCGATCTGGCCACGCGTGAGACGCGTCATTATCCCTATGGGGATCTGGCCGTGCACGCGCTCGGCTACGTCAGCGCGATCAGCGAGCAGGACCTGGAGCACATCGATCGTGCCGCCTACGCCGGCACGACCCTCATCGGCAAGCTCGGCGTGGAAAGTGCGTACGAGAAGCTGCTGCACGGAAAGAACGGCTCGCGCCAGATACTGGTGAATGCCGAGGGACGCTCGGTGCAGCGCGTGGGCGCCTATACACCCAATCTGAGCATCGACCCGCCCGTGGCCGGTGATGATCTGGTGCTATCGCTGGACCTGCTCACGCAGCAGGCCGCCGAAGATGGCCTGGGGGATCGCACCGGTGCCGTCGTCGCCCTGGACCCGAGCAACGGCGATGTCCTCGCCCTGGTGAGCAAGCCGAACTTCGATCCGGCCGCCTTCGCGCGCGGCCTCTCGGTGCGCGAATACGCGGCGCTCGCCAATGATCCGGACAAGCCGCTGCTCAATCGTGCGCTGCGCGGCGCCTATCCTTCCGGCTCCACCATCAAACCGGTGCTCGCGCTGGCCGCCCTGACCGACCATGCGATCGATCCCAACAAGATCATCTATTCCAATCTCACCTTTCATCTGCCGGGCAACTCCTTCCTCTGGCGCGAAGACCATACCGGGCCCCGCGGGCCATTGAACATGGAGCAGGCCATCGCGCGCTCGAGCGATGTGTACTTCTATAATCTCGCCTACCTGCTCGGCGTGGACCGCATCGACACCTTCCTGGCGCCCTTCGGCTACGGCCGGCTCACCGGCATCGACATCGCAGGGGAGAAGCCGGGCCTGCTGCCCTCGCCGGCCTGGAAGCGCACCGCCTTCAAACGGCCGCAGGATCAGGTGTGGTTTCCGGGCGAGACGGTCAACCTCGGCATCGGTCAGGGTTATCTGCTGGTCACACCACTGCAGCTTGCGCACATTGCCGCCGAGCTCGCCGAGCGCGGCAAGAGCTATCGGCCGCGCTTGATGATCGGCACGCGCGATGCCAGCGGCCATATCACACCCTTGGCACCCATTGCCGATCCGCCCATCACGGGCGTCAGCGACAGCTCCTGGGATCTGGTCCTGCAGGCGATGCATGAGGTCACCACCTGCCAGGACTCTGCGCTTTTCGGCCACACCTGTGGCACCGGCGCCGGGGCCTTCAAGGGCGCGGCGTATCAGGCAGCCGGCAAGACCGGCACCGCGCAGGTGTACACCGTCGCCCGCAGCCAGCGCCTGACCGAGCACGTGGCCGAGCAGCTGCGTGACCATGCCTGGTTCATCGCCTTCGCGCCTGTGGACAAGCCGCGCATCGCCGTGGCGGTGCTGGTGGAGCACGCCGGCTTCGGTGCCGAAGCCGCCGCCCCCATCGCGCGCAAGGTCATCGATGCATACCTGCTGCGTCAGTTCACGCCAACCCCGCCGACCGGCAGCGCTGCGCAGCCGGGCAGCACGGCGACACCCGGCGCGCAGCATGCGGCTGAGCATCCGCCGGCCCATGCGCTGCATCCTGCTCCGGACAATCCACTGTGATCGAGACGACCGGCTATGCGCGCACGCGCCGCACGCTCTCGGCGACGGCGCAGCTGCTCTCGGCGCTGAATCTCGATGGTCCGCTGCTGGTGGCGCTCGGCTTGCTGTCACTCTACGGGCTCATCATCCTCTACAGCGCGTCGGGCCAGGACGTAAACACCATCGTGCGTACGGTCATGCGCCTGGTGCTCGGCGTCGCGGCGATGCTCGCCCTCACGCATGCCAAGCCACACTTCCTGCGCCGGCTGGCCCCCTGGCTCTATGCCGTGGGCATCGTGCTGCTGTTTGCCGTCGCCGCCCGCGGCGTCATCGGCAAGGGCGCGCAGCGCTGGTTGAATCTGGGGCTGTTCCGCTTCCAGCCCTCCGAGATCATGAAGGTCGCCGTACCGATGCTGGCGGCCTGGCATCTGCACGAGCGCCCCTTGCCTCCGGACTGGAAGTCGATGGTGGCGCTGGCCCTGATCATCTTCCTGCCCGCCGGTCTGGTGGCGATGGAACCGGACCTGGGGACCGCAGCGCTGATCGCTGCCAGCGGGCTGCTGCTGGTGCTGATGGCCGGCCTGTCGATGCGCGTGATCCTGATCTCGCTGCTGCTGGCCGTGGGAGCCGCGATGCTCGGCTGGAACTTCATGCATGGCTATCAGCGCGAGCGAGTGCTGACCTTTCTGAATCCACAGACCGATCCTCTGGGTGCCGGCTACCACATCATCCAGAGTCAGATCGCCATCGGCTCGGGCGGTGTCTTCGGCAAGGGCTGGATGAATGGCAGCCAGGCGCAGCTCGATTTTCTGCCCGAGCGCTCCACCGATTTCATCTTTTCGGTGGTCGGTGAGGAGTTCGGGCTCATCGGCCTGCTGGCGCTGCTGGCGTTGTATCTGTTCATCGTCTCGCGCTGCCTGTGGCTGGCGTTGCAGACCAACGATACCTTCTCGCGCCTGCTCGCCCTGAGCCTGGCACTGACGTTCTTCGTCTACGTATTCATCAATGCCGGCATGGTCAGCGGCCTGCTGCCGGTGGTGGGCGTGCCGCTGCCGCTGGTGAGCTACGGCGGCAGTTCCGTGGTGACCTTGCTCGCAGGCTTCGGTATTCTCATGGGCCTCTACTCACATCGAAAGCTGGTAGGTTCCTGACGTTGTCCGCACGCGCCACTTGCTTCCTGCTACTGGCTTCGCTCAGCACGTTGCTGCTGCCGGCGCACCACGCGCTCGCCGCCGGCCCCGTTCTGGCCTCGGTACGCATCGCCGCCGCGCCATCGACGAGCCCGGGCACATCGGGCGCGCCGGCTGATCCGCTCCCCGCTGCACCCCCGGCTTCTGCCAGCGCGCCGGCACAGGTGCCGGCCGCCGCGCCCGCCGCGCCCATCGTCCCCAGCACGCCTGCCGATCTGCCGGCGTTTGATCTGTCGCGTCCCGAGATCAGGAGCTTCGTCGCCGAGGCGCAGGCACAGGGTATACCGCCCGAGCGCGTCATCGCCGCACTTCGATCCGCCGAGCCACAACCGCAGATCGTCGATGCGATGAACCGCCCGGCGGAAAAGACGCTGCAGTGGTGGGAATACCGCGCCCACATGCTGACCCCGGCGCGCATCGCCGCCGGGGCGCAGCTCTGGCGCGAACACAAGGAGCTGCTCGACCAGGTCGCCATTGAGTACGGCGTGCCGCCCGAGTACATCGTCGCGGTGCTGGGGATCGAGACGCTCTATGGACGCATCACCGGTCATTACCGCGTCATCGATGCGCTCGCGACGCTCGCCTTCGACTACCCGCCGCGAGCCGACTACTTTCGCCATGAGCTCACCGACTTTCTGCTGCTGGCGCACGAAGAGCATCTGAATCTGTTTTCGGTGCGCGGCTCCTACGCCGGCGCCATGGGGGCGCTGCAATTCATGCCCTCGAGCTACCGCAAGTTTGCCATCAGCGAGCGGCGTGGCCGCCACAGCGACCTGTGGCAGGACTGGGGCGACATCTTTGCGAGCACCGCGAACTTCCTGCATCAGGCTGGCTGGCAGTCCGGGCAGCCGGTGCTCGCCGAAACGCACTTCAGCACTGATCCGAACCTGACACCGGGTGATCATCTGCAGCTGTCGGAAACGCTCGGCACGCTGCGTTCCCGCGGGCTCAGCATCGCCAGTGACCTGCCCGACGCGACTCCTGCATTACTGCTGGCCGCGCCCGAGCCCGACGGCATGCGTTATCGCGTCGGCTTTCGCAATTTCTTCGTGATCACGCGCTACAACTCGAGTCCCGCGTACGCCATGGCGGTCTATGACCTGGCCAAGGCCATCCGCGAGCGTGTGGCGCTGGACGCTGCGCTCTGAGCATGCGGAGCGCACCGTCGCGCTCCGTCGTACCCTGTACTGCTGCGGCCATGCTGGTCGTCGCAGTCCTGTTGGTCGGCTGCTCGGCACCTCCCGTCTATCGCCCGCTGCCGGGGCGACCTGAGACGGTCCCGACGCCGCTGCCGGCAGCGCCGCCCGATATCGCCGCGATTCCCGATGCCGTTCCGCGCGTCGAGCCGCGCAGTCTTCTGGGCAATCCGCCCTTCTATGAGGTCGCGGGACGTCGTTACGTCGTGCTGCCCAGTGCCGCAGGTTACGTCGAGCGTGGCATCGCTTCCTGGTACGGCCCGCAGTTTCATGGACTGCGCACGGCGACCGGCGAGCCCTATGACATGTTCGCCATGACCGCCGCCCACAAGACGCTGCCGCTGCCCTGTTATGCGCGCGTCACCAATCTCGCCAATGGCCGCAGCGTCGTGGTGCGCATCAATGATCGCGGACCCTTCGTCGGAGACCGCATCATCGATCTTTCCTATACCGCAGCTGCAAAGCTCGGCATGATCCGCACCGGCACCGCCTTCGTGCAGGTCGAGACGCTCTCCCCTACGATCAATCCCTCCGTGCCGCTGCCGGTCAGCACGCCCGCCGTTGCGGCAGCCACACTTGGACCGAGCCGCGTGCCGCCTCTGGACCGCTCGCAAATGGCGGCGCTGCCGCCGAGCAGCGCCCTGTTCATCCAGGTCGGCGCGTTCGCGGCGGCCGATCATGCGCAGCACGCCGCCGAGCGCCTGCGGGCCGCGGGACTTGCCGATGTCTTCACGCTCGCGCCCGATGCGCATCATCGTTTGCTGCGAGTGCGCATCGGCCCGGTTGCCACCGTGCAGCAATACGACGCGCTGATCGCGCGGCTGGCGGGGCTCGGTTTTGCGGGCGCAAGGCTCGCACAAGATTGAAGCGAGCCGTTACACTTGCAGGCGCGCGCCTACAGCGCGCATTTCCCCGAGGTCTGTGCACCGCATGAAAGTCCCGGCATTCCTCAGCACCCTATTGGCGGCGCTCGGCACCTTCTATGCCCTGCAGGCGCTCGCAGTGCCCGCGAGCGTGACACCGGCTCCCACTCCTGCCGCCAACGGCGCGCTGGAGCAGAGCACGCCGGTCCCCACGGCACCCGACGTGCAGGCCGGGGCGTACCTGCTGGTGGACTTTCCCAGTGGGCAGATCCTCGCCTCGCGCAATCCCGATGCGCGCATGGCGCCGGCCAGCCTCACGAAGCTCATGACCTGCTACGTGGTGTTCCATGCGCTGAAGACGGGCACGCTCAAGCTCAGTGAGCCGGTTACCATCTCCGAGCACGCGTGGCGCGCCGAAGGCTCGCGCACCTTTTTGAAGGTGGGCTCACAGGTGCCGGCTGAAGTGCTGGTCGAAGGCATGATCGTGCAGTCGGGTAACGACGCAACGATCGCGCTGGCCGAGCGCATCGGCGGCACCGAGCCGGCCTTCGTGCAGTTGATGAATGAATATGCCAGGCGCCTCGGCATGACCAGCACTCACTTCGACGACAGCACCGGCCTGCCCTCCCCGACTCACTACACCACGGCGCACGATCTGGCGCTGCTGGCGAGTGCGCTGATCCGCGACTACCCGGAGTACTACCATTGGTTCTCGATGCGGCAGTTCCTGTGGAACAACATCCGCCAGGAAAACCGCAACGGCCTGCTGGGACGCGATCCGTCGGTGGATGGCATGAAGACCGGTCATACCGACGCGGCCGGCTACTGCCTGGTGACCTCCGCCAAGCGCGGCAACATGCGTCTGATCGCCGTGGTGCTGGACTCTCCGAGCATCAAGGGCCGCGAGGATGCCAGTGCCGCACTGCTCAACTACGGCTTCACCTTCTACGAGACCGTCAGCGTGGAGCGAGCCGGCACCACGGTGCTTCGCCCCCGCGTGTACAAGGCCAGCGAGGAGTACTACCCGGTGGGACCGGCGCGCGATGTGAGCATCGTCATCCCGCGGGATGAGGCCGGCAGCATCCAGACCACCGCTCTGGTCAATCCGCAGCTGGTGGCGCCGCTGTCCACGACGACTCCGGTCGGGCAGTTGCAGATCGTCGTGGGTGGCCGCCCGGTCCAGTCCGTGCCGCTCTATCCGATCAGGGCGGTGCCGCAGGGGGGGCTGTGGAGCCGCTTCAGCGATGGCGTGCGCCTGTGGTGGCATCGCCACTAGCATCCCCGCTCGGGCAAGTCCGTGGCCGAACCGCTGCCGATCTGTCATCTGGACGGTGCGCTGCTGCCGCTGCGCGAGGCACGCATCTCGCCGCTCGACCGCAGCTTCCTGTTCGGTGATGGTGTCTACGAGGTCATTGCGGCCCGGCGCGGCAATCCGCGCCGCTTGGCGGCGAACCTGGCGCGACTGTCGCGCAGTCTGGCCGAACTCTCCATTTCCAATCCCCATTCCGAGGAGCACTGGAGTGCGCTGGTGCACGAGCTCATCAGCGCCAACGGCGGCGGGGACGTGTACGTGTATCTGCAGGTGTCGCGCGGCTCGGAGTACGGGCGCAATCACGCGCCGCTGCCACAGGTCGCCCCGCTGGTGTTCGCCTTCTGCGCGCCGCTGCCGCTGCCGGGCGCCGCAGTGCTGGAGGACGGCGTCAGCTGCATCACCGCCACCGATATCCGCTGGGCGCGCTGCGATATCAAAGCAGTCGCATTGCTGGCCAATGTGCTGCTGCGCCAGCAGGCCATCGATGCCGGCGCCGGGGAAACGATCCTGCTGCGCGATGGTCAGCTCACCGAGGCGAGCGCATCGAGCGTGTGCGTGATCATCGATGGCGAGATCCGCTGCCCGCCTGATTCGCCGCGGCTGCTACCGGGCACCACGCGCGGACTGATCGGCGAGCTCGCCGCAGAGCATGGCATCCCCTGCCGCACGCTACCGATCAGCGAGCGCGAACTGCGCACGGCCGCCGAGATCTGGTTGACGGCCGCCACGCGCGGCGTCATCGCCGTGACGCGCCTGGACGGCGCGACCGTCGGCGACGGTCGCCCCGGGCCGCTCTGGCGGCGCATGCATGCGCTGCTGGAGGCGTGGTGGCTGGCGGCTCCTGTGCGCTAGGGCGTCGGGCGCGCAAAGTCCCAGCGCAGGCCCACGAAGACATTATTCTCGACGGTGTCGTCCGCTGAATTCTCCAGGCTGTAGCGGAACCATCGGTAGCCGGCGAGCGCGCTGAGCCGGTGCGCAAACGGCACCTGCAAGCCGGCGGTCAGATCATAGAGATTGTTCGCCGAGCCGAACATGAAGACGCTCGGTGCGTAGTAGGCGCTGCCGAACAGCGAGATGCCCATGCGCGGCACCAGCAGCAGGCGCGCATCCCCACCGATGGCGACGGACAGCACGCCGCGGTTCTGCTCCGCGAGCATCGCCATATAGGCCTTGGGTCCAACCTCGAAGGTGAAATAGCGTTGCACCTCGATATTGGTATGGAACATCCAGGCCGCCGAGGCCACGAGGTTGTGCGGATCTCCGATCAGCAGCCCATAGTCCAGATCACTGCGCGCCGGCCGAAACGGGGCGGCGGTGAGCAGATTGGTCTGCAGGGTGTAGTTGGTCGCAAAGCCCTCGATGGCCGGTGCGCTGCCGGGGGCCAGCGGTTCCTGCGCCCGCAGTGGCAGCGGCAGCGCCGCAGTGACTGCAAGCAGGGCCGACAGGGTCAGAGAGCTCAGGGGAAGTGACACACGCATGGAGTCTCCAGTGGATGGGATGCGGCGATGGCCTCGCACGTGCTGCATTCAAACAGTGTCGCGAGGTCGCCGTCTGTCGGCGCCGGGAGGCGCAGAAACAGGCGAACACGGATGCACACGCGCCCCCGATGAGGGCGGCAATCGCGGCGCTAGCTGGACTTCAGCGCGGTGCGCACGTAGAGACTTTCGACCAGCTTGAGGATCACGACGGCCATTGGCGTTGCGAAGATCACGCCCGGCAGACCGAACACCCAGCCAAACACCACCACGGCAACGATGGCGACTGCCGGCGGCAACGCCACGGCCCAGCGCTGGATCAGCGGCACGAGCAACTCACCCTCGATGAAGTGAATGCCCACGTACAGCGCGACGACCTCCAGTGCGCGCGTCGGACTGACGGCGAAGGCGATCAACACTGCCGGCACCGCGGAGATGATCGGACCGATGTAGGGAATGAACTCGAGCACGCCGCCGAGAATGCCGAGCGCGAGCGCCAGGGGGATACCCAGCGCCCACAACCCCAGCCCCGTGACGACACCGATGCTGACCATTGCGATCAGCACGCCCTGCAGCCAGCGTCCGAGTCCGGCGATCGCCGCCTGGATGGCGCGCTCGGCGGCTGGCCGGGCCGCCAGCGGCAGCAGCTGCAGCAGGCCGCGCCGATACAGTTCCGGATCGAGCGCGAAGTACAGGCCGCTGAAGATGATGACGCCGAACTGCACCAGTGCACCCAGCGTGATCGTGGCCAGATCATGCAGGTGTCCGAGCCAGCTCGACAGATTCGCCTGGGGGGACTGCAGGCTCTGCAGCAACTGCCGCCCCGTGCCGGTCTGCTCGATGGCCGCGCGGGCGTGCATCCAGGCGCGCGGCAGCGCCTGGGTGAGCTGATTCATCTGCGTTGCCACGCGCGAGCCGATCAGCAGCACGATCAGCGCCAGGATGACGATCAGCAACAGGATTCCGGCAAGCAGCGCCCAGCGTCCGCGCAGCGGCGTGAAACGCAGGAACAGGCGCATCATGGAGCGCAGCACGACCGCCAGCACGATGCCGCCGAAGATCAGTACGAATATTTCCGCGACCCGCCAGCACAGCACGCCGAGCGCAAGCAGCCCGATGACGATCAGGGTGCGTGCGACGAATTCAGTGGTGCTCAGGCGATTCATGCGGTGCAGGGGGCTCGGCGACGCGGCGCTGTGCATAAAGATCGGCGGACCCGTCCATGTCGCCGGTATCCGCGTAGGTCATCGGCCGGGCGTGGCCGCCCTGGATGATGCCACTGACGACACGACCGACGACCAGCTCATGATCGCCTGTGCGCATCGTGCCGTGCACCTCGCAGGCCAGGCAGGCCAGGGCATCGTCCAGTAACGGCGTACCCGCGGGGCCTGGCCGCCAGGGCACGCGCGCGAGCTTGTCCTCATCCCGGCCACTGCACTCACCGAAGTGGCGGGCGAGTGCCAGCTGCTCACGCTTCAATACGTTGACGCTGAATCGCCCCGAGGCGAGCAGCATGCGCAGGGAGGCGTGATCGCGGCCGATCGCGACAGTCAGCAGCACCGGATCGAAGGACACCGGCATCACCGAGCAGGCAGTGAAGGCATTGGGCTTCTCACCGTCGTAGACGCCGATGACGTAGACCCCGAGGGTAAGGGAGCGCATCAGCGCGACCAGCGACTCGCTCATGTCCCGGATGCTGCTACGCGCACGCGCGCAGCGCCAGCGCCTGCACGCCGCACGCGGCTGTGGTCGCGCTCCCACTGCGCCGCGCCATGGCACCCCCGCGCGCCTGGGCCGCTAACGTCGCAGCGCGATCCATGCCAGTGCGCCCAGCAGCAGCAGCAACGCCAGAATCAGCAGCGTGCGTACGAGCCCGTGCACCTCGGTGCGCCAGCTCTGCACGACCCGCCACAGGCAGTAAAGGGCGCCGAGCGAAGCCACGGCCGGAATGACGTAACGCAGTGGGTACCAGCGCAAAGCGTGTGCGGCACCCCGTCCAAAGCGCACCCAGTGCAGCGCCCCGTAGTAGCCGGCGCAGATGACCCCGATGCCGAGCAGACGCGTGGAATAGGGCCCCAGGCTCACGCCCGGCATGCGTGCGATCAGCACGCTCGCGGCCACCAGCAGCAGGCAGCCGGTGATCGACCAGATCAAGAGGAGTGCCGTTGCGACAGGGTCCGGCGCAGCAGCCGGGCCAGGTACCAGACTACTGCGCCATTGAGCAGCACGGTCACCAGCACGGCGAGCTTGCGATCAGGGGGCCGCACGATCAGCTCCCAGAGCTCGAAAGGAATCAGCGAGGCGGTGGCCAGCACCGTGAACCACTCGGCCCAGGCACGTCGCATCCACAGGCCGATACCCTCGGCGAGCACCACGGCGGTATAGCCCAGCGTCACCCCGACCACCACATGGATGCGCGCGGCGCCGAGATTCTCGACCCAACCCAGCGCATGCAGCAGCAGCCGCTGCGAAAAATGGTCCGTGAGCGTCGCGCTCCAGAGCCACAACCGCTGCAGCAGATCCTCCCTGAGCAGCAGGTGCACTCCGTAACCGGTGGCGATCAGCAGCGCAGCCTTGGCGAACTTGAACAGCGCGATGATGCGCAGTCCGTCCAGCGCGCGCGGGCGCGCCGCGCTCCGGCTCGGCGAGCGGGTGGGCGGCGTATCGATGGTGGCGAGGGCACGGGGAGACATTCCATCACCTTAAGCGATACGCCGCGGATCTGCCATGACCCATCCGCCGCCGTCGGATGCGGGCAGACGATACCCCAACATCTGTCGGGATCGCGCCGGTATCAGCCTCGATCCGGCGCCGATCTGGCGACAATGAGCCGAACTAGCTCAAAGTACTCGCGCGAACACCAGCACCAGCACGATGATCAGCAGAAGACCCAGGCCACCGCTCGGGTAATAGCCCCAGGCGTTGCTGTAGGGCCACACCGGAAAGGCACCGATCAGCAGGATAAGCAGCAGAACGATGAGCAGTACTCTCATGGCACTTCCTTAATGGTTTTTACTTATTGCGCTCGCCCGCGGCGCAGGCCGCGGAGTCAGTATGGAAACTGCGCCGCTGCGAGGGCAGCGCGGCGCGGCCTAAACGGCTGTAGGAATGACAGCGGTCCGGCCCCCAGCACCGACCGATCACCGACCGATCAGCGCTCCACGGGCGTGTCGGTGCGCGCGCCCCATTCGCTCCAGGAGCCATCGTAGAGTGCCGCGGGTGGAAAGCCGGCGACCTGCAGCGCAAGGTTCAGCACGGCTGCGGACAGCCCGGAGCCACAGCTGGTCACGACACGGCTGTGCGCCTGCACCCCGCTGCGCGCGAAGCGCTCGCGCAGCTGCTCGGGGGGCTTGAGCGTCTGTTCAGCGGTCAGCAGCTCCGTAAACGGCAGGCTGCGGCTGCCGGGGATATGCCCACCGCGCAGGCCCGCGCGAGGCTCGGCTACGCGCGCGTCGAAGCGCTCGCTCGAGCGGGCATCGAGCACCAGCTCCTCGCGCGTCTGCAGATTCGCAAGCATGTCGCCCAGCCCGCGCAGCAGGCGCACATTCAGCTGGGCCTGGAACTGTGCGGGAGTGGGCGCTGCGCTCTCGCCGCTGGCGCATGCGCCGCCCGCGCGGCGCCAGGCCGGCAGCCCGCCGTCCAGTACCGCGCAGCGGGCGTGACCGAAGAGTTGCAGCAGCCACCACGCGCGCGGTGCGGAATACACGCCCTTCTGGTCGTAGAACACCACGCGGGTGTCATTGCCGATGCCGAGTGCGCCCACCAGACGCTCGAAGCGCGCCGTGCCGGGCACCATGTGGGGCAGCGTCGAGTCCGCATCCGCAACGGTGTCGATGTCGAAGAACAGCGCACCCGGAATATGCGCTTCACGATACAGCGCCTGCGCATCGCGGCCCTCCGCGGGCATGTACCAGCTGGCATCGTAGACACGCAGGTCCCTTGCGCCCAGCTCGCCGTTGAGCCATGCCGCCGTGACCAGCGTTGGCATCGATCCCTGGGGCGCGCCTGGCATGTGTGGGGCTCAGATCGGGGGCTCAGATCGTCGCCAGGGGCATGTGGGTCTGCGGCGGCGGAAACGCCTTATCGAGCTCGGCACATTCGGCGTCGGTAAGCACCAGCGAGCGCGCCGCCCAGTTCTCCTCCACGCGCCGTGCATCGCTGGACTTGGGGATGCTGATCAGCTCCGGTGCGCGCATGCTCCAGGCGATCGCGATCTGTGCAGCGCTTGCGCCGCGCGCGCGTCCCAGCCGCTCGAGCAGTGGATGACGTGCCAGACTGCCACGGCCCAGCGGCGAATACGCCATCGTCAGGATGCCGTGCTGACGTTGCCAGGGAAGCAGATCGAATTCGATGCCGCGCGCCTGCAGGCAATAGTAGAGTTGATTGCACTGCGTGGCCCCGGAGAGCCCGAGGCTGGCTTCCGCCGCACGCCACTGCTGCAGCTCCTGCAGGGTAAAGTTGCTGACGCCGAAGTGACGGATGAGTCCGCGCTCACGCAGTTCCGCCAGCGCCTGCAAGGTCTCGGTGAATGGGTGCGGGCCGGCCCAGTGCAGCAGGTACAGATCCAGGTAGCGGCAGCGCAGGCGCTCGATCGAAGCCTCACAGGCACGTACCGTACCGCTCAGCGAGGCATGCGAGGGCTTTACCTTGCTGACGAGGAACAGCTCCTCGCGCGCCGGACCGCTGCTGCCCACGCCGAAGCTGGTCAGCGCCTGACCGAGCAGTCGCTCGGCGCCGCCCTGCCCGTAGATCTCTGCCGTATCAAACACGCGGTAGCCGAGCTGCAGGGCGCGAGCGAGCGCGGCAAGCTCGCGCGCGTGCGACACGCGCGACTCACCCATCATCCAGGTCCCCAGGCCCAATCGCGCCGGAAACTGCAATCGCTCAGGGGTATTCATGCGCGCGGGCAATGTGCCGCAGCGGCCCGGTCCCGCGCAAGCAGGACCAACCCCCGATTCGTTTCCGTCTGCGCCTGCCAGGGCGCAGGAGCGCCGGGCCGACCGCCGGACTCACGCTTTGCAGGTCCTCGATGGGCGCCCGGCAAAGCGTGAGACGAACGGTTCGAAGAAGAGCTTGGGGACTCTTACCAGCGGCCGCCGCCGTTGCCGCCGCCACCACCGCCGCGATAGCCGCCGCCACCGCCGCCCGGGCGGCCACCGCCCGTGCGGGGCTTGTCCTGAGCCTCGTTGACGCGCAGTGGACGACCATTCATCGAGTAGCCATTCAGATTCTGGATGGCACGTGCCGCATCGGCCTGGCTCATCTCCACGAATCCAAAGCCCCGCGGACGACCGGTCTCCCGGTCGGTAGGCAGAGAAACACTCTCAACGGTCCCGTGCTGCGAGAACAGCGCACGTACTTCCGTTTCGTTGGCCGAGAAAGGCAGATTACCCACGTAGATCTTCGCCATAAATCAAACCGCACTCCAAGAGAAACCGACCGCAAGGTCGTAAAACACGGCAGGAGCAATCCTGTCACCGATGATCAACGCCGCCCCCCGCCGGCGGATTCCCGAGGCGCGGAAAACGGCGCGAATCGCGGCGCAGTGTAGCACAAGCGCCTGAATTTCAAGCCGATTATTGTCAGCACCCTCCTACAACCGACACCTGCCGTGCACAGAATCGGGTGTAATACGCGGCACATGAGCGAGCCGCCGCGTCTGACCTTTCCGTGTGACTACCCCATCAAGGTCATGGTGCGCGCCGAGCAGGGGGTGCGCGCGCACATCGATGCGATTCTCGAGCGGCACGCCGGGCCGCTCGATCTCTCGAGCGTCACCGAGCGCGCCTCCGCGCAGCAACACTTCCTGGCGTTGACTTATGTGATTCGCGCCACCGGCGAGCCGCAGATCGCCGAGCTCTTCGCCGCCCTGAAGGACTGTCCGCAGGTGCTGATGGTGCTGTAGCACCGGCGGCGCCATCGGCCGCCGGTGCTGCTCATCAGGCCTGCATCGAGCGCGCAGACGAGCGCGAGCCCGCCCGATGCGTGCCGCGTGTGTGCGCGGCCTTTCGAGCCGCGGCACTGCGCCGCACGGGTCCCTTGGTTTGCGCCGCCTTGCGTGCAGCGGCCGTGCGCTCGCCCGCACTGCGCCGGCGGGCGGCCGAGCGCCCCTGGCGCGCCAGTGCGCGTGGCGAAGCCGCTTCGTGGGGCTCGCGCTCCAGAGCACGCTCGGAGGCCGCGCGCCGTCGTGTCGTGACCTTGCGCCGCGGGCTCTCGCCGTGGCCGCGCGCGACATCGCGCCGTGCCTTGCGCGCGGTCTGGGCCGATGTGCGTTGCTCGGCCGGTGGCTTCAATTCCACGCCCGCGCGTCGCGCCTTGGACAGCCCGATGGCGATGGCCTGACGCGAACTGCGCGCACCATGCTTGCCTTGCCGGATGTGATGAATTTCCTCACGTACGAATTCCCCCGCCTGTGTCGAGGCGGACTTTCCCTCGCGCTTGTCGCGCCGGGCACGCTGTAGTGTCTGCCGTTCGGGCATGGCATCGCTCCTGTTTGCTGATGAGCGCTTCGATGCTACGCCGGGCGTTACGACGCAGGTGTCAGCGCATGCCGATTGTTCCCGCCTGTAACTGGCGCGCATGTTCGAGCAACAATGCATCGACGCGCGCGAGGTCCACGGGCTTGGTCATGTGGTGATCGAATCCCGCTTCGCGGGCGCGCTGTACGTCCTCACTCTGGCCCCATCCCGTGACTGCCAACAGCAGCACCTGCCCCGCCCAGGGCTGTTCACGAATGCGACTTGCGACTTCATAGCCGTTCAATCCAGGCATGCCGATATCCAGAATGCACGCGTCCGGCCGCTCGCGCAGCGCCAGCTCCACCGCACGGGTACCGGTGTGTGCCAGATGCACTTCATAGCCCCACATGCGCATCACCATCGCAAGACTCTCGGCGGAATCCTGGTTGTCATCGGCCACCAGCAGCCGGCAACGTCCCTCGGCATGTCGGCGCGGCCGCTGACTCCCCTGCTCCTCGTCGCCGCTCACGACCGCATGCGCTCCCGGCAGGCGGATCGTGAAGGCGCTGCCCCGGCCGGGCCCGGCACTGACGGCCTCGACCGTGCCGCCATGGAGCGAGATGAGGCCGCGCACGAGCGCGAGGCCTATCCCCAGACCTCCCTCGGTGCGGTCCACCGGCGCCTGCAGCTGCGCAAACATTTCGAACAGCCGTGCGCTCATGGCCGGATCGAAACCGATACCGTTGTCCTCGACGGTGATGGCGAGCACGTCGCCCTCGAGCCGGGCGCGCAGGGTGATGTGGCCGCGTGCATCGGTATATTTGGCGGCATTGTTCAGCAGGTTCGAGATCGCCTGTGACAGGCGCAGCGGATCGGCCGTGAGCTCGATGTGCTCGTTGGGCAGCTCCACCTGCAGCACATGCTGTTTCAGGTCGATCAGCGGCCGCGCCGTCTCGATCGCGGTGGCGACCAGGGGGGCAAGCGTGACGCGGTCCTTGCGCAACTCGAGCCGTCCGCGCGTGATGCGCGATACATCCAGCAGGTCATCGAGCAGCAGGCCCATGCGCTTGACCTGGCGGGCGATGACCTCGCGCGCCCACTGGCGCTGAGCGTCATCGGCGCCATGCAGCTCCAGCAGTTCGGCGGCGTTGCGGATGGGCGCCAGTGGATTGCGCAGCTCGTGCGCGAGCGTGGCGAGGAACTCGTCCTTGCGCCGATCAGCCTCGCGCAGCGCCACCATGGTGCCTTCCAGCTGGGCATTGGCGTGTGCCAGCGCCGACTGCGCCGCCTGGCGCACCTGTACTTCCTGCTGCAGAGCGGAGTTGCTTTGCTCGATCGCGCGGGTACGCGCCTGCACCTCATCGAGCATGCGGTTGAAGGCTTCCACGACCACACCGATCTCATCGTCGCTGTTGCGCGTCGCGCGCAGCGAATAGTCACGCCGCTCCACGACCTGGCGCGCCACCCCCGCCATGGCGTCCAGTGGCATCGTGATCGAGCGCTGCAGCGAGCGCGACAGTACCAGTGCGGCAATGAGCGCCGCCGCACTGACGAACGCCACGATGCCCGCATAGGTCAGCAGGCGCCGCTCCATATCGAAGCGCCCGCGCAGGTAAATGGTCCCGAGCCACTCCCCGTTCTGCACGATACGCTGGCTGAGCACCACGCCCTGCCCACGCAGGGTGAGTGCGGGAGCGGCCTGCAGGCGCGCAGGCACGCTGACCTGGCCGCTCGAGAGGTAGCGCGCGAACTGGCTCCCGTCCGTGCCGTAGAGCGCGGCCGCGAGCACGGCCGGATGCGCTCGCAGAGCGGCGAGACTGCGCTCGGCGGCGGCGCGATCATCGAATGCCAGCGCCGGGGCGACCGCGAGTCCGAGGATTGCCGCCTCGGTGGTCAGCTGCGAGACGCGGGCGCCCCGGTAGGCGGTAAAGTCCTGCACCGCCATGGCCGCCGCTGCCAGCACCAGCGCGAAGGCCGTGGTCTTGACGACGACCGCCATGAGCCGCCGGCGCACGCCCTGATGGACCTCATCGCGTGCAGGCCAGAGCCGGCGCAGCGCCGAGCGCCAGGGCGCTGCGTGCGGCTCGGCGCGCGCATTCACCTCGCTGCCACCCGGCGTTCGCAGCCGGTGCGCTGACCGGCCAGCGGAGCACACAGCGGTTGCGCTCTGCGGTCACCGGTCTTGACCCGCTGCGCCACCGCGAGCAGGTCAGAGCTGATGATCAGGCCCGCCCGTCGCGCCGCGACCATCGACACCTCGAAGCGCACGTGCCCGCTCTGCATGAGAAAGTTGACCATGCTGCCCGCGTCCAGTGCGCCGTCGCGATCGGTCACCACGAGCACCGGGCGAGCGCGCAGGCGCGCGGTCAGCGCGGCGAGATTGCCGTCGTAATCGGGGCCGATGTAGAGCATCTGTGCCGCACCGAGCTCCTCGAGGCCGCGGATGCGGCGCACCGCTGCCGGCAGCCCGTGGATGGGGTGGTCGGGCAGCAGGCTCTGAAGCCGCGCTGCCACGTCATCCGCGCCCATCACCGCCACGACGAACTGCGTCTGCGCATCGCTCATCGGCCATTGCACATAGCCGGCGAAGCGATAGAGAAATACCGCCTTGACCGCATCTTCGGGAAACGTTGCGGGCGCGGCCGCCGCCTGTGCCCGACCGACTCGCGCGCCTGCCAGCGCCGCAAGCAGCAGCAGCGCGTACACCGCGGTCAGGGCAATGCGCTGTCGTGAGCAGCCCCGGCGCCATCGCGGCAGGCGCCGAGTGGAGCATTGATGCGTGTGGGGGCGCGCGCCCGTGCTCATTCAGGGCCCTCAGGCGCGCCGCGACCGGTTCCAAGCGAACGACACGGTCGGTGCGCGCCGATGTGCAATTCGTCGAGAGATGCGCAGCGACTCAGGGCACCCCGGGGTGCCGCCTGCAGCCTCCTCATCGAGGCCGCACAGCATATCGCCGGGGCCGCTGCGCTGTCCCGCCTTTTGCACGCCGGCGCGCGCTGCGAGGCAGACCCGCCGGCGCACAGCTCTGTGCGACCCAGCGCGCGTACGGCGCATCGGCCTGCGCGCTCGCCACGACATACAGCGCCGGCAGCTCGTAGGGGTGCAGGGCGCGCAGCGCCGACTTCAGTGCCGCGGCGCGTGCGGCGCTGGTCTGCATGGCCAGCTGGAATTCGCGCTGCTGCTGCAAGCGCCCCTTCCATCGGTAAATGCTCTCGATCGGTGCGATGTGCACGCACGCGGCCAGCTGCTGCTCGACGAGCTCGCGCGCGATGCGGCGCGCCTGTCGCAGGCTGCCGACGCTTGTCAGCACAGTGAGGGTGGGGCTGCTCACTCGGCGCTGCGCGTATTGCGTTCCGCGGCGCCGCCCTCAAAGAATTCGACGACGCCGGTCTCCACCGAGTACTGCGCGCCCACCACCACGAGCCCGTGCTGATATATGAGCTTCTCGAGCACATCGGAGCTGTAGCGCAGATGGCTGACCGAGACGCTGATGTTGGCGCGCACCGCCAGGCGCATGAGTGCCTGCGGATCGCGGGTCAGCTCGGTGCTCAGCAGCCCCTCCACCGCCGGGCGCACACGATCGACGATCGAGCGCAGATTGGGTGACTGGTTCTCGGCCGGTCGCTGCAGCTCCTCGATGGTTGCCGAGACTGCGCCGCATTGCGAGTGGCCGAGCACCACGACGAGCCGCGTGCCGAAGCGTGAGGCGGCGAACTCCACACTGCCGATCTGCGACGGTGAGACGATGTTGCCGGCCACGCGGATCACGAACAGATCGCCGAGCCCCTGGTCGAAGACCAGCTCGGCGGGCACGCGCGCATCCGAGCAGCCGAGAATGGTCGCAAATGGCTGACTCTGCGTGGGCAGCTCGAAGCGGCGCGCGGGCGCCCCCGCGGAGGTGCCGCCGGTCATGGCGACGAAGCGCCGATTGCCGGCGCGCAGGCGCTCGAGGGCCTCGTGCGCCGGGATGTTGGCGGGCGGTTGGGGCTGGGATTGGGATTGGACGACGCTCATCGGGCCTCCAGTCGCGCCAGCAGCTCGGGGACCAGCTCGGCGGCGGCGCACGTCACATCGACCGGGCCGCCGAGCTCGGCGAGCTGCGTCATGCGCAGCCCGGCATAGCCGCAGGGGTTGATGCGGCTGAACGGCTGCAGGTCCATGTTCACGTTGAGCGCCAGCCCGTGATAGCTGCCGCGGCGGCGGATGCGCAGGCCCACGCTGGCGAGCTTCGCACCCTCGACATAGACGCCGGGCGCATCCGCACGACACGCCGCGGCGATGCCCCAGCGAGCTGCGCAGGCGATCACCGACTGCTCGAGCGCATTGACCAGATCGCGCACGCCGAGTCCGGCACGCCGCACATCGATGAGCGGATAGAGCACGAGCTGGCCCGGCCCGTGATACGTGACCTGTCCGCCACGATCGATCCGCACGACCGGGATGTCCCCCGCGGCCAGCACGTGGGCAGGATCGGCATTCATACCGAGCGTGAAGACCGGCTCGTGCTCCAGCGCCCAGAGCTCATCGACGCTATCGGCGCCGCGCTCGTCGGTAAAGCGCTGCATCGCCTGCCAGGTCGGCACGTAGGACACGCGGCCCAGCCAGCGAACCTGGCATGCCGGCGCGCCCCGCAGGCCCTCTGAATGGCCGCGCGCACCCGCCCTGGACGCCGGTGAGGTCGTGCTGACCCACTCCGGCGCAAAGCTGCTCATGTCGGCGCTATCGCGACGCCGCCCGCGGGCAGCCCGACGTTGTTGCCGGCCAGGGCCTGCTCGGCGCGATAGCTGGAGCGCACCAGCGGCCCCGAGACGCACTCGCGAAAGCCACGCGCCAGCCCCCAGGCGCGGTACTGCTCGAATTGCTCGGGTGTGACATACCTCTGCACGGCCAGATGATTGACCGTGGGGCGCAGATACTGACCGAGCGTGAGGATATCGACGCGGGCGGCACGCAGATCGTCCATGCACTGGGCGATCTCGGCATCGGTTTCGCCCAGCCCGAGCATCAGGCTGCTCTTGGTGAGCACGTGCGGCCGGTAGTCCTTGGCGTGGGCGAGCACCTCGAGCGTGCGCTCGTAGCCCGCGCGTGGATCGCGCACCGGATGCGTCAGGCGTCGTACGGTCTCCACATTCTGTGCGAACACATCGAGCCCGGAACCGACGACTGTCTCGACGTCGGCGAGCACCCCGCTGAAATCCGGCGTGAGCGCCTCCACTGCGGTGGCGGGGCAGCGCTGCTTGATCGCGCGGATGCAGGCGGCGTAATGCGCAGCACCGCCATCGGGCAGATCGTCGCGATCCACCGAGGTCAAAACGACGTAGTTGAGCCGCATGAGCGCCACGCTGTCGGCCACCCCCTGAGGCTCGCCGGGATCGAGCCAGCCGTGCGGATTGCCCGTGTCCACCGCACAGAAGCGGCAGGCGCGCGTGCAGACGGCGCCCATGACCATGATGGTCGCGGTGCCGGCATTCCAGCATTCACCGATGTTCGGACAGCGGGCCTCCTCGCACACGGTGGCGAGCCGATGCGTTCGCACCGTCTGGCGCACGAAGTCGTACCCGGGGCCCATCGGCAGCGGGGCACGCAGCCAGGACGGTTTGCCCGCGAGGCCGCGATGTTCCGGGGTGCCGGCCCCCTGGCCGCCGGACTTGATGCCGTCCTTGATGGCGGTGAAGCCCTGTGCCGTGCGGTACTTCTCGCCGCTGCGCACGGGCGCTGGGCTCACAACGACGGGTATGTCCTTGAGTTGATTCATGGCGCTGACGGTATTTTATACGAACCCTTGGCCCCCGCCCGGGGCCGGTGGCGTCTCATGCTGCAGTGCATTGAGCTGTGCCAGGGTACCGACATTGCTCCACTGTCCTGAATATGTCTGCCCATGCAGGCGCCCACGCGCGATCGCGCGGCGCAGCGCCGGCATCAGCGGGAACCTGCCGGGGCGGCAGTCCTCGAACAGCGCCGGACGAAACAGCCCGATGCCCGCGTAGGTCCAGGGCCGGCTCGCCTGCGGATCGGCGGGCTCGACCACGCGCTGCTGTATCAGGTCGAAGTCCCCGCGCGGGTGGTGGACGGGATTGGGCACCAGCAGCAGCTGCGCCCACGCCTCATCGGCAATGCCCAGCGTCGCGAAGTCCAGATCCGTGTAAATGTCCGCACTGACCACCAGGAACGGCCCCGCCCCGAGCCATGGCAGCGCGCGAAAGATGCCACCGCCGACGTCGAGCGCCTGTTCGCCCTCATCACTGTAGCGGATCGACAGCCCCCAGGCCGCACCGTCCCCGAGCGCCTCGCGCAGTCGCGCACCGAGCCAGGCGAGATTGATGACCACGGTGCGTACCCCGAGTCGCGCGAGCTTCTCGAGGTGATGGACGATCAGGGGCTTGCCGCACACGCCGGCCAGCGGCTTGGGCAGAGTATCGGTCAGGGGGCGCATGCGCTCACCGCGGCCAGCCGCCAGCACCATCGCGTGGCTGATGCCAGTCGCACTCACCCGAGGGGTGCCGCGCGCAGCGCGCGCGCATTGGCCGGACCGAGGACCGGGGCGACGCGCCGCTCGAGCCAGGCGGCGAATGCCGCGAGCTCCGCGTAGCGCCCGGCAGCGTCCTGTACATACTGCAGTGTGCGTGGCAGATCCCCGAGATAGCCGCTCTTGCCGTCGCGCCACCACAGCCGCGCGAAGATGCCGAGCACCTTGATGTGCCGCTGCAGACCGATGAGATCGAACCAGCGCAGAAATTGCTGCTCACTCTCGCCGGCGGCGCCCCCGGCGGCCGCCAGCCGCGAGCGATACTGGCCCACCCAGCGCGTGATGCGCTCGCGCGGCCAGTCGATGTAGCAGTCCTTCAGCAGCGACACCAGATCGTAGGTCACCGGGCCGTACAGCGCGTCCTGAAAGTCCACGATGCCGGGGTTGCGCTGATCGAGCAGCAGCAGATTGCGTGAGTGGTAGTCACGATGCACGAAGACGCGCGGCTGCGCGAGCGCCTCGGTGCTCAGCAGCTCGAAGGTCTGCGCCAGCAGCGCCTGCTCCTCGCGCCCGAGTGAGAGCTGCAGGTGATGCGTACAGAACCACTCGGGCATCAGGGCCATCTCGCGCTCGAGCACCACGCGATCATAGGCATCCAGGCCTGAGGCTCCCGCCACAGCCACCTGCATCTGCAGCAGCGCCTGCAACGCATCGGCGTACAGGGGCTCGGGGTCGTCCCCGGCACGCAGGCGCGTCAGGTACAGCACCGAGCCCAGATCCTCCAGCAGCACGAAACCGCGGCGCGGCTCGGCTGCATCCACCTGCGGCACGTGCACACCGCTGCCCGCCAGCAGCGCGGCGACCTTCAGAAACGGCTCGATCGGCTCCTTGTCAGGGGGCGCATCCATCACCACCCGCGTCGCGCCATCGGCACGCCAGGCGCGGAAATAGCGGCGGAAGCTGGCATCGTTGGAGGCCGGCTCGAGCCTGACGAGGTTGAAGTGCAGCTCTGCGCAGAGCCACTCGGTGATCTGCCCGATGCGCTCGTCGGCGCCGACCGCGCCCTGGCCGGCGGAATTGGCAATCATTGCAAGCGGTATTTTGAGTGCGACCAATGATCGGGTGAGGTCGGTGCAGTCATTATAATGGCTCCCCACATGATTGCCCCCCTGTCCCTGCGCACCCTGCTCGGTGTTGTGATCTGCTGCGCACCCCTGGGGGCGGTCTGGTCAGCATCAGGGGGCCCGCCGCCGGTGAGCGCGAGCCCCGAATTCCAGCTCGATGGCGCGGGCGCGGTTTATTCGGCCGGCTGCTACTCAGCCAGCGTCGCGGGCGCAGGTCAGCCGGTGCTGCTCGCCCAGTCGCGCGCTGGCGCCCGCAGCACCCGTCCCGCGCCAGCCGGCCCGCTGCAGCGTCTGCGCCGCAATCGCGAGATCCGGCCCGAGGGGCCGATCTCCTACGCCGCCGATACCCTGAGTGCCGATCAGCAGGGCATCGTGACGCTCTCGGGCCATGCCGATGTGCGCATGCAGGATCGGCAGATCCAGGCCGATCGCATCACCTACGATCGCAACACCAACGACTTCAATATTCGCGGCAATGTGCACTTCAGCGATTCGATGGTGCAGCTGCAGGGCGACTCGGGTCACTACGGGGACAGCGGCGGGCAGTTCGCCCGGGCGCAGTTCCAGTTCCTCGGCAGGCCGGGCCGCGGCAGCGCCCAGGACCTCACGCTCAGTCCGACCGACGTCGTGACCGTGCGCAATATGCTGTACACCAGCTGTCCGCGCGGCCACGCGGACTGGGACATTCGCGCACGGCAGCTGCAGCTGGACACCGCCGCCAACGCGGGGATCGCGCGCGGTGCGATCGTGGACTTTCAGGGCGTGCCGCTCTTCTATCTGCCGTATCTGTCCTTCCCGCTGAGCGATGCGCGCCGCAGCGGCTTTCTGTTCCCGAACTTCGGCTCTTCCAGCCGCGATGGCGTCATCCTCGGCGCGCCGTGGTACTGGAACATTGCGCCCAATCAGGACGCGACCTTCACCCCGACGCTCTATTCGGGACGCGGCGCCGATGCGGGCGCCGAGTACCGTTTCCTCAGCGCCAACGACAGCGGCACCTTCAACGGCAATTACATGCCCTATGACTGGAGCTACCACAGCGAGCGCAGCTTCGTGCGACTGCTCGATCGGCTCGAGCTGCCGGCCAACACCCGCCTGCAGGCCGACGTCGAGAGCGTCAGCGACGATGAGTACTTCGAGGACTTCAGCCAGGGCGTGGAGGCGACCAGCACCGCTTTCCTGCCGCGCAATCTGGCGCTGACGCATCGGGATGACGTCTGGACCGTGAGCCTGCAGACGCTGGATTTCCAGACCCTCGACAACACCCTGCCCTCCTACGAGCGACCCTACGAGGAGGCTCCGCGCCTGGATGCGGGCGCCAACTGGTCGCCGCCGGGGCTGCCATGGCTGCGCGCCGGGTTTGATTCGGAGGTCGTCGACTTCGCGCGCACCTCGTGTGTGCTGCCCGGGGCAGCCTGGTCGGGTTCTCCGGGAATGGCGTTTTTCTGCGCCCAGGACTCCGCGACGCAGGCGAACCTGGTCAGCTACTTTCCCGATGGTGCGTGGGTGAACGGCTGGCGCATGAATGTCACCCCGCACGTGGGACTGGATCTGTCCGGACCCGGATATTTCTTCCGCCCGAGCGTCGCGTGGGACTTTGCCCAGTACGAGCTGCGCGATGTGGGCGCCCCGGTGGTGCTGACATCGCCCACCAGCCTGCCCCAGCCGCTGTATGCGCCCGGCTCCCCGTTTGCCGGCGCCAGCGCCGATGCGGATCCATCGCGCAATGTACCGATCATCACGGTGGACAGCGGCCTGACCTTCGACCGCCTGTCGAGCGATGGCTCGCGCACGGTCACACTGCAGCCGCGCGTGATGTACGTCTACATACCCGAGCGTGATCAGCAGCAGCTGCCGCTGTTCGATACCGGCATGCCCGATCCCAATCTCATCGAGTTGTTCCGGCCCAACCGCTACGTCGGCGAGGATCGCATCGGCGATGCCAATGAGTTCACGCTCGGTCTGACCAGCGAGCTGTTCTCCACGGCGAGCGGCACGCGCTACGTGAGCGCCACCATCGGGCAGAGTCTCTATCTGAGGGCGCCACAGGTGACACTGCCCGGTGAGCAGCTCGGCGAGCATACCTCCGACCTGATCGGCCAGGTGAACGTCGCCGCATTCCATGATTGGAACGTGATGCTGGACGTGGCCTCCAACGCCACCGTCACGCGCCTCGAGGAGGTGCAGGCAGAGCTGCAATACCGCGTCAATGGTCAGCAGGTGACGAATCTTTCCTACCAGTACGCCAATGGGCTCTACCAGCAAATCGACGGCTCCACCGCCTGGCCGCTGCTGCCGCGCTGGGACCTGTATGCGCGCACGGTCTACTCGCTGATGAGCCGCTCGTTCATCGAGGACTTCGTCGGCTTCCAGTATCGCAGCTCCTGCTGGGCGATCCGTGTGCTCTACCAGAGCTCGCTCGCCACGCGCACCGGTGAGCGCGACAGCGGCCCGGAGGTGCAGGTGGAACTGACCGGACTGTCCAATGTCGGAAGCCAGGTGGAGACTTTCCTGAAGCAGTCGATTCGGGGATACTTGCCGCTGGCGCCCGGTCGTGTGCCTGCTGCAAATTCCGGGGCCGTCGTGCCCTCGACGCCCGTGACACCGCTCTCACCGTAGACGCCGGAGCCCCCTCATGCCATCGCAACCGCGGCCCTCTCGTCGCCTCTACGCGGGTTCTGCCCGCCGCCTGCTCGCAACCTGCCTGCTCGGGGCGCTGCTGGCGGGCGGGGCGCTCGGCGCCGCCCGGGCTGCCGACCTGTCCCATCAGGGACAGCTGCTCGATCGCATCGTCGCGGTGGTCAATGACGGGGTGGTTCTGCAGAGTGACCTGGACGCGCTGATGATGCAGATCAGCGGGCGGCTGCGCGCCCAGGGCGTCGCGCTGCCGCCGGAGAACGTGCTGCGTGCCCAGGTGCTCGATCAGCTCATCACCGAGGAGATCGAATCTCAGCGCGCCGACCGGGCCGGCATCAAGGTCTCCGACGAGCAGGTCAACGCCGCGCTCGAGGAGATCGCGAAGCAGCAGAACGTGAGCTTCGAGGATCTGCCCGCTCGCCTGGCGCAGGACGGCATCGATTATGCCTACTATCGCGAGCAGCTGAAGCGCGAGATCGCGCGCGAGATCCTGCAGCAGCAGGAGGTCATCCAGCGCATCGTCATCACGCCGCGCGAGCTCGATCAGTACATCGCGAACCAGCAGAACACCGTCTCGGGCCTGTATGAGTACAACGCCTCGAACATTCTCATCGCGATCGCGCAGGATGCCTCGCCCGATCAGCTGGCACACGCCAGCGCGCTGGCGCATGACATCGACGAGCGCGCCAAGCGCGGCGAGGATTTCGCCAAGCTCGCGGTGACCTATTCGCAGGCGGAAACCGCGCTGCAGGGTGGCGCGCTCGGCTGGCGCAAGGGCACCGAGCTGCCCACATTTCTCGCCGACGTGATCGCGCGTCTGAAGCCCGGCGGCGTCAGTGATGTCATCCAGACCTCGACCGGCTTTCACATCGTGAAGCTCAATGCACGACGCGCTGCGGGCGGGCAGCAGATCGTGCAGCAGGTGCATCTGCGTCACATTCTGCTGAAGCCGACCGAGCTGGTCGATGATGCCACCGTCCAGCAGAAGCTCGCGCGCATGCGTGCACAGGTGCTCGCCGGCAAGGAAGACTTCGCCGTGCTGGCGCGTACCAGCTCGCAGGACCCGGGCTCGGCCGTCAATGGCGGGGATCTGGGCTGGAGCGAGCTGGCGGCTTTCGATCCCACCTTCTCGGCCGTGGCCGCCACACTCAAGGATGGGCAGATCAGCCAGCCGTTCCATACCCAGTTCGGCTGGCACATCGTGCAGATGCTCGGCCGGCGCGATTTCGACAATACCAAGGATGCCGAGCGCGAGCGCGCCTTCGAGGCGCTGCGCAACAGCCGCATCGACGAGGCGACGGAGCAGTGGCTGCAGCAGCTCAAGGACGGCGCCTACGTCAAACAGCAGCTCTGATCGCGCCGCCACGCCGATCGCGCTGACCGCCGGGGAGCCCGCCGGCATTGGCCCGGACCTGTGCCTGGCCGCCGCGGCGCGGCCGCGCGCCGCATCGCTGGTGTGCCTCGCCGATCGCGAGCAGCTCGCCGCGCGCGCGCAGCTGCTGGGACTGCCGATCCGGCTGCAGGACTATCGGCCCGGTGAGACGGTGAGCCGGGCGGCCGGCACCCTGACCGTGCTGCACCAGCCGCTGCGCGTGACCTCGCAGCCCGGACGACTCGACGTGCGCAACGCCGCGCAGGTGCTGCAGCTCATCGGACGCGCCGTGAGCGGCTGCCAGCAGGGTGAGTTCGCCGCCATGGTCACCGCACCGGTGCAGAAGTCCCTGATCAATGACGCCGGCGTTGCCTTCAGCGGTCATACCGAGCACATCGCCGCTCTGACGGGAAGCGCACGGCCGGTCATGATGCTGACCGCAGGCACGCTGCGCGTCGCGTTGGCCACGACCCACCTGCCACTTCGCGCCGTGAGCGCGGCGCTCAGCATCGAGACGCTGCAACAGACGCTGCAGATCCTCGACGATGCCCTGCGGCGCTACTTTGATCTGCCGCGCCCGCGCATTGCCGTCTGCGGCCTCAATCCCCATGCCGGAGAGGGCGGTCATCTCGGCGATGAGGAGATCACCACGATTACCCCGGCGATCGAGCGCGCGCGCGCCGCAGGACTCGCCGTCGAGGGCCCGCTGCCGGCCGATACGCTGTTCGTGCCGCGCCAGCTCGAGCGATGCGACGCGGTGCTGGCGATGTATCACGATCAGGGTCTGCCGGTGCTCAAGCACGCCGGCTTCGGACAGGCGGTCAACGTGACGCTGGGACTGCCCTTCGTGCGCACCTCGGTCGATCACGGCACGGCGCTCGCGCTGGCGGGACGCGGCGAGGCCGACGCCGGCAGCCTCATTGCCGCGATCGAGCTGGCGTCGCAGATGGCGCGTCGGGCGGTGCCTCGGACGTGCGCCGCATCGTGATCCGCGCCCGCAAGCGCTTCGGCCAGCACTTCCTGCACGACCCGGCGGTGATCGCGCGCATCGTGGCGGCGGTAGGCCTGCAGCCTGGCGAGGCAGCAGTGGAGATCGGCCCGGGACGCGGCGCTCTGACAGGGGCGTTGCTCGAAGCCGCCGGCCGGCTCGATGCCATCGAGATCGACCGCGACCTTGTCACCCTGCTGCGCGGGCGTTTCGCGGCCGGCGGTGGCCTGACACTGCACGAGAGTGATGTCCTGGATTTCGACTGGCGCGCACTCGCCGCCGCGCGCGGCGCTCGCCTGCGCCTGATCGGCAACCTGCCCTACAATATTTCCACGCCGCTGCTGTTCCGCCTGCTCGACTGCATCGATGTGATCGACGACATGCACTTCATGCTGCAGCGGGAGGTCGCCGAGCGCATCCTTGCCGGTCCCGGCAGCGATGCCTACGGTCGTCTGGGCGTCATGCTGGCCCCGCGCCTGGGCGCCGAGCGCGTGCTGGATGTGGGCGCCGGCGCCTTTCAGCCCCCGCCGCGCGTGACCTCCACCATGGTGCGCCTGCATGCGCTCGATGCACCCCCGCCGCCGCCCCTGTATGGCGTGCTCGTCGCCGCCGCCTTCGCGCAGCGGCGCAAGACCCTGCGCAACGCGCTGCGTGAGTATCTGGATGCCGCACAGATCCGCGCCGTCGGGCTCGATCCGGGCGCTCGTGCCGAGCAGCTCTCGCCGGCGCAGTTCGCAGCGCTCGCCCGCGCCGCGCAGCAGGCCGCGCTGGCGCAGGCACCCGACGCTGTGATTCACTAAGCAGCTGCGGGCCGGCATCCCGGCAAGCGCCGAGGAATCTCATGAGCGCCTATCGCCGCATCCTGGTAGCCGTCGACCTCTCGCAGGACAGCCATGCCGTCGGCCAGCGCGCCCGGCAACTCGCCGCTGCCGACGCCTCCCTGCGGCTGCTGCACGTGGTCGAATTCGTGCCGATCGAGCCGATGAGCGACTCGCTCGTGCCGGTGGTGCAGATCGATGATCAGATGATCGCGCGCGCCCGAGAGCAGATCGGCGCGCTCGCGCGCGAGCTCGGGCTGCCGGGCGATGCTGCACGTGTGGAGACCGGCAACGTCAAGGCCGAGATCCTGCGCTATGCGCGCGAGGAGCACAGCGATCTGATCGTCATCGGCTGCCGTGAGCGCCATGGCCTCTCGCTGCTCGTGCACCGCACGGAGAACTCCGTTCTGCACGGCGCGCCGTGCGACGTGCTGGCGGTACGCGTGTGAGCGGGGCCGACGAGAAGTACAACATCCGCGTGGAGGTGGAGACGACCTACCTCGAGCATCAGTCCGAGCCCAGCGAGCATCGTTATGTGTTCGCCTACACCATCACCATCCGCAATGAGGGCGCGGTGCCCGCGAAGCTCCTGACGCGACACTGGATCATCACCGATGCCAACGGCCAGGTGGAGGAAGTGAAGGGCCCGGGCGTGGTTGGCGAGCAGCCACATCTGCAGCCCGGGCAGGGCTTTCGCTATTCCAGCGCCGCGTCCCTGGAGACCCCGGTGGGCACCATGCAGGGCAGCTACCAGATGATCGCCGACGATGGCGCGCAGTTCGACGCGCCCATTGCCGCCTTCCGCCTGGCCATTCCCGGCATGCTGCACTGAGCGCACGCGCGGCGCAGAATGCATGGCGCGCTGGGCGATCGGAGACATCCAGGGCTGTGGCGAGGAGCTCGATGAGCTGCTCGATCGCATCGGTTTCGCGAGCGGCCAGGACCGGCTGTGGCTGGTCGGAGATCTGGTCAATCGCGGACCGCGCTCCCTGCAGGTCCTGCGGCGCATCCGCGGCCTGGGCGATGCAGCCGTATGCGTGCTCGGCAACCACGACCTGCATCTGCTGGCGGTGGCGTTGACGGGCGCGCATCAACGGCGCAGCGACACGCTCGGCGAGGTGCTCGCTGCGCCCGACCGTGACAGCCTGATCGAGTGGCTGCTGCACCGTCCGCTGGCCGTGTGTGCGTGGGCCAGCGGCGCGCCGGAGCGCGCAGGGGCCGATCTGCTGCTGCACGCGGGGCTCGTGCCACAGTGGAGCGTCGATGAAACCCTGGCCCTGGCGGCCGAGGTCGAGCGGGCCCTGCAGAGCAATCCGCGCCGGCTGCTCTCGCATATGTACGGGGATCGGCCCGAGCGCTGGAAGCCGGGCCTGCGCGGCATGGCGCGGCTGCGCTTCACCGTGAACGTGCTGACGCGGCTGCGCTTCTGCACAGCCGCGGGACAGATCGATCTGAAGCACAAGGGCAGCCCCGGGTCGGCCGAGGCGCCCTGGATTCCGTGGTTCAAGGCCCCCGGGCGCGCCAGCGCCGAAGCGCGCATCGTCTTCGGCCACTGGTCGGCGCTCGGCCTGTACCGCGCACCAGGACTTCTCGGACTGGATACCGGCTGTGTCTGGGGAGGCTCACTGACCGCGATCAATCTGGATCAGCCGGCCGCCGCGCCCGTCAGTGTGGCAAGTCGTCAGCCGCGCTCCAGCGAAGGGTGAGACTCGGAGTCTTGACCACGTAGACACCCGGATCGAGCTGCAGCGTCATGGCAGCGCCCCGTGCCGGCAGCGTGTACTGCACGCGCTGGGCGCCTTCGATGGTCAGACTGGCGATGCTGCCCGGCTGCACCCGAAACGCCAGTCGTACCGGCCAGCCCGCGTTGGGCGGCGGTGTCAGCGTCGCACTGCCGTTGCCGGGCAGATGCGTCAGATCCACCAGCAGGGTATTGCGCTGCCAGCTCTGCGGCACCGCTGCTGCTGCGCTGGTCCCCTGCCCGGCCAGCGCAATTGCCAGCCCAGGCGCCGAGGGGCTGACGGCCACGCGGTGCGCGCGGTGATGCCAGGGCAGATGCCACGCCAGCACCGGCCACGCCGGCGCCAGGCTCAGAGCGAGCACGGCCCCGAGCGCCCGCCAGCCCGGCCGGCCCCAACCCCCGATCCGTCGCGCGGTCAGCTCATTTGTCACGATGCACATCTCCAATGTCGCCAGTGCCCATGCCTTACGCTTACCATACTCGCTCCCAGTGCGGCTGTGACTGGTCCATCGTTTCTCATGCCATCGCTCAAGCCGTTGAATCTGCAGCAGTGGATCGAGGCCCATCGGGACGAGCTGCGCCCGCCGGTCGGCAACAAGCTGCTCTACGGGGACGGCGAGTTCCTGGTCATGGCGGTTGGCGGGCCCAACGCGCGCAAGGACTTTCACGTCGATCCGGCCGAGGAACTGTTCTACCAGATCGAGGGACGGATGACTCTGCGCGTACGTGAGGGCGAGCACATCATCGACGTGCCGATCGCTCCCGGGGAGCTGCTGCGCCTGCCGGCGCGCGTGCCGCACTCCCCGCAGCGCCCGGCCGGCTCGGTCGGCGTGGTCGTCGAGCGCCGCCGCCGTGCCGGCGAGATCGACGGGCTGCAGTGGTACTGCGAGCACTGCGAGGCGCTGCTGTACGAGGAGTTCATGCAGCTCACCGACATCGAGCGGCAGTTTCCGCCGGTCTTTGCCCGCTTTTTCGGCGATCCCGCGCTGCGCACCTGCCGCCGCTGCGGCAGCGTCATGCAACCGCCGACGCTTGTGACACCGGCCGATGGCACGCAATGACCGCGCGCAGTGGGCGCGTCTGGATCTGGACGGCGTCGCGGTGCTGGCAGATCTCGCCGCCGGTATCAGCCTCGCACGCTCGCTGCGCTTCGAGGGGCCGCAGCTGCGCTGCTTCGGGGCGCCCGCTGCCACGAGCACGCCGCTGCGCCTGGGGGCGCTGAGTGCTCGCGTGAGCGAAGGGGCGAGCTGCAACGCGAGCCTCGTATGCTTTGCGCCGCACGCCCACGGCACCCATACCGAGTGCGTCGGCCACCTGAGCGCAGAGCCGCTGGACGCGTGGCGTGTGGTGCCACAGCGCCTGCTGGTCACGGTGCTGATGTCCCTGAACTGCGTACCCGAGACCGCCGAGCCGCTGCTGACACGTGAGGCGCTGCTGGCCGCCTGGCCCGCTCCCATCGCTGATCGCCTCAGCGCACGCGCCGCCGTGATCCGCACGCTGCCCAACGCGCCGGACAAATTCGTCGCGGCGTCGGGCGCGATGCCTCCCTATCTGTCGGCTGGGGCGGCAGGTGAGCTCGTGGCGCGCGGCATTGCTCATCTGGTTCTCGACCTGCCCTCGGCCGACCGGCTCGAGGACGGTGGCAGGCTCACCGCGCACCGCATCTTCTTCGGATTGCCCGAGGGCGCCACCGAGCTTGCCCAGGCGCAACGCGCCGAGTGCACCATCACCGAGCTCGCATACGTCGAGGACGGGGTGCCCGACGGCTGGTATCTGCTCTCGCTGCAGGCCCCCTGCATCGATGGCGACGCGGTCGCGAGCCGTCCCGTGCTCTATCCGCTGCGCCTGGCCTGAGCGCGCCGATGAGCACGGCCCCGCTGACCTTCCAGGCACAGCTCGAATGGGCGCGAGCGCAGGATGCGGCCGACCCGCTCGGCCCGCTGCGCGCTAATTTCGCCCTGCCGCGCGGCGCCGATGGCCGCACGCTGGTCTATCTGTGCGGCCACTCGCTCGGGCTGGCACCGCTCGGCGCTCGCGCCATGCTCGAGGCGGAGCTGTCCGACTGGGAACGCCTGGGAGTGCTCGGACACGAGCAGGCACGCACCCCCTGGGTAAGTTACGCCGAGCAGCTGCAGGGGCCACTGGCCGCGCTCGTGGGCGCCGCGGCGCAGGAGATCGTGGCGATGAACTCGCTGACGGTGAACCTGCATCTGCTGCTGGCCCATTTCTACCGTCCAGCGGGCTCCCGGCGCTCGATCCTCATCGAGTCCGGTGCCTTCTCCTCCGACCGGCATGCGGTGGCAACGCAGATCGCCTGGCGCGGGCTCGATCCGGCCAGCGAGCTCATCGAGCTCGCCCCTGCCGCCGGACAGACGCAGCTGTGCATCGAGGACATCGAGGCGGCGATCGGCGCGCAGGGTGAGCGGCTCGCACTGGTGCTCTGGCCGGCGGTGCAGTATCTGACCGGTCAGCGCTTCGACCTGGCGCGCATCGCGCGCGCGGCGCATGCCGCGGGCGCCACCGTGGGCTTTGATCTGGCCCATGCGATCGGCAATGTGCCGCTCTCGCTGCACGCGCAGCAGGCCGACTTCGCGGTCTGGTGCAGTTACAAATATCTCAACGGCGGCCCCGGCGCGATCGGTGGGGCCTTCGTACACGAGCGGCATCTGCACGGCGCCCCGCAGCTCGCAGGCTGGTGGGGACATGAGGGCAGCACGCGCTTCGCCCTCGCAGCGCACTTCGTCCCGGCCGCCGGCGCGCTCGCCTTTGCCCAGAGCAATCCGCCGATTTTCTCCAGTGCGCCGCTGCGCGCCTCGCTGCCCCTGTTCGCCGCCGCCGGGCTGGGCACGCTGCGTGAGAAATCGCTGCGGCTGACGGGTTATCTCGAGGCCCTGCTCATGCAGCTCGCCGACGGTCAGCTCGAGCTGCTCACCCCCTCCGATCCCGAGCAGCGTGGCTGCCAGCTCTCGGTGCGCGTCGCCGGGGGCCGCGAGCGCGCCCAGCGCCTGCACGCACAGCTCAGTGCACAGGGCGTCATCGGCGATCTGCGCGCGCCGGACGTCATCCGTCTCGCGCCGGTTCCCTTCTACAACGGCTTCGTGGACGTGATGCGCGGCGCCTGGCATCTGAGCGACGCGCTGAAGATGCCTTGAGCGCGCGGCGCGTCACCATCGTCGGTGCCGGCCCCGTCGGCACGCTGCTGGCGCTGCTGCTGGCGCGTCGTGGCTGGCACGTGCAGCTGCTGGAGCGGCGTGCCGATCCGCGCCGCGTCGCCGCCGGGGGAGGTCGATCGATCAATCTGGCCCTCGCCGCGCGTGGCCTGGCCGCGCTCCAGGCTGCAGAGCTTTGCGCACGCATCGGCCCCGAGCTGGTCGCAATGCGCGGGCGGCTACTGCACGATGAGCGCGGTGCGTGCAGCTTCCTGCCCTACGGCACGCGGGCCAGCGAGGTCATCTGGTCGATCAGCCGCGAGCGGCTCAATACGCTGCTGCTCGACGCTGCGGCCGCTCACCCGCGAATCGAGCTTGCGTTCCTCATGCGCTGTGTCGACGTAGACCCGCAGCGGCGCGTGCTGCAGCTGCAGAGCGGGGACGGCGAGACGCAGGCGCAGCCGTTCGATCTGCTGCTGGCAGCGGACGGGGCAGGCTCGGCGGTGCGCTCAGCGCTGGTACGCCGTGGGCTCAGCCGCGCGCTGGAAGCACCGCTCGAGCACGATTACAAGGAGCTGGGCATCGGCGCGGGCGCAGCTGCGGCTCTGCGCTGGCCGCGCGAGGCGCTGCACATCTGGCCGCGCGGCGGCTACATGCTCATCGCACTGCCCAACATCGATGGCAGCTTCACCGCGACGCTGTTCCTGCCGCGCAGCGCTGACCCCGGCTTCGCGCAGCTGCGCGACGCGGCCGCCGTGCGTGCGTTCTTTGCCGCGCACTTCGCCGATGCGGCCGAGGCGATCGATGACCTCCCGGGACAGTTTGCCGCCCATCCACAGGGGCGGCTTGCCACGCTGCACTGTGAGCACTGGCAGGCCGGCGGCTGCGTCGGCCTGCTTGGGGATGCCGCGCATGCCATCGTGCCCTTCCACGGCCAGGGTCTCAACGCCGGCTTCGAGGATTGCCTGCTGCTCGATCGGCTGCTCGATTCCCACGCGGCGCTCGAAGCGCTGGTGCGCTTCGAGCGCGAGCGCCGGCCGGACGCCGAGGCCATCGCGGCGATGGCGCTGGAGAATTACGAGGAGATGCGCTCGGGTGTGCGCGATCCGCGCTTTTCCGCACGCGCAGCGCTGGCCGCCGAGCTCGAGCGGCACTTTCCCGAACGCTTCATCCCGCGCTACTCGATG
>DATJUN010000084.1:0-23753 GCA_035502275.1 Steroidobacteraceae bacterium
TTGGCCGCCACCAGTTTGCGTCGCATGGCCGATTACCCCCACAGTCCCCAGTGCGCAGGCGCGAAGGATACGCCCTCAGACCGGGGCGACGCTGCGTACCACACGCGCCAGCTCATCCGCACAACCGCGGACCTCTCCGGCATCGCGACCCTCGACCATGACGCGGATCACCGCCTCGGTGCCCGAGGCGCGCAGCACGATGCGTCCCTCGCCCGCCAGATGCTGCTCCATGCGCCGCACGGCTTCCGAGATCTGCGGCACGCGCGACGGATCAAAGCGCCGCGCGACCTGCACGTTCAGCAGCGTCTGCGGCAGCTTTTCCATGCCGGCGATCAGCTCGGCCAGCGGGCGACCGGTGCGCTTCATGATGGCGAGCACCCGTAGCGCCGTGACCAGCCCATCTCCGGTGGTGGTGCGATCCAGGCTCAGAATGTGTCCGGAGGTCTCCCCGCCGAGCGTGCCGCCGATTTCCATCAGCCGCGCCAGCACGTGGCGATCGCCGACCGGCACGCGCTCGAATGCAATGCCCAGCCGCCGCAGCGCCAGCTCCAGCCCGAGATTGCTCATGACCGTACCGACCACCGGTCCGGTGAGCTCACCGCGCGCATGTGCATCCGCCGCGATGACGTACAGCAGCTGATCCCCATCGACCAGGCGGCCCAGATGATCGGCCATGACCACGCGATCGCCGTCGCCATCGAAGGCGATGCCCGCCTGCGCACGCACGCCCGAGACGGTCAGCTGCAGCAGCTCAGGCTGGGTCGAGCCGCAGCCATCATTGATATTGCGGCCGTTGGGTGAGCAGCCGATGGGCACGATCTCGGCCTCGAGATCGGCAAGAATGCGCGGCGCAACCTTGTAGGCGGCCCCATTGGCGCAGTCCACCACCAGCTTCAGCCCCGCCAGATTCATGCCGGCCGGCAGGATGCCAGCGCAGAATTCCTGATAGTGCAGCGGCGAGGTATCCAGGCGTCGCGCACGTCCCAGCTCCCGCGACGCGCGCGTGCGCGGCATGGCTGCCAGCTGCGCCTCGATGCGCTCCTCGATCTCATCGGAGAGCTTCAGCCCCTGGGCGTCGAAGAACTTGATGCCGTTGTCCTCGTATGGATTGTGCGAGGCGCTGATCACGACACCGAAGCGGCAGGCCAGATGCCGCGTCATGTAGGCGATGGCCGGTGTCGGCAGTGGTCCGGTCAGCAGCACATTGACGCCACTCGCGACGAAGCCGGCCTCCAGCGCCGCCTCGAACATGTACCCCGAGACGCGGGTGTCCTTGCCGATGAGCACCGTGCCACCGCGCGCATCGAGCACGTGCGCGGCGGCGCTCGCCAGTCGCAGCGTGAAATCCACGGTCATGGGCTCGCTGCCGACGCGTCCCCGGATACCGTCCGTGCCGAAATGCACTCGTCCCACGATCAGCCGTCCTCCCCGTCCGCCACCGCCGTGCCGTAAACCGCATCCACGACGCGCAGCGCGTCCACGGTGGCTGCGACATCGTGTGCGCGTAGGATGCGCGCCCCCTTGAGCAGCGCCAGGCAGGCGAGTGCCAAGCTGGCCGCCAGCCGCTGTCCCGGCGCGGGCGGCGGGCTCGGCGCAGTCCCCGGCGCGGGCTGCCCGCCCCCGCCCCGTGCCGCCAGCGCCCCGCTCATCGTCTTGCGCGACACGCCGACCAGCACCGGCAGTCCGAGCACCGCCAGCGCATCGAGCCGGCGCAGCAGCTGCAGATTGTGACCCAGACGCTTACCGAAGCCGAATCCCGGGTCCACGCACAGTCGCTCGCGCGCGATACCGGCCGTCAGGCACGCCTGCACGCGTGCGGCCAGAAAGTCGCGCACTTCCCCGACCACATCGGCATATTCCGGCGCCTGCTGCATGGTCGCCGGCTCGCCGAGCATGTGCATGAGACATATTCCAAGCGAGCTGGCAGCTGCTGCCTGCAGTGCCCCGGGCACGCGCAGGGCGCGCACGTCGTTGATCATCGCCGCCCCGGCGTCGGCGGCCCGGCGCATCACCTCTGGTTGGGAGGTATCCACGCTGATGAGGGTGCCCTCTCCCAGACGCGCCGCGAGCCCCTCGACGACCGGCAGCACCCGACGCAGCTCCTCCTCCAGCTCCACAGGCGTCGCGCCCGGCCGCGTCGACTCCCCACCGACATCCAGGATCTGCGCCCCCTGCGCTGCCAGCTCCTCGCCGCGCGCCACCGCCTCGGCAACCGAGCCGAACTGCCCCCCGTCCGAGAAGGAGTCCGGCGTGACGTTGATCACCCCCATGACCACCGGATGCTCGAGGGACAGCACCCGGCCGGCGCACTGCAGGCGCGGCGGCGGGGGTGCGGGCGACGGCGGGTGCAGCAGGGAGAACGTGCCCATCGGTGTGGAGGGTCTTGGAAAGGTATCCCGGGCACTGCCCCCCGGGGGGCTTCTTTCCGCCTGATTCGCCCTCGCGTCGCCCTCGGCGGGCGCCGCGCTTCAGTGCTGCCCGGCGGGTCGCGGGGCAATCGGCGGCTCGGCCGGCGCCGGTACCGGCACCACGACCGGCTTGCCGCCGCTGGTCGGGCCGCTGCTGGAGGCTGAGTCGTCCCAGCCGTCCGGCGGGCGCGGGGTGCGGCCTTCCATGATGTCCCTGATCTGCTCATCGGTGATCGTTTCGTACTTGATGAGCGCCTCGGCCATCAGGTGCAGCTTGTCCAGATTGGTCTGCAGGATCTGGCGTGCCTGCTTATAGTTGGTCTCGATGACGCGGCGGACTTCCTCGTCGATCGCGTGCGCGGTCTCGTCGGAGACCTGCTTGTGCTGGGTGACACTGCGACCCAGGAACACCTCGCCGGACTCCTCGGAATAGGTCAGCGGCCCGAGCCGGTCGGACAGGCCCCATTTCGTAACCATGTTGCGCGCCAGCTCCGTGGCACGCTCGATGTCATTGCTGGCACCGGTCGTGACCGCGTCGATGCCGAAGATCAGCTCCTCGGCGATACGGCCGCCGAACAGCGTCGCGATCGAGCTCTCCAGGCGCCGCTTGCTCATCGAATAACGGTCCTGCTCGGGCAGGAACTGCGTTACCCCCAGCGCCCGGCCACGCGGGATGATCGTGACCTTGTACACCGGGTCGTGCTCGGGAACACTGATGCCCACCAGCGCGTGACCGGCCTCGTGGTAGGCCGTCATGCGCTTCTCCGGATCGGTCATGACCATCGAGCGCCGTTCCGCGCCCATCATGATCTTGTCCTTGGCGCGCTCGAACTGCTCCATGTTGACCAGGCGCTGATTGGCGCGCGCCGCAAACAGCGCCGCCTCGTTGACCAGGTTGGCCAGGTCCGCACCCGAGAAGCCGGGGGTGCCGCGCGCGATGACACCGGGCTTGACGTCGTCGGCCAGCGGCACGCGGCGCATGTGCACACGCAGGATCTGCTCGCGACCACGCACGTCCGGCAGCGGCACCACGACCTGGCGGTCGAAGCGGCCTGGCCGCAGCAGCGCCGGGTCGAGCACGTCGGGCCGATTGGTGGCCGCGATGACGATGATGCCTTCGTTACCCTCAAAGCCGTCCATCTCGACCAGCAGCTGGTTGAGGGTCTGCTCGCGCTCGTCATGGCCGCCACCCAGGCCCGCACCACGATGGCGGCCCACGGCGTCGATCTCGTCGATGAAGATGATGCAGGGCGCGTGCTTCTTGGCCTGCTCGAACATGTCGCGCACGCGGCTCGCGCCCACGCCGACGAACATCTCGACGAAGTCGGAGCCCGAGATGGTGAAGAACGGCACCTTCGCCTCACCGGCGATGGCGCGCGCCAGCAGCGTCTTGCCGGTACCGGGCGAGCCAACCATCAGCACGCCCTTGGGGATCTTGCCGCCGAGCTTCTGGAACTTGCCGGGGTCCTTCAGGAAGTCGACGATCTCGCCCACTTCCTGCTTGGCCTCGTCCACGCCGGCCACGTCGGCGAAAGTGACGTTGACCTGGTCCTCACCGAGCAGGCGCGCGCGACTCTTGCCAAAAGACATGGCTCCGCGCCCACCGGCCGCCCCCTGCATCTGGCGCAGCAGGTAGACGAATACGACCATCAGCAGCAGCGCCGGCGCCAGCTGCAGCAGCAGCTGCGCGAGGAAATTCGGCTGCTTGGGCGGCTCGCCGGTCACACTGACATTGTTCTTCAGCAGATCGCCGAGCAGCACCGTCATGCTGGTCTCGGGATTGTAGGTTTCGAACTGACCCTTGTCCTTCAGCACGCCGCGGATCGTGTCTCCCTGCAGCACGACGCTGTCGATCTTGCCGCTGCGCAGATCGCTGTAGAACTCGGAGTAACTGATCTCCTGGCGCTGGGGGCCGGGCTGCATGTAGCGGCTGAAAACCACCAGCATGACCAGCACGATGACCACCCAGAGCAGGATGTTTTTGGTCAGATCGGTCAACTTCATTTCACCATCTTGCCGCGCCGCCAGACAAACAAGGCACGGACCTGTGATAAGGACGCTACACCATCCGTCTGCGGGAGGCCAGTAAGTATGTTTCGGGGCTCCGCGAGCGTGACGCGGCCGGCTTCACAAATCGCACCTGCTGGTAGCGGCGGCGGGCTGCGCGAACCAGTTCCTCGAAGCCTGCCCCCTGAAGGACCTTGATCAGGGCCGTCCCGTCCGGTTTCAAGGTCTCGTCGGCCAGATCGAGCGCCAGCTCGGCCAGATACATTCCCCGGGGCGCATCGATCGCGTCCATTCCCGAGAGGTTTGGCGCCATGTCCGACAGCAGCACATCCACCGCCGCCCCCCCGAGGGCCGCCCGCAGCGCCGTCAGCACCGCCTCCTCGCGGAAATCCCCCTGCAAAAATTGCACACCGGCGATGGGCTCCATGGGCAGGATATCGCTGGCGAGGACCCGGCCGCTGGCCCCCACGCGCCGCCGGGCGTACTGGCTCCAGGCTCCCGGGGCGCAACCGAGATCCAGCACCACGAGACCTGGGCGCAGCAGGTGCTCGCGCTGGTCGATCTCCTCAAGCTTGAAGAGCGCGCGCGAGCGGGCCCCTTCGGCCCGTGCACGCTTCACATATGGATCGGCGAAGTGCTCGCGCAGCCAGCGCTCGCTGCTCCGGGAGCGGCGGGAGGCCATCGGAGCCTCAGGCGTAGCGCACCGAGACGATCTCGTAGCTCACGGTGCGCCCCGGCGCGGTCACATCCACGACGTCGCCCTGGACCTTGCCGATCAGGGCGCGGGCAATGGGCGAGCTCACGGAGATGCGCCCCGCTCGGATATCGGCTTCATCCTCGCCGACGATCTGATACACCACCGCCTGGCCCTCCCCATCCTCGAGCTCGACGGTCGCGCCGAACACGACCCTGCCACCCGCGGAGAGCGTCGCGACGTCGATGACCTCGGCGCTGGCCAACCGTGACTCGATCTCCCCGATGCGTCCTTCGATGAAGCCCTGCTGCTCTCGCGCGGCGTGATACTCGGCGTTTTCGGACAGATCGCCATGGCTGCGCGCCTCGGCGATCGCCTTGATGATGCGTGGGCGCTCCTCGCCCTTCAGGCGTTTGAGCTCGGCGCGCAGCAGCTCCGCCCCGCGTAGCGTCATGGGTGAGCGCTTCACGTTCCGACCTCGCGCGCGGCCGGGACCTGCACGGTCTCTCGCTGCACCAGCACCTCGCGATGCAGGTCCTGCAGACGGTTCACACCGACCTCATCGAGATAATCGAGCGCCTCGCACGTCGCCAGCGCCGCCGCCAGTGTCGTGTAATAGGTTACGTGCCGATGCACGGCTTCGCGGCGGATGGAGTGCGACTCCACCGTCGCCTGCTTGCCTTCCGTGGTGTTGATGATGAGATCGATCTCGTCGTTCTTGATCATGTCGACGATGTGCGGCCGGCCCTCGCGCACCTTGTTGACACGGCGGCATTCGATACCCGCAGCCTTGAGGACCGCGGCGGTACCGGTGGTTGCCACGATGGTGAAGCCATGGCCGATGAGCCGTCGTGCCAGAGGCACCGCGCCGTTCTTGTCGCGATCGCGCACGCTGATCAGACAGCAGCCCGAGCGCGGCAGCATCACTCCCGAGGCCGCCTGCGACTTCGCATACGCCTCGCCGAAGGTGCGGCCGGTGCCCATCACCTCCCCGGTGGACTTCATCTCCGGGCCGAGGATCGGATCGGCTTCGGGGAACTTCACGAACGGAAACACCGCCTCCTTGACCGAAAAGTAGCGCGGCACGCGCTCGGCCAGCGCATCCATCTCGGCAAGCTTGCGTCCGGTCATCACGCGCGCTGCAACCTTCGCCAGCGCCAGACCGGTCGCCTTGGAGACGAACGGCACGGTACGCGAGGCGCGTGGATTGACCTCGAGCACGTAGATGGTGCCGGCCTGAATGGCAAACTGGACGTTCATCAGCCCCACGACGTTGAGCGCGCGGGCGAGCTTGCGGGTCTGGGTGCGCAGCTCCGCCTGCACCTCCGCCGAGAGGCTGTTGGGCGGCAACGAGCAGCTCGAGTCCCCCGAGTGCACCCCGGCCTGTTCCACGTGCTCCATGATGCCGCCGATCAGCACCTGCTCAGCGTCGCAGACGGCGTCCACATCCACCTCGATGGCCACGTCCAGGAACCGGTCGAGCAGTACCGGAGAATCGTTGGAGACCTGTACGGCATGGCCCATGTAGGCACGCAGGTCCTCTTCGTTGAAGACGATCTCCATGGCGCGGCCACCGAGCACGTAGGAGGGGCGCACCACCAGCGGATAGCCCACCTCGCGTGCCAGCAGCACCGCCTGCTCCTCGGTACGCGCCGTGGCGTTGGCCGGTTGCTTCAGGCCCAGCCGGCGCACCAGCTGCTGGAAGCGCTCGCGATCCTCGGCAATGTCGATGGAGTCAGGCGAGGTGCCGATGATGGGAGCGCCCGCGGCTTCGAGTGCACGCGACAGCTTCAGCGGCGTCTGCCCGCCGAACTGCACGATCACGCCCTCGGGGCGCTCCTTGGCGATGACTTCGAGTACATCCTCGAGCGTGAGGGGCTCGAAGTAGAGCCGATCGGAGGTGTCGTAGTCGGTCGAGACGGTCTCGGGATTGCAGTTGACCATGATGGTCTCGAAGCCGTCTTCGCGCAGCGCGAGCGCCGCGTGCACGCAGCAGTAATCGAATTCGATGCCTTGGCCGATGCGGTTGGGACCACCCCCGAGGATCATGATCTTGCGCCGGCGGCTCGGCGCCGCTTCGCACTCTTCTTCATACGTGGAGTACAGGTAGGCGGTGGAGGTCGCGAACTCCGCGGCACAGGTGTCCACGCGCTTGTAGACCGGCGCGATGCCGAACTCGCGCCGCTTGCCGCGGATCGCCGCCTCGTTGGAGCGCACCAGCGTTGCCAGACGCCGATCCGAGAAGCCCTTGCGCTTGAGGGCGCGCAGCCGCTCCTTGCCCAGCGCGGCCTCGCCCTCGCGCCGCACGCGCGCCTCCTCGGCGATAAGGTCGGCGATCTGCGAGAGGAACCACGGGTCGATCGCACACAGGTCGAACACCCGCTCGACGCTCCAGCCGGCGCGAAAGGCATCGGCGACGTACAGCAGGCGCGAGGGACCCGGGGAGCGCAGCTCGTAGGTCAGCTGGTTGGCGGCTTCCTCGGTCAGCGGCTGCGCCGGCAGCAGTGGATCGAAGCCATCCAGGCCGGTCTCCAGGCCGCGCAGCGCCTTGTGCAGCGACTCCTGGAACGTGCGTCCGATGGCCATGACTTCGCCGACCGATTTCATCTGCGTGGTCAGCCGGTCATTCGCGGTGGGGAATTTCTCGAAGGTGAAGCGCGGAATCTTGGTGACGACGTAGTCGATGGTCGGCTCGAAGGACGCCGGAGTTGCCCCGCCGGTGATCTCGTTGCGCAGCTCATCGAGCGTGTAGCCGACCGCAAGCTTCGCGGCCACCTTGGCGATCGGAAAGCCGGTGGCCTTGGAGGCCAGCGCCGAGGAGCGCGAGACGCGCGGGTTCATCTCGATGACCAGCATGCGCCCGTCGGCGGGATTCAACGCGAACTGTACGTTCGAGCCGCCGCACTCCACACCGATCTTGCGCAGCACGGCGATGGAGGCATCGCGCATGCGCTGATATTCCTTGTCGGTGAGCGTTTGCGCCGGGGCAACCGTAATGGAGTCGCCGGTGTGCACGCCCATGGGATCGACGTTCTCGATCGAGCAGATGATGATGCAGTTGTCCTTGCGGTCGCGCACCACCTCCATCTCGAATTCCTTCCAGCCGAGCACCGCCTCCTCGATGAGCAGCTCGCGCGTGGGCGAGGCATCGAGCCCACGGTGCACGATGGCCTCGAACTCCTCGCGGTTATAGGCGATGCCCCCGCCGCTGCCCCCGAGGGTGAAGGAGGGGCGGATGACGATCGGATAGCCGATGGCGCTCTGGACCGCCAGTGCCTCCTCCAGGCTGCGCGCGATCTGCGAGTGCGGAACTTCGAGGCCGATCTCGCGCATGGCGTTGCGGAAGCGCTCGCGGTCCTCGGCCATGTCGATGGCCTCGCGCGAGGCGGCAATCAGCTCGACGCCGTATTTCTCCAGCACGCCCTCACGCACCAGGTCCAGCGCCGTGTTCAGCGCCGTCTGCCCGCCCATGGTCGGCAGCAGCGCATCGGGCCGTTCGCGCTCGATGATGCGCGCGACGGTGCGCCAGTTGACCGGCTCGATGTAGATGGCATCGGCGGTCTCGGGATCGGTCATGATGGTCGCGGGATTGGAATTGACCAGGATGACGCGATAGCCCTCTTCGCGCAGCGCCTTGCAGGCCTGCGCGCCCGAGTAGTCGAACTCGCAGGCCTGACCGATGACGATCGGACCGGCGCCGATGATCAGGATGCTGTGCAGGTCAGTGCGCTTCGGCATGGCGGCGGCAGCTCACGCAGTGTCAGTGGCGCTCGCGCAGGCCGCGCAGCTGGTTCTGCAGCCGGCGCACCATCGCCTGAATGAAGCCTTCGAACAGGGGCGAGAGATCGTGCGGGCCTGGGCTCGCCTCCGGGTGGCCCTGGAAGCTGAAGGCCGGCCGATCGGTCAGCGCCAGGCCCTGCAGCGTGCCATCGAACAGCGAGCGATGCGTGGGCACGACGTTGGCGGGCAGCGACGTCTCATCGACCGCAAAGCCGTGGTTCTGGCTGGTGATGATCACACGGCCGGTCGCGAGCTCCTGCACCGGATGATTGGCACCGTGATGACCGAACTTCATTTTCACCGTCCTGGCACCACAGGCCAGACCGAGCAACTGATGCCCCAGGCAGATACCGAACACCGGCACGTCGCCCTCGAGCAGTTCGCGGATCGAGCGGATCGCATAATCGCAGGGCTCCGGATCACCGGGACCGTTGGAGAGCAGCACGCCGTCGGGCTTGAGCGCCATGACCTCACGCGCGCTGGTGGTCGCAGGCACCACCGTGAGACGGCAGCCCTGGTCGGCAACCAGCCGCAGAATGTTGCGCTTGACGCCGAAGTCGTAGGCTACCACGTGCAATCGCTGGCTGGCTCGCAGTGGCAGCGGCAGCTCACGGCCGATCGTGCCCTCGTTCCACTGGTAGGACTCGCGCGTGGTGACGACCTTGGCGAGATCCATGCCCTTGAGGCCGGGAAAGGCGCGTGCGGCCTGCAGCGCCGCAGCTTCATCGATGCGCTCTCCGGTCATGATGCAACCGGCCTGCGCGCCCTTCTCGCGCAGCAGTCGCGTGAGGCGTCGCGTATCGATGCCGGCGATGGCCACGACGCGGCCGCGCTGCAGAAATTCGTTGAGAGTACCGGCGGCCCGCCAGTTGCTCGCGATCATCGACAGATCACGCACCACCAGACCCGCGGCGTGAACCTGCTGCGACTCCATGTCTTCGGGCGTTGCGCCGGTGTTGCCGATGTGCGGATAGGTCAGCGTGACGATCTGTCGCGCGTACGAAGGATCCGTGAGAATTTCCTGATAGCCGGTGATGGCCGTGTTGAACACGACCTCTCCGGTGGTATTGCCGGCGGCTCCAATGGATTGGCCTCTGAAGATCGACCCATCACCCAGAGCCAGCAGCGCCGGAACCGTCACCGCATCCTTCTCCTGACTGATACACCCGCGGCGCGACGGCGGGCGTGCAAGACCGCCCTGGAGCAGGCGCCCGAGACAGGCGCAGCGGGAATTTTCGATGCGTACATGCACAAAGCGGGAGGAGTTCTTTTGGAACATCCTCCCGCCTTGTGCGGACTAACCCGATCTCTCGGATTCGGAGAAAGTTTAAAGAGCCCCACCGCCCCTGTCCATGTGAATATCTGTTACCGGCGTGGGTCGCGACGGCTGCCGACCCCCCCGCGCCGCCTCGGCATACCACGCTTCGGTATGCGCTAAGTCGTTGATCCAGAACTCAAAAAATCTCTCATAGCGTAGCGGCCGGCGGTGCGCCCGGCCAGCCAGGCGGCGGCCTTGATCGCGCCGCGGGCAAATACGGCACGGTCCGTTGCGCGATGCAGCAATCCGAGACTCTCCCCCGCTCCGAGCAGCATGACCTGGTGCTCGCCCACCACATCACCACCGCGAACACTCGCAAAGCCGATCTGTCCCGTTACACGCGCACCCTCGTGCCCGGAGCGGGCTTGCACGGCACGCTCGGCAAGTGCCGCCCCTCCCCGTCCCTCGGCGGCAGCGGCTCCGAGCGCCAGTGCCGTGCCCGAGGGCGCATCGAGTTTGTGCCGATGATGCGTCTCGAGGATCTCGATGTCGTACTCCTCGGGCAGCGCCTGCGCTGCGCGGCGTACCAACTCGAGCAGCACGTTGACGCCAAGACTGGTGTTGGGCGCCACCAGCACCGCGATACTGCGTGCGGCAGTGTCGATCTGCCCTTCCAGCGTCGCGGAGGCGCCGGTCGTGCCGATGAGCAGCGGTACACGCGCAGCAACGCAATCGGCCAGGTGCGCCGCGACCGACGCGCCGTGGGAAAAATCGAGCGCCACATCAGCGCCTGCAAGCAACTCCCGCAGCCGCAGTACCGGGGCGATGGGAACGCCGAGCGGTACCGCCGCCGCAAGCTCACCCGCGTCCCGCCCAAGCGAGCTGCTGGCCGCCGAGGCCACCGCGCCCACGAGACGCAGCGGCGCGCCCCCCGCCAGCTCGCGCACGATCTGACGGCCCATGCGCCCGCTGGCGCCGATGAGCACCGCGCGCGGCGCCGTCGGTGCCGTCACTGCGAGCTGCCCGAGAAGAAGCGCTTCACGCCCTCCAGAAAGCTCTTCTGGCGCGGCGCGTGGCGATTGCCATCATTGCGCAGCGACTCATCGAGCTGCCGCAGCAGCTCGCGCTGCTCCGGCGACAGATTCACCGGCGTCTCCACCGCCACGCGGCAGAACAGATCGCCGCGCGCATTGCCGCGCACGGACTTCACGCCCTTGTCGCGCAGCCTGAATACACGACCGGACTGCGTCTCCGCCGGAATTTTCAACACCACCTGGCCATCGAGCGTCGGCACTTCCACGCTGCCGCCGAGCGCTGCCGTGGTGAGGCTGATCGGCACCTCGCAGGACAGATGCACGCCGTCGCGCTCGAAGATCGGGTGCTCGCGCACCTGCACTTCGACGTACAGATCCCCGGGCGGACCGCCATTGCGTCCGGCCTCACCTTCGCCCGACAGACGCACGCGATCGCCAGTATCCACGCCCGCCGGAATCTTCACCGACAGCTTCTTGCTGCGGCGGACCCGGCCCTGTCCCAGACAGTTGTCGCAGGGATTGCGCACGATGCGTCCGCTGCCGCGGCAATGCGGACAGGTCTGCTGCAGGGTGAAGAAGCCCTGCGAGACGCGTACCTGGCCGGTGCCGCTGCAGGTATCGCAGGTCGCCGGATTGCTGCCGCGTGCCGCGCCACTGCCGTGGCAGACATCGCACTCGATGAATTTGTTGACATCGATCTCGACCGTGCGCCCGAACACCGCCTCGGACAGGTCAAGTCCGATCTCGTAGCGCAGATCCGCGCCGCGAAACACCTGGGACGCACCGCCGCGGCGTGCATTGCCGAAGATGTCGCCGAAGACGTCGCCGAAGATATCGCTGAAGGCCTCGGCACCGTGAAAGCCGGCGCCCGCGGCCGAGGCATTGCGCTGTGCCTCGACGCCCTGGTGGCCGTACTGATCGTAGACCGCTCGCTTGCTAGTGTCCGAGAGCACCTCGTAGGCCTCCTTGGCCTCCTTGAAATGCTCCTCTGCCTCGCGATCACCGGGATTGCGATCGGGGTGAAACTTCATGGCGAGGCGACGATAGGCTTTCTTGATTTCCGCCTCCGATGCATTGCGGGGCAGATCGAGCACCTTGTAATAGTCGCGCTTGGCCATGGATGAGTCGGCTGCCTCCTCAGCGTCGGCCGGCTCGCGCCGGCGCCCTCGTCGTTGCTGTCCCTGTGTCCGGCTTCTCATGGTGTTCGCGATGCCGCGTGCGCCACGCATACCGACGCCGCCGAATGCTTTCGCGTCCGACGGCGTGGATCATCTCATAGCTCACAGCGCACTGCCCCGCGCTGTGTCACTGCTCAGGAGGCGCGACGATTTTTGTCGCGCACTTCCTCGAACTCCGCATCCACAACATTCTCCTCCGGCTTGCCCTGCGACCCCGCAGCAGCACTCTCGGCGCCAGCGCCCGCCTGCCCCGGCCCACCGGCACCGGCGGCGCCAGCGGCTCCTGCGGCTTCGCCCGTGGCGGCGTACGCGCGCTGGGCGATGCCGGCCGACGCCTGACCGAGAGCCTCGGTCTTCTTCTCGATGAGCTCCTTGTCATCGGACTTCAGGGCACCCTTCAGATCGCTCAGGGCGGACTCGGCCTTGGCGCGCTCCTCGGCGCTGACCTTCTCCCCCAGATCCTTCAGCGCCTTCTCCACGGCATGCACCATGGCATCGGCGCGGTTGCGCGTATCGACGAGCTCGCGGAACTTGCGGTCCTCGGCCGCATGCGCCTCGGCGTCCTTGACCATGCGCTTGATCTCATCGTCCGACAGCCCGCTGGAGGCGCGGATCACGATGCGCTGCTCCTTGCCGGTGGCCTTGTCCTTGGCCGAGACATTCAGGATGCCGTTGGCATCGATGTCGAAGGTGACTTCGATCTGCGGCAGACCACGCGGCGCGGGTGGGATATCCGACAGATCGAACTTGCCCAGCGACTTGTTGTCCGCGGCGCGCTCGCGCTCGCCCTGCAGCACGTGGATCGTCACGGCGGTCTGATTGTCATCAGCGGTCGAAAACGTGTTCGCCGCCTTGGTCGGAATCGTCGTGTTCTTCTCGATGAGCTTGGTCATGATGCCACCGAGCGTCTCGATGCCCAGCGACAGCGGGGTCACATCCAGCAGCAGTACGTCCTTGACCTCTCCGGCCAGCACGCCTGCCTGGATGGCCGCGCCCACGGCGACGGCCTCATCGGGGTTCACGTCCTTGCGCGGCTCCTTGCCGAAGAAATCGCGGACGTACTTCTGCGCCAGGGGCATACGGGTCTGCCCGCCCACCAGAATCACCTCGGCGATGTCATTCGGCGAAAGACCCGCGTCCTTCAGCGCCACGCGGCACGGGCCGATCGTCTTCTGCAGCAGATCCTCGACCAGCGACTCGAGCTTGGCTCGCGTCAGCTTGACGTTGAGGTGCTTGGGGCCCGCGGCATCGGCCGTGATGTACGGCAGATTCACTTCAGTCTGCTGACTGGAGGACAGCTCGATCTTGGCCTTCTCGGCGGCCTCCTTCAGGCGCTGCATGGCCAGCGGATCGCGCCGCACGTCCACGCCCGAGGACTTCTGAAACTCATCGGCCAGGAAGTTGATGACACGCAGATCGAAATCCTCGCCGCCGAGGAAGGTGTCGCCATTGGTGGAGAGCACCTCGAACTGCCGTTCACCGTCCACCTCGGCGATCTCGATGATGGAGATGTCGAAGGTCCCGCCGCCCAGGTCATAGACGGCGATCTTGCGGTCCCCGCCCTGCTTGTCCAGCCCGTAGGCGAGCGCCGCAGCGGTGGGCTCATTGATGATGCGCTTGACGGAAAGTCCTGCAATGCGGCCGGCATCCTTGGTCGCCTGGCGCTGCGAGTCGTTGAAGTAGGCCGGCACGGTGATGACTGCCTCGGTCACCGGCTCGCCCAGATAGTCCTCGGCGGTCTTCTTCATCTTCATGAGCACGCGCGCGGAGATCTCCGGGGGCGCCATCTTCTTGTCGTGCACCTCGACCCAGGCGTCGCCGTTGTCGGCCTTGACGATCGGGTAGGGCACCATCTTGATGTCCTTCTGCACCACATCGTCAGTGAATTTGCGCCCGATGAGGCGCTTGACCGCGAACAGCGTGTTCTGCGGATTGGTGACCGCCTGGCGCTTGGCGGACTGTCCCACCAGCACCTCATCGTCCTTGGTGAAGGCCACCACGGAGGGGGTGGTGCGATCGCCCTCGCTGTTCTCGATGACCCGCGGCTTGCCGCTCTCCATGATCGCCACGCACGAATTGGTCGTGCCCAGATCGATGCCGATAACCTTGCTCATGGGTCCTTACTCCACAGATTCTGTTCGTGGGGGTGCCAAGACCCCCTGGTGCTGACTTACGTCAAATTCTCGCGAGGCCCGCCCGCTCTCCGCTTCTGTTGGGCTGGACACCGCAGTTTCAAGTCGCCGGTGCATGATTCCTGCCGCCACGCCGTCCTGCCACTACCCCTTGGCCACCACGACCCGTGCCGGGCGCAGCAGCCGCCCGTTGAGCTCGTAGCCCGGCTGTATGACCTGCAGCACCGTATTGGGCTCGGCCGCAGCCGACTCCTGCATGAGCATGGCCTCGTGCTGATTGGGATTGAAGCGCTCCCCCACGGGATCGAGTTGCCGGATCGCGAACTTGGCGAATGCACGATCCAGCAGCTTCAGGGTCGCTTCCTGCCCGGCCAGCAGCGTCGCCGCGTCACTGCTGCCGGCACTGGAGAGTCCGAGGGCGAGGCTGTCGCGCACCGCCAGCAGCTCCGCCGCAAATCCTTCGATCGCGTAGCGATGGGCCTGCTCGATGTCGCGCTGCGCGCGCTTGCGGACATTGTCGATCTCCGCCGCCGCCCGCAGGTACAGCTCCCGCTGCGTGCGCGCGTTCTCCTCCGAGACCGCCAGCTCGCGACGCAGAGCCTCGAGCTGCGCCGCATCGGGCTGCTCCGCCGCACCCGCTTCGGCAAACTCGGTGCCGGCGGATAGCGCCTCCTCCCTGCCGTGCGCGGCCGGGGATGCGTTTCGCGACTCAGGGTCCACGGGTGACCTCGCTGTAGAATAATTTCATATGTGGTATCAATGTGTTAAGCGTTGAACTCAAAGCAGATCCGCGACGGATCCACATCCACCCAGGGGAAAATGGCGGCTAGCGACGGAAATTCAAGGCAGAGCCGAGGGCCTTGGCGGTCAGCTCGACGATCGGGATGACACGCTCATAGGCCATGCGCGTGGGTCCGATGACGCCCAGCACCCCGATGACGCCCTTTTCGGAGCTGTAGGGGGCCATGACCAGGCTGTAATCGTCGAGGATCTGGTAACCGGACTCCTGGCCGATGAAGATCTGCACGCCCTCGGCCTTAAGGCTCTGGTCGAGCAGATGCAGCATGTCGCGCTTCTCGTTGAAGGCCTCGAACAGCCGCTTGAGCTTCTCGACGCTGCCGAGCTCGGCGACGCCCATGAGGTTGGTCTCCCCCGCGATCACGTACTCAATGGACTCCTGGCCCTCCTCGAAGAAGCGCTGGGCCATCTGGATGGCATCGAGCATCACCTGGTTGAGGGACTCGCGCGTCTCCTGCAGCTGACGCAGCAATTCCTGGCGCAGCTGCGAGAGGGCCAGACCGCTGCAATGCTCGTTGAGGAAGTTGGCCGCGCGGCGCAGCTCCTCGGCCCCGTAGTGACGATCGAGCTGGATGATGCGGTTCTGCACCTCCCGATCGTCGAGCACCAGCACCACCAGAATGCGGTTCTCGGAGAGCGGCAGGAACTCGATATGCGTGAGCACCGAGGCCTGCTTGGGCGGCAGGGTGACGACACCGGCCAGATGGGTGATGTTCGACAGCAGCTGCGAGGCCGTGGCGGCCAGCGACTTGTTGCTCTCGACCGGTACATCGAGCTGGCGGCGGATCTCCTCGAGACCCGCATCATCGGTGGGCGTATGCGCCCGCAGCAGCGTATCGACGAAGAAGCGATAGGCCTTGTCGGTCGGCACGCGACCGGCCGAGGTGTGCGGAGAGGTGACGAAGCCGAGCTCCTCGAGGTCCGCCATGACATTGCGCACCGTTGCAGAGCTGAGCACGAGGCCCGATTCGCGCGACAGGGAACGCGAGCCGACCGGCTGGCCATCGCGGATATAGCTCTGCACCAGCACCCGCAGCAGCCGCTGGGCGCGTTCGTTGAGTGCCTCTTCCCTGCTATCGCTCGTCATCGTTGTCATTCAGCTAACCAGCGCCATGCAGTGCCGTCAAGCACTGAAGAGTGTGACGGCGCGCCCGGCTGCCCTGTCTCGCCGCAGCGCCAGGAGGCGAAACTGTGCGGGCGGCCACTATGGCGGCGGCCCGCGTTGGTCCTCACCGATGCCGCATGCTACAACAGCATCCAATGCAGGGCGTGGGCTTGGGTCTTTAATGGACAGATCATTCCGTACCTGCGCGCTGATCGGAAAATTTCAAGATGCGCGCGTGGCCGAGTGCGCCCTGCCGCTGGTCGAGACGCTGCAGGCGCGCGGCCTGTCGGTGCTGGCGCTGGATGATCCGTCCTCGCGCGCCGTGCTGCCAGACGGGGTCGCGCTCATCGATGTGGCCGAGCTGACGCGCCGCGCCGATCTGCTGATTGCCATTGGCGGGGACGGCACACTGCTCTATGCCGCCGGGCTCGTGGCCGAACACGACATTCCTCTGCTGGGCATCAACCGCGGGCGGCTGGGCTTTCTGACCGACGTGCTGCCGCAGGATCTCGCGCGTTCGGTGGAGGCGGTGCTCTCCGGGGAATGCGTGGCCGACCGCCGTGGCCTGCTGCAGGCGCGCCTGTACTCGTCCGCAGGCGCCGAGGTGCGCCGCTTCGCACTCAACGATGTGGTCTTCAACCGCCTGGAAACGGGGCGCATGCTGGATTTCGAGACCCGCATCGACGGGCGTTACGTCAACTCACACGGCGGGGATGGCCTCGTGGTGGCCACAGCCACCGGCTCGACCGCGTACGCGCTCTCCTGCGGCGGCCCGATCGTCGATCCGCGCCTTTCGGTTCTGGTGGTCGCACCGATCTGCCCACATACGCTCTCGGACCGCCCCATCCTCGTGCCGGGGGATTCGACGGTCGAGATCCGTCTGATCGGGCATCAGGAGTCGGTCGCACAGGTCACCTGTGACGCCAGCGTGCTCGGAGAGCTGCGCCCTGAGGGGCGGCTGGAGATCGCGCCGAGCGAGCGCGCCGTCACCCTGCTGCATCCGCCCGGCTACGACTATTTCCGACTGCTGCGCTCCAAGCTGCACTGGGGCCTCGGCGGCCTCTCGCACGAGCGCTAGGGGTCACGCAAGCGATGCTGCGGTACCTGCAGATCCGTGACTTTGCCATCATCGAGCTGGTCGAGCTCGAGCTGCACGGTGGTCTCACCGTACTGACCGGCGAGACCGGGGCAGGCAAGTCCATCATCGTCGATGCGCTCGAGATGCTCTGCGGCGCGCGCGCCAGCGCGGAAGTCGTGCGACCCGGCAGCGAGCGTGCCGATATCGCCGCGACCGTGGAGGCTGCAGCCGGCGGTCCGGCGCTGCAACGGCTGCTCGAGGAGCAGGCCATCGAATGCGGCGAGGAGCTGGTGATGCGCCGTGTCGTGGGCAGCGATGGTCGCAGTCGCGCCTGGCTCAATGGCCAGTCAGTGCCGCTGCAGCTGCTCGGCCAGGCCGCCGAGCTGCTGATCGACATTCATGGACAGCATGAGTTTCAGTCATTGGTGCGCCCGGTCGAGCAGCGCTCGGTACTGGACTCCTATGGACAGCTGCAGGCCCTGGCGCGGCAGGTGGCCAGTGCGCATGGCGAGTGGCTGGCGCTGCTCAATCGCAGCGTGCAGCTCGAGAGCGCGGCCGATGAGCGCACGTCCCGACTGGACCTGCTGCGCTACCAGGTGCAGGAGATCGAGGCGCTCGCCCTCGCCCCCGGAGAGTTTGCACAGCTGCAGGAGGAACGCGCACGCGTTGCCAATCGCAGCCGCCTCATCGCGGCGGTCCGCGAAGCGCTCGGCTGCCTGTACGAGTCCGAGGAACCGACGGCGCAGGCGCTTCTGGCCCGGGCTCTCACGGCACTGCGCCTCGGCACGGCGACGGATACGCGACTCACCGCCCAGCTCACGCTGCTCGAGGAGGCACAGATCCGCGTGCAGGAGGCAAGTCACGCCCTGCAGCAGTATCTGGATGCACTCGAGCTCGACCCGGAGAGAGCCGAGCAGATCGAGCGGCGCCTGGCTGCGATCGAAGAGCTCGCGCGCAAGCACCGCATTGCCCCCGATGAGCTCATCGCCCGCGGCGCCTCGCTGACCGAGGAGCTGCTGCAGCTCGAGCATGCCGCGGCGGACCTGGGCAGCGTGCGCGCACAGCTCTCCGCTGCACTGGCGGCCTATCTGGAGCTCGCGCGACAGCTATCGGCGCGGCGCGCCACCGCGGCGCGTGCCCTGGCCAAGCAGATCTCGACGCGCATGCAGGAGCTCGGCATGGCCGGCGGGCGCTTTCTGATCGACGTGCAACCCGCCGAGGGCGCCGAGCCGGCAGCCCACGGGCTCGACCGGGTGGAATTTCGCGTCAGCACCAATCCCGGCCAACCGCCGCGCGCCCTCGCCAAAGTCGCCTCCGGCGGAGAGCTCTCGCGCCTGTCACTGGCCGTGCAGGTCAGCTGCGCCGCAGACAGCCGGCGCACCATGATCTTCGATGAGGTCGATGCCGGCATCGGCGGTGCCGTCGCGGAGATCGTCGGACGCGAACTGCGCACGCTCGCCGCGCGAGCACAGGTGCTGTGCGTGACGCATCTGCCGCAGGTCGCCGCGCAGGGTCATCGGCATCTGCGTGTGGCCAAGGCCGCGGAAAAAGGCCATACCCGCACGGCCGTGAGCGTACTGAGCCCGGTGGCGCGGGTCGAGGAGATCGCGCGCATGCTCGGTGGGGTGGAGATCACAGCCCGCGCGCGCGCGCATGCGCGCGAGATGCTCGCGCAGGCGTCCGCCGCCGAGACGACGCTCAGCTCACCGCCGGCGCCATGAGCTTGACCCGCCCCTCCTTGCGCGCGGGGCAATCATGTCGCTGGCAGCGCCCGTACAGCACCAGCGAATGCTCGGCGATCTTGTAGCCGAGACGCTGTGCAATGGCATTCTGTCGCGTCTCGATCTCCGCATCGACGAATTCTTCGACCCGTCCGCAGTCCATGCAGACGATGTGATCGTGATGGGCGCCGTGATTGATTTCGAACACGGCCATGCCGTTCTCGAAATGCCGGCGGCTCACCAGCCCTGCGGCCTCGAACTGCGTCAGCACGCGATAGACGGTTGCAAGGCCGATGTCCTCGCTGGAATCCAGCAGGGTCTTGTAGATCTCCTCGGCGGACATGTGACGCGTGGGGCTGCGCTCGAGGATCTCCAGAATCTTCAGACGCGGCAAGGTGACCTTGAGCCCGGCCTTGCGCAGTTCATTGCTTTCCACGGTACACCTCGGGCGGGAGTCCCCCGTCGGCGGCTGACTATACGGTATGATCGCCGCATGAGGATTATCACCCAATTCATCCGATTCACCCACCCCGCGCGCGCCCCGGCGCGCGCCTGCCGCCCCCACTGGCGTGCGCTGCTCTGCGGGAGCGGCCTGGCAGCGCTCGCGCTGGCGTTGAGCGCTGGCTGCGTCTATCACATGCCGGTGCGCCAGGGTAACTATCTCGACCCCGCCGCGGTCACGCAGGTACGGCCCGGCATGACACACAGCCAGGTGCGCTACCTGCTCGGCACTCCCATGGTGCCGGGAGCGTTCGACAATTCGCGCTGGGATTACGATTACTACCTGAACGCCAGTGGCCTGGGGCGCACGCAGCGCGCGCACGTCACGGTCTATTTTCAGAAGGACGTGGTGGCGCGCGTGGTCAGCGACGTCAAGGCCGCCCCCATCACCACCGAGACGCACGGCGGCGTCAAATACCCCGTCCCTTTCTGATTGCACCCGCGCCGCGGGCTACACGCGCTCGGCGTGCTGCGCGCGGATCGGCGGGCAACGCGCGGTATAGCTCGATGCGATCGCCCTCCACGGGCACATGATCGAGCCCACAGGGCTGGCCGTAGATGCCCACGGCCTGCCCCTCGGGCAGCGTCCGGCCGAGGTGCTCGCGCGCCTGGGCCAACACCTCGGCGACCGTAGCGCCCTGCGCCACACTGAGCTCGCAGGTGAGCAGCCCCTGCGCCGTGTCGCATACGACGCTCAGGTGTTTGCTCATGTCAGACCGGAAGGCTCTGGGCGCGGGCGACGAAGGCCCGTACCAGCGAGGCGGCGGTTTCCTCGAACAGCGGATCGAACAGCGCGGACTTCAGTACGTTCGAGAACTGAAAGCGCAGCCACAGCTCGATCCGGCAGCCCATGTCGGCGATGGGCACGAAGCTCCAGCGCCCTTCGAGCACGCGAAAGGGTCCCTCGACCAGATGCATCTGCACGGCCCGGCCAGGCTCCAGGCGGTTGCGGGTCGTGAAGGCCGTGCGCAGGGGGCCGCGACGCACCGCCAGACGCGCCAGCATCTCCTCGCCGTGCCGCTCGAGCACACTGGCCTCGGTGCAGCCGGGCACGAACTCGGGATAGCGCGCCACGTCCTCCACCAGTCGGTAGAGCGTTTCGGGTGGGCGGGACACCAGGGCCGAGCGGGTCAGTTCGCGCATCGAACTAGTTTGGCTTAAGGTCCGGGCGCCCCTCAAGGGCTGCGCACCCCCGTGAGAGCTGCCTGGCTGTCCTAGAATGCACCCATGAACAAGCCCGCGAGCGCTACACCCCGTGTCATAGCCGAGAACCGTCGCGCGCGCTTCGACTACTTCATCGAGGAGCGGCTGGAGGCGGGGCTGGCACTGGAGGGGTGGGAAGTCAAATCGATGCGCGCCGGCAAGGCACAGCTGGCCGAGGCCTATGTGTACCTGCGCAATGGCGAAGCCTTCCTCATCGGCGCACATCTGTCGCCGCTGCGAACCGTCTCGACTCATAAGAGCGCCGATCCGGTACGGACGCGCAAGCTGCTCCTGCACCGCAGTCAGATCGATCATCTGGTAGGTGCCACCGAGCGACGCGGCTACACGGTCGTCCCCCTCGAGCTGTATTGGAAGGAGGGTCGCGCCAAGCTGCAGATCGGGCTGGCCAAGGGCAAAAAGCAGCACGACAAGCGCGCCACGGAAAAGGATCGCGACTGGCAGCGCGATCGCGCGCGGCTGATGCGACGCGGGTAGCACACGAGATTGATACTTAACTTTAAGTATGCAGCGTATGTAACTAAGTTTCAATGAATCAGTGTGACATAGCCGGAAGAATTCATCATGCCTGACGCGTTTCTCTGCGATGCCATCCGCACGCCATTCGGGCGCTACGCCGGCGCGCTTGCCGCTGTACGCACCGATGATCTGGCGGCCATTCCGATCCGTGCGCTGCTGGCGCGTAACCCATCGCTCGACGCGTCGGCGATCGACGATGTCGTGCTCGGCTGCGCCAACCAGGCGGGCGAGGACAATCGCAACGTGGCGCGTATGGCGCTGCTGCTGGCGGGTCTGCCGCAGGAGGTGCCCGGAGCCACGATCAATCGGCTCTGCGGCTCCGGTCTGGATGCGATCGGCATCGCTGCGCGCGCCATCCGCTGTGGCGAGGCACAGGTGATGATCGCCGGGGGCGTTGAGAGCATGAGCCGCGCCCCCTTCGTCATGTCCAAATCTGCGACACCCTTTGCGCGCAACGTGGAGATGTTCGACACCACCCTCGGCTGGCGCTTCGTCAATCCGCTGCTGAAGCAGCAGTACGGCGTCGACTCCATGGCCGAGACGGCCGAGAACGTCGCGAGCGAGTATCACATCGCGCGCGCCGACCAGGATCGGTTTGCACTGCGCAGTCAGGAGCGCGCCCTCGCCGCGCAGTCGGCCGGGCGGCTCGCCGAGGAGATCGTCGCGGTCACCACGCCTGGCAGGAAAAAGGGAGAAACCCACAGCGTCGAGCGCGATGAGCATCCGCGCGCGACCAGCCTCGAGGCGCTCGCAGCGCTTGCCGCTCCGTTCCGCGAAGGCGGCAGCGTCACGGCGGGCAACGCCTCGGGCATCAACGACGGCGCCGCCGCCGTGCTGCTCGCCAGCGAAGAGGCAGTGCGGCGTTTCGGGCTCACGGCACGCGCGCGCATCGCCGGCACCGCGGTCGCGGGCGTCGCCCCGCGCATCATGGGCATGGGTCCGGCACCGGCTACGCGCAAGCTCCTCGCGCGCCTGCAGTGGTCCCTGGGCAGCATCGATACGCTCGAGCTCAACGAGGCATTCGCGGCCCAGGCCCTCGCGGTGATGCGCGAGCTCGGCCTGCCCGATGATGCCCCGCAGGTCAATCCCAACGGCGGCGCCATCGCGCTCGGCCATCCGCTCGGCGCCAGTGGCGCGCGCCTCGTGACCACCGCGCTCTATCAGCTCTTGCGCGGCGGCGGCGTGCGAGCCCTCTGCGCGATGTGCATCGGCGTGGGCCAGGGCATCGCGCTGGGGATCGAGCGGCTCTGAGCCCTGGGTGAATGCCGCGGCTCACGGTTTTGCGGCTTCACGCCGGTCCGCTCGGACTGCAGTGCTATACTGGCTGCGAAGGGGGCGACCGGTTTCGACGTGGGTCACGAACCTTCAGGGGCGTCACCGAGGTGCAGTAGCCCTCGTAAAACTCTGCTGCAAACTTTAGTTGCCAACGACGACAACTACGCTCTGGCTGCCTAGTCGCAGCTGACCTCTGACCAGCTCGTGCCTATGCGACTGTATCAGGGGACGCGCTCATAGGATCGCCGGCCATCGTGCTACGGGGTGGCCGTGTTAAGAGTTACCGTCGCTGGTCCGGCGTCTTCCCTGCCCTTCGGGTAGCGTCGGATGAGAACCAAAGAACGGGCTATGTGCGTAGATCCTGAAGTCTAGGGCTTGCGGACGCGGGTTCAATTCCCGCCGCCTCCACCACTTGGGCATCTGCCGGCCGCTGTGAACGGCCGGCGCCCTCTAAAAACCCCTGCGATTCCAGCAATTCCGAGCCGCTGGCCTCTGCCAACGTCCGTGGACAGCGTAACACATCCGCGGGTACGCTCGCGGGTACGACGAGTCTCCAAGGAGCCCGTACCCGCAATGCCGAACCTGACAGACACGGACCTGCGCGCAGCCAAACCGAAGGATAAGCCCTACAAGCTGCGTGACGAGAAAGGGCTGCATCTGCTCGTCACCCCATCGGGCGGCCGCCTCTGGCGGCTGCGCTATCGCTTCGGGGGCCGCGAGACCATGTGCTCGCTGGGCAGTTATCCGGAGATATCACTCAAGCGCGCCAGGGAGCGCCGCGACCAGAACCGCGTGCTGATCGCCGAGGGCATTGACCCGGTCGCGCAGCGCGCCGCCGCAAAGGCCGCTGGCTCGGACACTTTCGAGGCGGTTGCTCGCGAGTGGCTCGCCATTCACCGGCGCGAAGTCGCCGAAGACACCTACGAGCACACCCGCCGGCGCCTAGAGCAGTTCGTCTACCCGCGGCTGGGCCAACGCCCCGTCGCCAAGATCGGCGCCCAGGACCTGCTCGCAGTGCTGCGGCCGCTCGAGCAGCGCGGCACG
>DATJUN010000085.1:0-10598 GCA_035502275.1 Steroidobacteraceae bacterium
CCTGGAGGCAGCCTCGTTGACCGGCGCACTGACGCAGGATTGCGACTTGGCCATGGCGACGCTGCTGCATTGGACGGCCCGCGCCGGCAAGCCGTTGCCCGCCGAAACCGCAGAGAGCGCGCTAGGCGCCGAGGCCTGCAAGCTCGCCGCCGATCTCGGCCGGCTCGGCGAGCTGCACCTGCCCGCCGGCTGGTCCGCCACGCAGGGACTGCATGGCGCACAGGCCGAGGTGCTGCGCAAGATGCTGCTGGCCGTGGCGGCAGATCCGCGCCTGGTGGTGGCTCGATTGGCCGAGCAGCTCGTGCGACTGCGCCACGCGCGTGAGCTCGCGCCCGAGGAGCAGCAGCGCCTGGCGCTCGAGACGCGCAGCCTGATGGCGCCGCTGGCCAACCGGCTGGGCGTCTGGAGCCTCAAGTGGGAGCTGGAGGATCTGGCCTTCCGCTTTCTGGACCCCGAGGACTATCACCGCACGGCTCGGGCGCTGGCCGAGCGGCGTGTGGATCGCGAGCGCTACATAGAGGAGCTGTGCGCGCAGCTGCGCCGCGAGCTCGCCACCGCCGGTGTGCAGCCGCTCGCCGTATACGGTCGTCCCAAGCACATCTACAGCATCTGGAACAAGATGCAGCGCAAACACGTTGCCTTCGACCAGCTCTTCGACGTGCGCGCCGTGCGCATCGTGGTGGACAGCATCGCTGACTGCTACGCAGCCCTGGGCGTGGTGCACGGGCTATGGGCGTACATTCCCGGCGAGTTCGACGACTACATCGCCACCCCGAAGGACAATGACTACCGCTCGATCCACACCGCGGTGATCGGTCCTGAGGGCAAGGCCGTGGAGGTGCAGATCCGCTCACGCGAGATGCACGAGCACGCCGAGCTCGGAGTGGCCGCGCACTGGCGCTACAAGGAGGGCGGCACCGCCGGCTCGCGCGACAGCGGCTACGAGCGCAAGATCGAGTGGGTGCGCCGCGTGCTCGATCCGGCGCAGTCCACGCCGCTCGAGGGCGATGTGCTCGAGCGGCTCAAGCAGGAGCTGTTCTCCGACCGCGTCTATGCGATGACGCCGCAGGGCGAGGTCGTGGATCTGCCGCGCGGCGCCACCTCCCTGGACTTCGCCTACCACCTGCACACCGAGCTCGGGCACCACTGCCGCGGCGCCAAGATCAACGGACGCATCGTGCCGCTGAATCAGCCGCTCGCCAACGGTGAGGTCGTCGAGATCATCACCGGCCGGCAGGGCGGCCCGAGCCGCGACTGGCTCGCCAGCGAGCAGGGATTTCTGGCCTCACCGCGCAGCCGCGCCAAGGTGCGCGCCTGGTTTCGCCGCCTCGACCAATCCGACCACGTGGTCGCTGGGCGCGAGATTCTCGATCGTGAGCTCGCGCGCGCCGGCGCCGGTGCGGATCTCACTGCGGCGCTGGTACGCGAGCTGCACGCCGACAGTACCGAGGAGCTGCAGCGGCATCTTGGCTCCGGTGATATCAGTACCAGTGCACTCGCGCAGGCGATCGCGCGGCTGCGCACGCCGGCCGCCGCGCCATTGCTCCCCGTGCGTCAGCGCCCACGACGCAGCGCGCGCGGCTCGCTGGTGGACATCGAGGGGGTCGGGGACCTGCCAGTGACGCTCGCGCGCTGCTGCGCGCCCGTGCCCCCCGAGCCGATTGCCGGCTACGTCACCCTGGGGCGTGGAGTCACCGTGCATCGGGCCAATTGTCCCAACCTTGCGCGCATGCGCGCGCGCAATGCCGCGCGCGTGCTGCTCGTGGACTGGAACCTCGGCGCCGACAGCCTGCTGCCGGTGCAGATCCGCGTGCAGGCGCTCGACCGGCGAGGGCTTCTGCGCGACGTCTCGGACGTGCTGGCACTCGAGAAGCTCTCGATCGAGGGAGTCAATTCCAACACCGATCCGGAGGACCGCATTGCGACCATCGTGATGCGCACCGCCGTGCGCGACAGCGAGCAGCTCGGCCGCCTGCTGACGCGCCTGAGCGCGGTGCCAAACGTGCTCTCTGCGCAGCGGCTGGCGTGATATGCCCGATTCAGGGGCGGCCGGGCAAGCGAAACTCGCAGGCGACGCCCGCGCTTCTTGCCAGGCGTCGATCGAGTGTGGCCAGTGGAAAATGCAGCTCCTCGGCGATCGCTACGTACCAGGCGTCGTAGCTTTTGACCTGCCGGCGCAGCTGCCAGACGCGATCGGCGAACGGCTCGAAGGGATACAGCTCGATTGCCAGGCGCTGCAGATCCGCGTGGGCTGCATCAGCTTCCGCGCTGGTGATGCGCCGTGCCAGCTCCAGCCTGCGAAGCGCACTCGTGGCTTCGACTCCGAGGAGCGCGGGCGCGTACAGCGGCCCTGCAGAGATAATGCCCTCCGCCCAGTTCCCATCGGCCCCGGTATCCACGAGTGCTGCCACGATCACCGAAGCGTCGACGACGCAGCTCACTGTTCACGAGGCGCGTCAGCGCCGATCGGCGTCTCTTGCGGCGAGAATCTCGCTCGAGGTCAAGCGGACTGAAGACGCTCGCTTGCGCCCGCGCACCTCTTCCAGCCATCTGCCGAGCGATGGTTTAGCCGTCAGTCGGAGCAGTTCGGCCCGCAGAAACTCCTGCATCGATTTGCCTTCGGCTGCCGCCCGCAATGCGAGCTCATCGCGCACGCTCTCCGGCACATCGCGGATGGTCAATTGGACACCCATGACATTATTCTGAAAGCAATGCATGCGAAATGCAAGCACCGCGACGCCCGGCCTGCCCTGGTCAGTTCTTCAGTCGATAGCCGCTCCTGAAGATCCACACGATCAGTGCCAGGCACAGCAGCAGGAAGGCCGCCGTGCAGCCCAGGCTCGCGGCCACGGCCACATCGGCGGATCCGTAAAAGCTCCAGCGAAAACCGCTCACCAGGTACACGATCGGGTTGAACAGCGTCACGGTGCGCCAGGCCGGCGGCAACATGTCGATCGAATAGAACGCCCCGCCGAGGAAGGTCAGCGGCGTGACGATGAGCATCGGCGCGAACTGCAGCTGCTCGAAGCTGCGCGCCCAGATGCCGAGGATGAAGCCGCATAGGCTGAAGGTCGCAGCGGTCAGCAGCAGAAAGCCGACCATCCACAGCGGATGCAGTACGTGCAGCGGCACAAACAGGCTCGCGGTCCCGAGGATCAGCGCGCCGAGGATGACGGACTTGCTGACCGCCGCCCCGACGTATCCCAGCACGATCTCGAGCGAGGAGACCGGCGCGGACAGCAGCTCGTAGATCGTGCCGGTGAATTTCGGCATGTAGATGCCGAAGGATGCGTTTGCAAGACTCTCGGTCAGCAGCGAGAGCATGATGAGCCCCGGCACGATGAAGGCCCCATAGGGCACGCCGTGGACAGTGGAGATGCGCGAGCCGATGGCCGAGCCGAACACCACGAAGTACAGCGAGGTCGTGATGATCGGTGTCACCACACTCTGCAGCACGGTGCGACGAAAGCGCGACATCTCGAATTTGTAGATTGCCCAGACACCGCGATGGTTGAACGGTGCCGGCCGCGGCTCGGAAACGGGCGTAGGCGTAGGCGTGGGCAGCCGCGCGCCTGCCGCCTGCGCCGTCAAGACGCCGCTCCACGCTGGCTCACCAGCGACACGAAGATCTCCTCGAGAGTGCTCTGGCGGGTGTTGAGGTCCTTGAAGCTGATGCCCAGCTCGCCGAGCTGGCGCAGCAGCGTTGCGATATCGCGCTGCTCGCCGGCCGCATCGAAGCGATACTGCAGCTCGCTGCCATCGGCCGACAGCGCGAGGCGCCAGGACTTGAGGGCTTCGGGCACGCGCGCCAGTGGCTCGCTCAGGTGCAGCGTCAGCTCCCGACGGCCGAGCTTCTGCATCAGCGTGACCTTGTCCTCGACCAGGATGAGCGAGCCGCGGTTGATGACGCCGATGCGATCGGCCATCTCCTCGGCCTCCTCGATATAGTGCGTGGTCAGAATGATGGTGACCTGCCGCGCACGCAGCCCGCGCACCAGTTCCCACATGTCACGGCGCAGCTCCACATCCACGCCTGCCGTTGGCTCGTCCAGGAACAGGATGCGCGGCTCGTGCGCCAGCGCTTTGGCGATCATCACACGCCGCTTCATGCCGCCCGACAGTGTCATGATGCGCGCGTCGCGCTTTTCCCAGAGCGACAGATCCCTGAGCACGCGCTCCATGAAGGCCGCATCACGACGACAGCCATACAGCTCGCGGCTGTAGCTGACCGTGTGGGCAACGGTCTCGAACATATCGGTGCTGATCTCCTGGGGCACCAGTCCGATGCGACTGCGCGCGGCGCGATAGTCGCGCTGGATGTCGAAACCATCGGCAAGCACCCGCCCCGAGCTGGGCGTGACGATGCCGCAGACGATATTGATCAGCGTCGTCTTGCCGGCCCCGTTGGGACCGAGCAGCGCAAAGATCTCGCCGCGCGCGATCTGCAGGTCCAGCGCCTGCAGCGCCTGCAGTCCCGAGGCGTAGACCTTCGTCAATCCGCTGATCGACAGCGCCGTCCCTGGTGAATTCATCCGACCATGGTAGCGCAGACGGCGCGTTCGCTCGCGCCGCGGCACGCGCGCCTATACTCAGGCCCTATGCCTCGCACACGCGCCGGCCAAGACTCACCGCAAGCCCCGCGACGGGACGAGGATGCCGCGGGCATCGATGCCCGCTACGGGCTCGAGCCGGTATTCGAGCCCGACGCCGGCAATAGCGAGGGCGGCCAGAGCCGCTTTCAGGACATCCACTGCCCCTACTGCGGCGAACCGTTCCAGACACTCGTGGACCTGAGTGCCGGATCGGCCGAATACATCGAGGACTGTCAGGTCTGCTGCCGCCCGATCCAGTTCCACCTGGATGTGGATCACCAGGGACGCCTGCAGCGACTGAGCGTCGCGCGCTCGGATTAGCTCATCGGGGAGGCCACGCCCCGCAGGCCGCAGGCCGCAGGCTCGCGCAGGGCCACGCCGGGCCACGCCGGGCCGCCGGCCCCCCGCACGTAAAACCCTGACCCGGCCGCTCATTGTCCCGGGGAGAGCCTGTGCAGGCTCGTTCCCGGGTAAGTCGGCCAAATTCGTTTCTGAGGAAAGAATTTGGCGGTTTTCTTTCTGCAGCAAGGGGAAAGCGCCCCTCGCGCCGGCCAGGCACACGACGCGCAGACCCGCGGCTCAGCCCGGGCCGAGGCCGCGCCGAGGCCGCGTTTGTGCCGCCGCGCCCCGCCTCTCGCCGCGCCTCTCGCCGCGCCTCTCACTTATTGACGTTGTCGATCGCGCGCTTGTCGGTGGCCAATGCGGCCTCGTGGATCGCTTCGGCCAGTGTCGGGTGGGCGTGGATGGTCCGCTGCAGGTCCTCGGCGCTCGCCTGGAACTCCATCGCGAGGGTCGCCTCGGCGATCAGCTCACCGGCCAGGGGGCCGATGATGTGCACCCCGAGGATGCTATCGGAGTCGCGCGCCGCGAGAATCTTCGTAAAGCCCACCGCGGCCTCCATGGCACGCGCGCGCCCACTCGCGGCGAAGGGGAACACCCCGCTCTTGTAGGCCGTGCCGCTGGCCTTGACCTGTTCCTCGGTCTGGCCAACCCAGGCAATCTCCGGCGCGGTATAGATGACCGAGGGGATCACGGCGTAGTTGACGTGCGCGTAGCGTCCGGCGATGCGGTCGGCGACGGCGATGCCCTCCTCCTTGCCCTTGTGCGCCAGCATGGGACCGCGTACGCAGTCGCCGATGGCCCAGACCCCTTCCGCGCCGGTGCGGCACTCTTCGTCGACACTGATGAACCCGCGCTCATCGAGCTTGACCCCGCAGTCGGGCGCCAGCAGGTCGGCCGAATAGGGTCGGCGACCGACGGCGACGATGACCTTGTCGACCGTCACGGTCTGCGGACCCTTGCCGTCGGCGTACTCCACCGTCACGCCTTCCTTGGTGCTCTTTGCCCCGGAGACTCGCGCACCGAGCCGGATGTCGAGCCCTTGCTTCTTGAAGTGACGCGCAGCCTCCGCAGCCAGCTGCTGGTCGGCGATGGCAAGGAAATTGTCGAGCGCCTCGAGAATCGTGACCTGCGCCCCAAGCCGGCGCCACACGCTACCGAGTTCCAGCCCGATGACGCCCGCGCCGATCACGCACAGGCGCTGTGGGACGCTGGCGAATTCGAGCGCATCCCACGAATCGCAGATGCGCTCGTGGTCGAAGCGCATGGAGGGCAGCTCGGTCGGAATCGAGCCGCTTGCGAGAATCACGTGCTTCGCGGCGATTTCACTGCGCGCGCCATCGTGCGCGATGACTTCGACGCGACGGCCGGCGAGCAGGCGCGCGCGCCCGAAGACCCCCGTGACGCCCGCGGCCTTGAAGAGCGCACCGACGCCTCCGGCCATGGTACGCACGATGCCGGCACGACGCTTCTGCATGGCGGCCAGATCCACGCTTACGCCCTGCAGCTTGATGCCATGCACGGCGAACTCGCTGTGCGCCCGGTGCACCAGCTCGCTGGACTCGAGCATCGCCTTGGAGGGAATGCAGCCGGCGTTCAGGCAGGTGCCACCGAAGGCGGGGCTGCCATCACGGTTCTTCCAGGTATCGATGCACACGACCGACAGCCCGTTCTGCGCTGCCCGGATTGCCGCCGGATAGCCAGCCGGGCCCGCGCCGATGACGGCGACGTCATAGGTATCACTCATGAATCAAACTCCCAGGAGCAGACGGCCGGGGTCTTCCAGACAGTCCTTGATGCAGACCAGGAACTGCACCGCCTCGCGCCCGTCAATGATGCGGTGATCGTACGTCACCGCCAGATACATCATCGGACGGATCGCGATCTGTCCGCCCACGACCATGGGGCGTTCCTGGATCTTGTGCATACCGAGGATGGCGCTTTGCGGCGCATTGACGATGGGCGTGGACATCAGCGAGCCGAAGACCCCGCCATTGGTGATGCTGAAGGTGCCGCCGGTCAGATCTTCCAGCGCAATCGAGCCGGCGCGTGCGCGGGCGGCAAACTGGCCGATGGCCTGCTCGACCTCGGCAAAGCTCATCGCATCCGCATCGCGCAGGATCGGCACCATGAGGCCGCGCTCGGTCGACACCGCAACGCCGATGTCAAAGTACTCGTGATAGACGATGTCGCTGCCGTCGACCGTGGCATTGACCACCGGAAAGCGCTTCAGCGCTTCGATCGAGGCCTTCACAAAGAAGGACATGAACCCAAGCTTCACGCCGTGCTTCTTCTCGAACACCTCCTTGTAGCGAGCGCGCAGTTCCTGCACGGCGCTCAGGTCCACCTCGTTGAAACTCGTCAGCAGAGCCTGTGTCGCCTGCGCCTGCACCATGCGCTCGGCAATGCGCGCCCGCAGGCGCGTCATGGGGACGCGCTGATCGACACGCCCGCCGCGCGCCGGCCGAGCCGCGCCGGCAACGGCAGAACCGGCAACGGCAGGGCTCGCCGCGGCGGCCTGCAGGGCATCCCCCTTGGTGATACGCCCGCCCGGAGCGCTGCCGGTGACCGCGCTCGCTGGCAGGTGACTTTCCTCCATGACGCGACGCGCGGCCGGTCCGGCGCGTCCGCCGTCCGCTGCAGCCGTCGGGGACGCAGTGGCCGGGGACGCAGTGGCCGGGGACGCAGTGGCCGGCGACGCAGCGGCCGGCGCCGGCGCACCGACGGCGGCCGCAGTGCCCGCGGCCTTCGCAGCGGCGCCCTCTTCGATCACGGCCAGCACCTCGCCGCTCTTGACGGTCGTGCCTGCGGCGACTTTCAGCTCGCGCAGCACACCGTTCACCGGGGCGGGCACCTCGAGGGTGACCTTGTCGGTTTCGAGATCGGCCAGGTTCTCATCGCGACTGACGCTGTCGCCGGAGGACTTTCGCCATGCAACAAGCGTGGCATCAGCCACCGATTCCGGCAGCTGTGGAACGCGGATCTCGACGGTCATGAACTCTTCCTTATGGGCGTGGGGGCTCGATCGGCGCTGCGGGCGTCTGCAGGCCCCGCTTGCGTCAGCGTGAGGCGCCGGGTGCTGCGCATCGTCTGCTCAATGGAGGTCGCGCTCAATGCCGTTTCAACCAGGCGGCGCTGCTCGGCTTCGTGCAGCTTCGCGAGCCCGGTCGCGGGCGCGGCGGCCGCGGCTCGACCCGCGTAGTACACCGGCCGCCCGTGTGCGTGGTCTTCCAGACGGTGACGGATCTGGTACCAGGCGCCCTGATTCTGCGGCTCCTCCTGACACCACACCAGGTCGGTGGCATTGGCATAGCGCGCGAGCACCGCCTGGTATTCATCCACGGGGAAGGGATAGAGCTGCTCGACGCGCACCAGTGCCACCTCGCGATCGCCCTGGGCGCGGCGCGCCTTGAGCAGATCGTAGTACACCTTGCCGCTGCAGAAGACCACGCGCTGCACCTGCGCGGACCGGATGTCATCGACCTCGTCGATCACGGGTGCGAAGGCGCCGTGACTCAGATCGGCCAGCGAGGAGACCGCCTGCTCATGACGCAGCAGGCTCTTGGGCGTCATGACCACCAGCGGCTTTCTGAAGCCGCGCAGCATCTGCCGGCGCAGCAGATGAAACATCTGCGCCGGGGTGGACGGGACGCATACCTGCATATTGTTCTCGGCACACAGCTGCAGGAACCTCTCCAGACGCGCCGAGGAATGCTCCGGACCCTGCCCCTCGTAACCATGCGGCAGGAACAGCGTCAGCCCGCACAGCCGTCCCCACTTGGCCTCCCCGGAAGAGATGAACTGGTCGATGACGACCTGCGCACCATTGACGAAGTCGCCGAACTGCGCCTCCCAGATGACCAGGCAATCGGGACTGGTGGTGGAGTAGCCATACTCGAAGCCGAGCACGGCCTCCTCGGAGAGCACCGAGTCGATGACCGTGAAGCGCGGCTGGGCATCCTTCAGATGCTGCAGCGGTATGTACTGGCGCCCGTTGTTGGCATCGTGCAGCACCGCGTGCCGGTGAAAGAAGGTACCGCGGCCCGAGTCCTGGCCCGACATGCGTACCGGGAAACCCTGATCGAGCAGCGTCGCATACGCGAGCGTCTCGGCCGCGCCCCAGTCAAGCGGCGCCTCGCCCGCGAACATGCGCGCGCGGCTGGTCATCAGCGCGGCGACCCGAGGATGCAGTGAAAGATCCTGCGGCAGCGTGGAGAGGCGCGCGGCCAGCTGCGCCAGGCGCGCAGGCTCCACGCCCGAGACGACCGCCTCGGACCAGTCGACCAGCGCATAGCGCGACCAGTCGATGGTGTACTTGTTGCCAATCAGTCCGAGCGCCGCGTGGCGCGCCAGATGGCCCGCATCGAGCGCCGCGCGGTACTGGGCAACCATCTGCTCGGCCTCGCCGGCCGTGAGTACCCCGGCATTGATGAGCTGCTCGGCATAGATCTGCCGCACCGTGGGATGCTGGCGGATGGTCTGGTACATCAGCGGCTGGGTGGCCGCCGGCTCATCGGCCTCGTTGTGGCCGAGCCGCCGGTAGCAGACCAGGTCGATGACCACGTCCTTGTGAAAGCGCTGGCGATAGCGCAGCGCGAGCCGCGTGACGAACACCACCGCTTCCGGATCGTCGGCGTTCACGTGAAAGATCGGCGCCTCGACCATCTTGGCCACGTCACTGCAGTAGAGCGTGGAGCGCGCATCGCGCGGATCGGAGATGGTGAAGCCGATCTGGTTATTGATGACGATGTGCACCGTGCCGCCGGCCCGGTAGCCGCGCGCCTGCGAGAGCTGCAGTGTCTCCATGACCACGCCCTGGCCGGCGAAGGCGGCATCCCCGTGCATGAGCACCGGCACCACCTTGTCGCCCTTGGCATCGCTGCGCCGCTCCTGGCGGGCGCGCACCGAGCCCTCGACCACCGGGTCGACGATCTCCAGGTGCGAGGGATTGAACGCGAGGGCCACATGCACGTTGCCGCCCTCGGTACGCAGGTCGGCCGAGAAGCCCTTGTGGTACTTCACGTCCCCCGAGCCCTGCATGTGGTTCTCGTCGTACTTGCCCTCGAATTCGGAGAACAGCTGCGCGGGGGATTTGCCCAGCACATTCACCAGCACGTTCAGCCGCCCGCGATGGGCCATGCCGAGCACGAATTCCTCGATGCCGGCGCGTCCGCCCTGCTGGATCAGATCGGTCAGGCAGGCGATGAGCGCATCGCCGCCCTCGAGCGAGAAGCGCTTCTGGCCCACATACTTGGTATGCAGGTAGCGCTCGAGCCCCTCGGCGGCGGTGAGCTCGGCCAGCATGGCGCGCTGCTCCGCGGTCGAGAAGCTCTGCTGCATGCGACCGAGCTGGAACTCATCCTGCAGCCACAGCCGCTCATCGCTGTTGGAGACATGCGCGAACTCCGCGCCGATGGAGCCGCAGTAGATGCGCTCCAGACGCGAGAGGATCTCGCGCAGTGAGGCACGCCGACCGATCCAGCCGTTGCGCGCCCCGGTCACGAACTCGCTGTCCATGTCCGCCTCGGTCAGCCCCGCGTATTCGGCGGACAGCACCTTGGGCCGCGGCCGCTGCAGCAGGCCCAGCGGATCGATGCGCGCAATCAGATGTCCGCGGTTGGCATAGATCTGCATCAGGCGTGAGACCGCGGCCTGCTTCTCGCTGGC
>DATJUN010000086.1:0-10316 GCA_035502275.1 Steroidobacteraceae bacterium
AACACGCGCAGCATCAGGTTGGGATTGCCCTCCCCGGCGATCAGGTCACTCACTTTGCGCGCCGCAGCATCCGTAAACAGCAGCGGCGGCTCGGCCAAGTCGGTGGCAGCACCAGCGGAGTGGTGAGGGGTGTCGGCAGTCGGGGACGCAGCTTCACTCATAGGGGGAGTGTATGGGGGCGAGGCAGGGGCGTCAAAAGAGGGCTCGCGGTCGCTCAGAGGCCCTCGGCCATCGGCAATGACCCCTCGCCCTCGGCTGCCGGCGCCTCCTCCGTGCTGCCGGTGGCCGCCCCATTGCCCAGGGGTGCCAGCTTGCCGCTGATTTCCGCGCCCAGCGCCATCTCGATGACACCGTAGTGCACGTTACCGCGCACCTTGGCCTTGCTGCCGAGCACGACGCGCTCGGTGCCGAAAATGTCGCCGTTGACCCGGCCGTTGAGCACCACGTGGGCCGCGGCCACCGAGCCCTCGATGACGCCGAATTCGCTGACCGAGAGCGCCCCATCCGCCGCCGCGCGCACGCTGCCGGCGACCCGCCCATCCACGTGCAGGCCCCCGGCGAACTCGATATCCCCCTGAACCGCAGCGTTTCTGCCGATCAGGGTATCGATGCGGCCGTTGCCGGGGTCACGCCGTCCGAACATGGCTCCTCCCGCGCGGCCTCGCCGGCCGGCGCCAATCACGTGGGGTCGACCTCCCAGAGGAAGGTCTGGCGGTAGGGTGCCATGCCCTTGCGGGCCGAACGAACCTCGATCGTCACAGAATCGGGCTTGAAAGCCACGGGCAGCGTGATCGGCTGCTCGATATCGGTGTAGTAGCGGAAATTGAACGGCAGCTGGGCGGCCCCCCCGGTCAGGGCGGGGAGCGCAAGGGTGCCGGCGGCGCCGGCCTGGGAGCCGGCCACGCTGATCAGCAGCGTGCCGGTCAGGGACCGATCGGCCTGGGACGTGCGATTCAGCGTAAAGCGCAGCAGGTACTGCCGCCGCGCGGGCATCGCCACGATGTGAAACTCCTGTACGCGCACGCCGCTGTCGGCCTGCGTCTCGTGCTGCGGCGCGACCAGGCCACGATAGAACTCCAGATCCTTTTGCTGCCGCTCGACCTGCGCCTGCAACTCCCCGATCGTGCGGGCGACCTCCGAGCGCTCGCGGACGTCCGAGATCTGGGCCTCCTGCGCCGCGGCGAGCTGCACCTGCAGGCGGTGCTGCTGTCCGAGCAGCCCGTCCATGCGTGACTGCATCTGCGAGCGCTGCGCGGCGGCGCGCACGGCATCATAGCCGCCGCGAAAGCGGCCGAATTCAAACGCGGCGTACAGCGCCACCAGGGCCAGCAGCAGCGCCAGGGCCAGGGCGACCCGGCGTCGGGCCGGGGCGTGGGTACGGATCACGAGCCGGGTTGGGATCTCGTCCACGAGCGCCGTCGTTCAATCCGCGGTCAGCCGCGGGACTCGCCGCTGCCCGCAGCGTCAGCCGCCGGCGGCTGCAGGCGTCGGACACGCCCCCAGGCCGGACAGGGCGGCAAACCGCGCGGAAACACCATGGGACCGAACTCGTGCAGTACACGCGTGTAGACGGCGCGCTTGAAGTACACCACTTCCTTGATCGGCTGCCAGTAGTCCACCCACCGCCAGTGATCGAATTCAGGCTCGTTCGTCGCATCGAAGCGAAAGGCGGCCGCGGCCTGCCGCAGCTGCAGCAGAAACCAGTGCTGCTTCTGCCCGACGCACAACGGCTTCACGTCGCGGCGCAGGAAGCGCGCGGGCAGTCGGTAGCGCAGCCAGTGGCGGGTGCGGCCGAGGACCCGCACATCGGCGGCCGCCAGGCCGATCTCCTCCTGCAACTCGCGAAACAGCGACTCCTCGAGCGTCTCGCCGCGGCCCACGCCGCCCTGCGGAAACTGCCAGCCACGTCCCCGGGCCCGGCGCCCGAGAAAAAGCCGCCCGTCATCGGCCGACAGGACGATGCCGATGTTGATGCGAAAGCCGTCCCGATCGATGACGTCCTGCATGCAGGAGTTTTACTACCGCAGCGCTGGGGGCTCAAGCGAGCCCTGCGTCAGCCCCCTCAGGCCCGCCTGGCCGCGGTGTCGCGGCGGCCCTGGACATATTCGCGGCCGGCGCGCATCAGGGCCTTGAAACGCTCGGCATCCCCGGCCTGCACCGTCTGCTGCAGGCTGCGCACGGCGCGCGAGAGTGCCTCGAGCGATTCGCTGCCATAGTCGTTGAGCCGCTGAATCTCGTAATACAGCTCCGGGCTCTCTTCGGCAACCTTGCTGGCAATGTCAAATTGGGCATCGAAGGTCGTGCTCGACAGCTGCAGCAAGCGCGGCGCGGCCGCGCCGCTGTCGGCCAGCGCCGTGAAGAAGGCGATGTTCAGTGCGTGCGAGAGACCGAGCACGTAGGCGATCAGCCGGTCATGCTCGTCGACCTGCATGACGACCTGTTCAGCCATGGTCGGCGCAAACAGTGCGCGCGCCTGCGCCAGCGCCCCGGCATGACCCAGATCGATGAAGATCACGTGCCGGCCGGAGAGCAGCTCCGTGTCCGGCCCGAACATCGGGTGCACCGAGGTGACCGCCACACCTGACGTCTGCAGCGCATGCAGACCGGCGCGCAGCGGCGATTTCAGCGAGCCCAGATCGAACACCACACCCGCCGGCCGGCGCTGCGCCAGCTCCTGCAGGATGCGGTCCGTCTCCCCGAGTGGCGCTGCCACGACGATGAAATCGTGGCCGAGGTCGCTGTCGCGCCAATCCGTCAGTCCCGCGACACCGAGCGCCGAGGCGCGCGGATCTGCGATCTGCACCTCGAACCCCTGCGAGCTCAGAAATTGCGCGAACCAGCCGCCCATCTTGCCGGCTCCGCCGATCACGAGCGCGCTGCGCCCGCTGCCCGACCCGTGGGCCACCACGCTGGCGCGTTCCTGCGTCGTCAGCGAGGAGCGGATCAGCAGCCGCATGATGGACTCGGCGATCTCGGGGGAGACCTGCAGCTGCGAGGCCTCCTCACGCGCCCCCAGGATTACCTCGCGCTCCCGGCCGTAATCGCGGGTCGGATACCCGGTGGAGCGCTTCACGCGCGCGATCTCCTGGCTGGTAGCCTGGCGCGCGGCGACCAGCTGCAGCAGTTCGCGGTCCAATTTGTCGAGCCGTCGGCGCAGCTCATCGAGCGTCGGCATGCATATCCCGGTGTGCGACCCCTGGGCACAAGATTGCCACAGGCGCGCTCGCCGATGCAGCGTGCGCATGCTGATACCATGCCCGCATGACATTCCATGCCGAGCTGCTGCCCGAAACGCTGCCCGGGGAGCCACTGCAGCTGCTGGCCCGCTGGCTCGAGGAGGCGACGCGCGGGCGCGTACAGCCCAATCCAAACGCCATGGTGCTTGCGACGGCCGATGCAGCCGGCGTGCCCTCGGCACGGGTCGTGCTCTGCAAGGACCTCAGGCCCGACCCAGGATATGTCACCTTCTTCAGCAACTACGATTCGCGCAAGGGACGCGAGCTGGAGGCCAATCCGCGCGCGGCGGCGGTCATGCACTGGGACGCGCTGCGCCGGCAGGCCAGGCTCGAGGGCCGCATTACACGCGCGAGTGCTGCCGAGAGTGAGGCGTACTTCGCCTCACGCGCCTGGCAGAGTCGACTGTCGGCCTGCGCGAGCCGCCAGAGCGAGCCGATCGGCTCGCGCGCCGCGATGGAACAGGCCATCGAGGGCGCGGCGCATCGCTACGGCGCGCCCTCGCCGCTGAGCTGCGATGCCGCCGCCGCAGATCCGGGAGCGCCGATCCCCCGCCCGGCCTGGTGGGGCGGCTATCACCTGTGGATCGAGGCGCTCGAGCTGTGGGTCGAAGGCGCCGGGCGCCTGCACGATCGCGCCCGCTGGCAGCGCAGGCTCAGTCCGGCGGGCAGCGGCTTCCAGGGCGGACCCTGGAGCGCGACGCGCCTGCAGCCCTAGAGCCTCAGCCGCGCAGCGCGCGCAGCAGCGGCGCATGCAGCGCTGCGTTGCTGGCGAGGACGCTCGTGGTCGACAGCGTCACCGCTGCGCCGTCCAGATCGGTGAAAATGCCGCCGGCCTCGCGCACGATGACCGTGAGGGCGGCGATGTCCAGGATATTGACGTCGGATTCCACCACCGCGTCGAGTGAGCCGCGCGCCAGCAGATGGTAGTGAACGAAGTCGCCGTAGCCGCGCAGCCGGTTGACACGTCCCACCAGCGCCCCAAAGCGCGACCAGCCAGCAGCGGATGCTGCCAGGGTCTTCAGATTTCCAGTCGAGAGTATCGCCGCGTCGATGGCGGCGATGGCACTGACATGGATCGGCTCCCCCGCGAGAAAGGCCCCCTCCCCGCGCTCGGCCCACGCCGTCTCGCCGTAGGCCGGGGCGCAGGAGACTCCCAGTACCAGCTCGCCCTCACGCAGCAGCGCAATCTGCGTTGAGAAAAACGGACACTCGCGCACGAAGGACTTCGTGCCGTCGAGCGGATCAACGAGCCAGACGTTATCGGCATCCATCGCGTGCCGCCCGCCCTCTTCGCCGAAGAATCCATAGCTCGGAAATGCCTCGGAGAGCACCTCGCGGATGGCTTGCTCAGCGCGCAGATCCGCCTCGGTGACGGGCGATTTATCCGCCTTCAACGTGACGGCGAGGTTGGCGCGATAGAGCGGCTGGATGACCTGCGCGGCGGCCCGCGCGGCGGCCAGCGCTGCCTGCAGTTCTCTGGATGCCATGCGCAAAGCTATGCGCGATCGGCCGCGAGCCGTCAAGGCGCCGGTGGGGTCAGCGCCGGGCGCTGAGCCATGCGCGGTGACGTTGACAGTGCCCCTCGCACGCCCCTAGAGTCCGCGCAGTCCTTCAGGTGCTCGGGAAGCCGGTGAGCGCACACGCGCAATTCCGGCGCTGCCCCCGCAACGGTAGGCGATACGACACCGCATCACAGCCACTGCGCGCTCGAGCGTGGGAAGGCGATGCGGGCGGTCATGAGCGCAAGGCCCATGACCCGTACGCAAGCCCGGAGACCGGCCTGAGGGTTGCTGCAAACCCATGCGGGCGTGCATGGAAAGGCTGGTCTCATGTGCCATCGTTGGTGGGTCGCACGCGCGGCGCAGTGCCGCTCGCGTGCCTGTCTTCTGCTCATCCCTGCGCTCCTGGCTGCGCCCTGGGCCCACGCCCAGGGGCCGGCCGATGCGAGCGCATCCGCCGCCGAGGCACTCGCCCCGGTCATCGTCACAGCCGGAAAGCTCGACCTGCCGCTGGACGAGCTGCCGCAGGCCGCGAGCATCGTGACCGCCGATACCATCTCGCAGCAGGCCCAGACCAGCGTAACCGATACGCTGCGACAGGAGCCGGGCATCCAGTTCCAGGTCGGCGGCGGTCCCGGCCAGGCGCTGAACACGCGTCTGCGCGGCTTCGCCGACACCACGCTGTTCGTGCTCGATGGCATCACCCTCAACGAGGGCGGCACGGGCGATATCGGTTACCTGCTCGGCCAGCTGGATCCAGCGATGTTCCAGCGCATCGAGGTGCTGCGCGGGCCGCGGGCCACGCTCTATGGCGCCGATTCGACTTCAGGCGTCATCTCCTTCACAACGCTCGCAGGTGTGACCCCGGGCAGCCATCTGGCGATAGAAGCCGGCTCGCTCGACTGGAAGAAACTGCTGGTGGGCACGGCCGATCATCTGCCGCTCGGGGAGGGGAGCTGGAGCTATTCGGTCAACGGCTCCTGGGTCGACAGCGGGGGCGTCAACCGCTGGGAGTTCTATCGCAACGGCACGCTGGTCGCCCGCACCGGCTACACGCGCGGCGACCTCGAGCTCGGCGCCAGCTTCTACGGCACCGACAACGAGTTTCAGAACGCCGATCTGATCGAGTCGATTGCCGGCGCGACGGCGGCGAACTACTTCGCCGTGCAGATACCCGATCCGAGCGATATCGATATCACCCGTGCAGGCGTGGTCAGCCTGTGGTTGCAGCAGCAGCTCGGCGCGCACCTGTCGCAGAAGCTCACGATCGGCGGCTCCGGCCAGGATTTCTCCATCGTCAATGGCGATACCGCCAACGGCGGGCTCATCGGCTACTACGCCGCGCCGTACGATGGCTGGACCGATCCGGACAGCTACCAGGTCTATGCGGCCGGCCAGAGCGTGCCGGTCTATCAGTTCGCCTCGACCTATCGCACTGTCTCGCACAGCGCGCAGGCCGACTACAACCTGCGCTACCGCACCGACCGGATATCCGCCGTGCTCGGCGCCACCTGGCTCGGGCAGAGCTACGATGAGAATGCCGATGCCGGTGGCAACGATGAGAGCCAGGACATCCGCTCGCTCTACGGCGATGCTGCGCTCGCGCTGGCCGGGCAGCGGCTGCACCTCGAGGGCGGCGCCCGGCTGGACAGTTACACCGCCTGGGCCGATAAGGCCACCTACAGTCTCGGCGCCCTCTACGATCTGTACCGTGCCGCGCCCTTCGCGCTCAGCGTGTTCGCGAACGACGGCACGAGCTTCACGCAGCCGACGCTCGATCAGCTCTACAACCCCACCTACGGCAACCACGCGCTCACGCCGGAAAATGCCAGCACGGTGGAAGCCGGGCTGCGTGCCAGCCAGTGGCATGAGCAGCTCACGGAGGCTCTCACGCTCTGGCACTCCTACGTCGACAATGTCATCGCCTACGACTACCTGATCGTCAATCCGCGCGTCCCGGGCGGCTATGGCGAGTATGCAAATCTCGCGGCCGAGCGCTCGCAGGGCATCGAGCTCTCTCTTGCTGCAAAGCTCTCCTCGCACCTGAGCCTGACCGCCAACTACACGCGCACCGATGCCTACGACAGCGACGCAGCGCCCGCCTGGACTTTCATGGTCGAGAACGCGCGCAACATGGGCAACCTTGGCGTGCTCTATGCGGTCGACGCCTTCGACCTCGGCACCAATCTGTTCCTGACCGACCACCGCCTGCGCTGGGCCGGGGACGTATGGGCCCCGGGCTACGCGCGCCTGGATCTGTATGGCCGCTATCATCTGGGCGCGCGACTGACGGCCTATGCGCGCGTGCAGAACGCGCTGGATCATCCTATTGTCCAGATCCTGGGCTTTCGCGATGTCGGGGTCTATGTGACCGGCGGTCTGCGCTACCAGTTCTGACCCGCGGGGGATGCAGCATGGGTAATCGACTGTCCCGCATCGTGACGCGCACCGGCGATGACGGCACGACCGCGCTGGGCGACGGCACCCGCGTGCCCAAGCAGAGCGCGCGCATCGAGGCGATGGGCAGCGTCGATGAGCTGAACAGCCTGGTCGGACTGCTGATCTCGACGCTCGGTGAGGTTGCCGCAGATCCGGCAGCACCGGCTGCAGCCTGGTTGCTCGATGTGCAGCACGACCTGTTCGATCTGGGGGCGGAGCTGTCGGTCCCCGGACTCGTGCGCCTCGACGAGGCGCGCATCGAGGCACTCGAACAGAGAATCGAGACCCTCAACGCGACCCTTCCGCCGCTGAAGGAATTCGTGCTGCCGGGCGGCCCGGCGGCCGCCTCGGTGTGCCATCTGGCGCGCACGGTCTGCCGCCGCGCCGAACGCCGCGGCTGGGCGCTCGCACAAGCCGGCGGGCGGCAAGGCAGCACTGGCTCGGCGGTATCCGCGGCCGAGCCGGTCAATGCCATCTCGCTGCGCTATCTGAACCGTCTGTCGGATCTGCTGTTTGTGCTGGCGCGCTCGCTCGCGCGCGCCGGGGGCGGTCGCGAAATACTCTGGCGCAATCGCCGCGGCGGGACGCAGACGTCCTGCGACTAGCCTGCCGGGCGCCGAGCGCTTTCTGGTCGCCAGACGAAACGGGCCACGGCGCCTGAAGCACCGCGGCCCGTTCGGGACAGGTGGCTCGATCAGCCCGTCGTGACGGTCAGCGAGTAGCGCGAATCAGCAGCCAGGCACTGCGCCTCGGGCAGGCCCAGCTCCTTGCGCACGATGTTCGTGCCCAGCACCATCGCGACCATCTTGTAGACCGCGTGACGGCGGCTCATGCCCTCGCGGCCCATGCCGCAGTCCGAGGAGATGATCAGCCGCTCGGGCGGGATGTGCTTGAGCGCGCGGCGGATCAGGGCCGCGATCTCCTCGGGACGCTCGATCTGCAGGGTGTGGTGATCAATGACGCCGATCACGATCTTCTTGTCGGTGATGGCCTTGCCGATCGCCTCCAGATCGCCGGGGCCTGAGGAGCAGGTCTCGAACGTGATCGCGTCGGCGTCGACCTGGGCCAGCACATCGAGTGTTGGCTGGTAGCTCTGCGACTCGACGAACATGCGCTGCTGCGACGGGTTACCCCAGCAGGTATGGCACCAGACCTCGGTCTTGGCGCGCAGGCTCTTCACGGTCTTGTTGAAGATATCGAGCAGCTCCGCCGTGCCGAGCTTGCCGAACTGCTTGCCGCGCGCCGGCACCATGTGAATCTGCGGCTCCTCGAGCTGGATGACCGGGCAGCCGGCGTCGGCCAGGGAGTTGAGCTCCTGGTTGATCGCTTGCGACAGCGCCATCGTGCGCTCGACGGGATCCTTGTAATAGCTGTCCTGGACGGTGGCAGCCAGCAGCTCAGGCAGAATCGTGCCGAACTTCACCGGGCGCGGGGTCAGGCGCTGCGCGGTCTTCCACATCGCCGCGTACTGCAGATTGCCAGGGCCCACCGGCCCGACGATGCGCGGCAGGACGCGCGCCTCCAGGTAATCGTGCAGGATATGGCCGCGCGGCCAGGCCACCGCACCGACGTTGTACTTCGAGGGCTCGGCGTGCGGCGAAAAGCCGGCCATGTGCGTCGTCGGGTAGCTCTGCCAGGACAGGCCGCCAACCTCATCGTCATAGTGCGCATCCCCATCGGTCACGATGTCCAGGCCCGCGGTCTCCTGGGAGCGCAGATGCACCGATACCGCGTCCTCGTACTGCTCGCGGTAGCGCAGGTTCACCATGGCTTCCAGGAAGCTCTTGGTGCCGAGCTGAACCGTGTACCAGTTCGGGCGCGGCAGGGAACCGATGATCGACGTCGGCAGGACGACGTTGGCGGACGCTTTGAACACGATAGTCTCCCGGGGTGATAGAACCGCCCCAAGGCCGCCGGCGGGCGGCCAGGCGGGAGCGGTCCACGAAGAATCGCAGAACCTTACTGGTAAGGTCCCGGTTGCGTCAAGAATGGCCCCGCCGCCGTGCACCGGTCCTTTGGGGGGCATGGGGGCCGGACCTGGCGCTGTCGGGGGGGTCAGCGGGGGCGAATGGCCAATGCGCCACGCTCGCCCGTCGAGCGCTATTGCAGCAGCGAGCGCAGGCGTGGCCAGTCGAAGGCCGGCCCGGGATCGCTCTTTCGCCCTGGGGCGATGTCACTGTGTCCCACCAGCTGCTGCGGTGAGAGGCTCGGGTATGCGCGGCACAACTCGCGGATCAGCGCTGCGAGCGTGAGGTACTGCGCCGGCTCGTAGGGCAGCGTGTCCGTGCCCTCCAGTTCGATACCGACGGAGAAATCGTTGCAGGCGCTGCGGCCCTCATAGCTGGAGACCCCGGCATGCCAGGCACGCAGCCCGAACGGCACGTACTGCGTCAGCGTGCCATCGCGACGGATCACGACGTGCGCCGACACGCGCAGCGCAGCGATGGCCGCAAACTGCGGATGCGCGGCGGCCGGCAGATCCCCCGCGAACAGCCGGTCGATCCACGGACCACCGAACTGCCCGGGCGGCACGCTGATGCCATGGATGACGATGAGCTCGGGCAACATGCCGGCGGGCCTTGCATCGCAGTGTGCCGAAAGCACCTGCGGCACTGCCATGAGCATGCCGCTGGCGGCATCGATGCGCAGGGACGGCAGGGCGGCGTCAGCCCGGGCGGCCGCGGACATCTGCTGCGTGGGCGGTACCGGCGGCATCTTCTGCATGGTGGCACCCATGATGCCAAAATGCGCCCATGCCGACATCGACCAACGCGCAACTTGCGGCGCGGGATCTGGCGCATCTGTGGCATCCGTGCACCCAGATGAAGGACCACGAGCAGCTGCCGCCGATAGCAGTGCGGCGCGCCGAGGGCTGCTGGCTCGAAGACTTCGACGGGCATCGCTACCTCGACGCCATCAGCTCCTGGTGGGTCAATCTCTTCGGTCATTGCCATCCGCGGATCGGCGCGGCGATCGCCGCGCAGCTGCAGCAGCTCGAACACGTACTGCTCGCTGGCATGACGCACGAGCCGGCGATCGCGCTGGCCGAGCGGCTCACCGGCATCGCCCCGGCGGGTCTGTCGCGCTGCTTTCTGGCCGACAATGGCTCGGCCGCGGTGGAAGTGGCGCTGAAGATGAGCTT
>DATJUN010000087.1:0-18295 GCA_035502275.1 Steroidobacteraceae bacterium
GACCGCCTCGCTGGCGGCGAGCGACCTGGTGCTCTCACCGGCCGCCTGCTACCCGGTGTATCCGATCGCGGCGGCACGCGGCGCATTGCCCGGTGAGGGTCTGCGCTTCGATGTGGCCGCCGACTGCTTTCGACGCGAGCCGTCCAAGGCGCTCAATCGCCTGCAATCCTTCCGCATGCGCGAATTCGTGCGCATCGGCACGCCGGAGCAGATCCGCGCGTTTCGCGAGACGTGGATGCAGCGCGCTCCGGGCCTGGCCGAACAGCTCGGTCTGCCCTGCGAATTGGATGTCGCCAGCGACCCTTTCTTTGGTCGGGTCGGCCAGGTCATGGCGGTGAGCCAGCGGCTGATGTCGTTGAAGTTCGAGCTGCTCATTCCCTACTACGCGGGAGCCGTGCCGACCGCGTGCATGAGCTTCAACTACCATATGGAGCATTTCGGTGAGGTCTGGAATCTGCGCAGCGCTGCGGGCGACGTCGCTCACACCGGCTGCGTGGCCTTCGGGATGGACCGGCTCGCCGTGGCGCTGTTCTGCGTGCATGGCCTTGCACCCGCGCGCTGGCCCGAGCCGGTGCGCGCGGCGCTCGAGCTGTAGCCTCAGGGAGGAGGTAGCGTATGGCGCGGGAGAATGTGGAGGCGCTGCTGCGCGAGCTGCATGCAGCGCGTCTGGCAGGGGAGCTCGAGCGGCTGTGTGCGCTGTTTGACCCGCAGGGGCAGCTGCGCATCGTCGGTACCAGCGATGGCAAGCCGATCAGCGTGGAAGCCCGCGGCATCGAGCAGATCCGCTCCTGGCTCGGCATGCTGGTGCGCACCTTCAGGCTCTCGGACTACGAGTGCCTGGCGCTGCTGGTGGATGGCGAGCGCGGCAGCGTGCACTGGCGCGCGGACATCCGCTCGCGTATCACCGGACAGCGCGTCGCCACGGAGCTGGCCGATCTGGTGGAGACGCGCGCCGGGCGCATCCTGCGTCAGACCGAGTTCTTCGTGCCGGGCGCCGTCCGACAGTCGAATTAGGCCCGTTCCTACGGGTGGATCGCGCCGGGGTCAGTAATTTCCGACTGCCATTCGACACTGACGGCGAACCAGGCATGCTACGACGCATCAAGCGACCCGATCATGATCAGACGCTGGTGCTGCGCATCCGTAACGTGCTGCGGGTGCACGGCTGTCTGCGCCGCGATCCCGACTGGCTGTCCGACTACGATGATCTGTACGAGGCCGGCATGAACCCGCATGCCAGCGCGCATGTCATGCTGGCGCTGGAGCGCGAGTTCGATCTGGAGTTTCCCGAGCAGCTGCTCGGCCCGCGCCTGCTCGGCAGCATCGACAACATCGCCTCGACGCTGGCCCGGTTGGGCGCGGCCTGAGGCGGCTCACGCCGCCTGAGGCGGATCGACCCCCCCTCCGTCGCGCCGCGCGCCGCGCGCCGCGCGGGGCTGCGGGTGCGCGGGTGCCTGCGCCGATGGGCGGGTCGCCGGCGCATTGCCGGCCTTTTCAGCGTGATTTGAAATCGTCCGGCACCAGCTGGTGCCGTCCGAGCAGCTTGTAGAAGTCGGTGCGGTTGCGTTTGGCCAGGCGCGCGGCCTGGGATACGTTGCCACCGGTGATCTGCAGGATCTGCGAGAGGTAGCTGCGCGTGAACTCATCGCGCGCCTCGTCGAAGGAGGGGAGCTTGCCCTGCGTGCCACCGAGGGACTGCTGCACCAGCTCCACCGGAATGATCGGTGTCTGCGACAGGGCAACGTTCTGGCGCACCACGTTCTGCAGCTGACGCACGTTGCCGGGCCAGTCGCTCGTGGCCAGCAGCTCCACGGCCTCGGGTGCATAGATCTTGCGCGTGCCGCTGTCGCGCGCGATCTGCGCCAGAAAGTGCGCGACCAGCACCGGGATGTCCTCGCGCCGGCGCGACAGCGGCGGCATCTCGATGTGCACCACGTTCAGGCGATAGTACAGATCCTCGCGGAACTGTCCCCCGGCGAGCAGCTGCGTGAGATCGGCGCGCGTGGCGGAGATGACGCGCACGTCCACGGGCAGCGGTGAGTTGCTGCCGATCGGGCGGATCGAATTCTCCTGCAGCACACGCAGCAGCTTCACCTGCAGGCGCATGGGCATGTCACCGATCTCATCGAGCAGCAGCGTGCCGCCCTCGGCGGCCTGGAAGAGCCCACGGTGATCGGTATCGGCGCCGGCGAAGGCGCCCTTGACGTGACCGAACAGCTCACTCTCGAGCAGGTTCTCGGCCATGGCGCTGCAGTTGACCACCACGAAGGCGCGGTTGCGGCGCGGGCTTGCCTTGTGCACGGCACGCGCCAGCAGCTCCTTGCCCGTACCGCTCTCACCGGTGATCAGCACGCGCGCGTCGGTGCCGGCCACCATGTGCGCCTGCGCCAGCTTCTCCTCCATCAGAGGACTGCGCGTGATGAGGTCGGCGCGCCAGTCCTGGTCGTTATCGATGAAGCCGGAGATCTTCAGCGCTTTCTGCACCTGATCGAGCAACTCCTGCTTTTCGACCGGCTTGGTCAGAAAGCCGAACGCGCCCATCTGCGTGGCCTGCACCGCGTCGGGAATCGTGCCGTGCGCGGTCAACATGATCACCTTGAGTCCCGGCCAGCGGTGCTGCAGCTCCTTCAGCAGCCCGATGCCGTCGAGCTGGTCCATGCGCAGATCCGAGATGACCAGGTCGGGCCGGAAGCGCGTCGCGGCCGCGAGCGCCTGTACGCCGTTCTCGACCGCCTCGACGTCATAATTTTCCGCCCGCAGACGGATGGTCAGCAGGCGCAGCAGGCCCGGATCGTCGTCGACGACCAGGATGCGGGCCTTGCGTTTCACAGCAGCTACAGTCACTTCGGGTTTCCCTCGTTGGCCGGCTCCGCAGGAGCGGGAGCGGCAGTGGAACCGGGCGCGGCCGCGGGTGCTGCCCCTGCCGGGCTACCGGCCGGTGCGCCGGGCTCCGTCGTCCTGCGCTCGGTCAGGTTCTTCTCGATCGTCGCGATGGCGTCGAGTTTCGCCTGGTCCGCCTCGACCTGCTTGCGCAGGCGCGCGTTCTCATCCTCCGCCACTTCGAGCCGGCGCTGATCGGCGGCGCTGCGCTGCTGATCGGTGCGCAGTGCAGCGGCCTGCAGCTGCTGATTCACAGCCGCGAGGTCCAGCTCATGATCGAGCTGCGCGAGCTCGACCATGACGACCGCCCGTTCGATGGGCACCAGGGCCTCCGGCTGCGCGGCCAGCTCGCGCAGCAGCTTCTGCGCCATGGCAGCGTCGCGGGCCGGGTGGCCCGGGGTCGCCAGCAGCAGAGCATAACGCAGTTGCGTCTCGCCGCGTGGCGAGCGCTGGTAGGCGTTGCGGGCGGCGCTGACGATCTCGGCCTGCTCGGCGGGGGCCGCCTGCGTCAGGCGCTGCATGTTCTGGAACGTGTCGGCCATGACCATCGCGGCGGCGAGGTCCCGATCGTTGCTCGGGGTGTCGCTCGGCGGCGGTGGGGCGGGGGCCGGCTGCGGCGCGCTCTGGCAGCCGCCGGCGATGACGGCGGCGACTGCCAACGCCAGCGGCAGCGCGAGACGCCCCGCGCGTGCCTGCCTAGGCGGCTGCATCGGCCTGCTTCTTGACGTTCGCGGCCGCATCAGGCTGTTTCTTTTGCAGCGCGGGCGCGATGACACGCATGGGCATGCGCATGCGGAAGTGGGCACCGGGAAATTCGCCATCGACGACTTCGATCGTGCCCTTGTGCACGTTGACGAATTCGTTGACGACCGACAGGCCGATCCCGGTGCCGCGCACGTGACCGGCGGGCGCACGGCCGGTGTAGAACGCCTCGAAGATGCGGGCGCGATCCTCCAGGGGCACGCCGGGGCCGGAATCGGCCACCTCCAGGATGAGCTCCTCGCCGCTGGAGAGCGCACGCAGGTAGATCACCCCGCCGCGTGGGGAGTACTTGATGGCGTTGGACAGCAGATTCTCCAGGATCAGGCGGATCTTGCCGCGATCGGCGTTGAGCGTGACATCCTCGACGTGCACGTCGAGTCGCACGCGCTGTGACACCAGCGTGAGCTGTTGGTTCTCCAGCACCTGCTTGACGATGGGGCGCAGGCGGAATTCCGACAGATCCAGTCCGGTGCTGTTGCTCTGCCAGGCGCTGAAGCTCAGCAGGTTCTCGATCAGACGCTGCAGCTTGATGCCATTGTCACGCAGGATCGCGGTGACCTCGCGCTGACCGCTGCCGAGCTCACCCACCGCTCCATCCATCAGCAGTTCCGTGCCCTCGCGGATGTTGGCGAGCGGGGTCTTCAGCTCGTGCGACATCTGCCGCAGAAAGCGATTGCGCTCCTGCGCGAGCTCGAGCAGGCGGTTGCGCAACCACTCGAGCTGATGACCCAGGCGCTCGAGGTCGATCGGCCCGCTGATGGTGATGGAGCGCGAGAAGTTGCCGCGGCCGAGCTCGCCGATCGCCCGGTCGATCTGGCGCAGTGGACGTGACAGGCGCAGCGCGAACAGCAGCACCACGATGAGCACCAGCGGCAGCAGCAGCGTCGAGTCCTGGAACAGCTCGCGCCGCTCGCGATCGGTCTGGTGCTGCAGCGACTGCACGTTCTCATCGATCTGACGGTTGGACAGATCGGCGATGCCACCGGCCAGATCCGACAGTTGCGTGAAAGTCTGCGAGAGCTGATCGGCCGAGCGCGTGCCGGCCGGATGGACCAGGACCAGCGAGCGGATCTGATCGAGCGCATCTTCGAATTGCTGCAGCTGCATGCGCGCCTGATCTCCACGCAACGCACTGTGCAGCGCCGCGGCGTCCTCGCTGATGCGCTGGTCGTGCTGGCGAAAGGCGGCGAGCACGCTCGGATCGGTGAGCACCAGGTACAGGCGCGCCGAGCGCTCCAGCAGCGCCAGTTGCGCGAACATGTCCTGCGACAGCCGCGTGGTGCGCACGCTGTCGGCCACCAGTCCCTGGCTCGTGCTCGCCAGCCGACGCATCTGTACCGTCGCATTGAGAATCGCGAACAGCAGCGGGCCGGCCAGGACCACCAGTCCGAGCAGCAGAAAGCCGTTGAGGGATTTGGGCAGCAGCCAGCGCATCGTTGGATTCTATGTCTGCCTCGACATGGGCATATGCCACGCGGCGCGACGGCTGTCTACCACGGCTCGCGCAGAAGCTTCGTCTCGAAGGCGAGCGAGCTCTTTACGATGGCATCCAGATCATCGAGCTGCGGGCGCCAGCCCAGCTCGCGCCGGATGCGCTCGGCACGCGCCACGAGCATGGGCGGATCCCCCGCACGGCGCGGCTCCTCGCGCACCGGGAGTGCTTTGCCCGAGACGCGCTCGACGCTCGCGAGCACCTCACGCACGCTGTAGCCATGGCCGTAGCCGCAGTTCAGGACCGTGGACGCACCACCGCCCCTGAGATAGTCGAGCGCATCCAGGTGCGCGCGCGCCAGGTCCTCCACATGGATGTAGTCGCGGATGCCGGTGCCGTCGGGCGTGTCGTAGTCGGTGCCGAAGATCGACACGTGCGCCCGGCGTCCCACCGCGACCTCGCACGCCACCTTGATCAGCAGTGTCGCCTTGCGCGTGGCCTGGCCGATTCGTCCCTGGGGGTCGGAGCCCGCGACGTTGAAGTAGCGCAGGCTCACGTAGCGCAGCGGGCTTGCGGCAGCGACGTCGCGCAGGATCCACTCGGACATGAGCTTGGAGGTGCCGTAGGGATTGATCGGGGCAAGCGGGGTATCTTCAGCCGCGACCCCGGCGGCAGGAGTGCCGTAGACCGCGGCGGTGGAGGAGAACACCACCGAGCGCACCTGGTGCGCGAGGCACATCTCGAGCAGCGTGCGCGTCGCGCAGGTGTTGTTGCCGTAATATTTCAGCGGGTCGCTGACCGACTCGGGTACGATGGTGTTGGCCGCGAAATGCAGCACGGTGTCGACCTGGTACTCGGCGAGCGTGCGGCCGACGAGCTCGCGATCGGCGATGTCCCCGACGATGAGCGGCACATCGCGCACCGCCTGACGAAAGCCTGTGTAAAGATTGTCCAGCACCACGACACGCTCGCCGCGTGCCTGCAGCTGCAGCAGCACGTGGCTGCCGATATAGCCCGCGCCTCCGGTGACCAGGATTGACTTCTGACCCAATTGATTCTCCTCGAGTCCGTTCGACGCAATCGCCGACCCAACTCCCGATGATAGCGGCAATCGACACTCCCTTCGCCGGCCTGACCCCCGATGCGGTCCTGGATGCCGCCGAGGCCCTGGGGCTCTCACCCGACGGACGGATGTTCGCGCTCAACAGCTATGAAAACCGTGTCTACCGTCTCGGTCGGCTGGAGGCCGAGCCCGTGGTGCTCAAGTTCTACCGCGCGGCGCGCTGGTCCGATGCGCAGATCCTCGAGGAGCACGCCTTGGCCGCGGAGCTCGTGGAGGCCGAGCTGCCGGTCGCGGCGCCGCTGTCGCTGGGGGGCGCGACGCTGCACCACCACGCAGCCTTTCGCCTGGCGGCCTTTCCGCTCTGCCCCGGGACCGCTCCGGACCTGGACCAGCCCGGGGCACGCGAGCTGCTCGGCCGCACCCTCGCGCGTGTCCACGCCATCGGTGCCCGGCGCCGCTTCCGGGAACGCCCGACCCTGGACGTCTCGGCCGCACGACGTGCGCGCGACGCCCTGCGCGAGAGTCCCTTGCTGCCCGATCACATGCGCAGCGCCTATCTGCAGGTAAGCACGCTGCTGCTGGAGGGCATCGAGGCTGCATTCCAGGCTGCTGCGCCCCTGCCGGGCATCCGCCTGCACGGGGACTGCCACCTCGGCAACATCCTCTGGCAGAGCACCGGCCCGCTGTTCGTCGATCTGGATGACTGCATGACTGGCCCGCGTATCCAGGATCTGTGGATGTTTCTGTCCGGCACGGAGAGCGAGCAGCAGCGCCAGTGGCGCGAGATCATGGACGGCTACGACCAGTTCGGCAGCGTGGAGTTCCGCGAGCTGGGGCTGATTGAGGCGCTGCGCTCAGTCCGCATGTTGCACCACGCCGCCTGGATCGCGGCGCGCTGGGCCGATCCGGCCTTCCCGCGCGCCTTTCCCTGGGCCGGCGAGCCGCGCTACTGGGAGGGCTATGTCGGGGATCTGCGCGTCCAGTGCGAGCAGCTGGCCGATCCGCCGCGGGTGGGCTAACCGGGCGGGCGGGACGGCAGGGTGGGCGGCACGGCAGGGTGGCGGGCGCGCGTCGCAGCCGCTGCAGCCGGCGCCGCTTCGGGCCCGGCGGCTGTGCTAATGTCCCGGGCCGATGCAGATGCTTGACTGGCAATGCCAATCGGCTGCTTGCGGCCGCAGGGCAATGGCGCGTTGTGCCCTGGTGCTCGCCGTGGCCGCCTGCCTGCTGGTCGCGTGCGGGCGCGCCGCCCCCCCGGCCGGGAGTGCCGCCGGTGCCTCGGCCGCCGGGGATGCCGGGGCCGCCAGCGGCTCGGGCGATGAGGCAGCGCCCGCGAGTGACGCGGACCTGGTGTCGGCGGTCAATGCCGGTGGTGCTTCCAAACCCCTGACCGTCAAGTTCCGCGTCGAGGCGCGTCCGGTCGTTGGCACGCCGGTGAAGATCCTGCTCGTCCTCACACCGAGCGACCAGGGGTCGATCGATCACATCCATGCGTCCCTGACCCCCGGCGAGGGACTGCTGATGCAGCCCCCCACCAGCTTTGACCTCTCCGATCTCAAGCCCGGCGCCCCACAGAACCGCGAGGTCACGGTGGTGCCCCAGCAGACCGGGGTGCTCGACCTCAACGCCACGCTGCTGTTGCAGTCCGATAAGGGCACTCAGACGCGCACCTACTCCATCCCGCTCATCGCCGCCGATAACAGCGGTCCCTGAGACCGGGTCGCCGCGGCCCGCTGCGACGCTCCGGCCCCAAAATGGGACGCCATCGCGCTCTACGGTCACACCCCCTCCGTATGATGGAGGCCGTCCTTGAATCGGCGAGGTTATGTCATACGACGCGGGGCTGATCGGGGGCGCTGGCGCCGCGGGTCAGGGTCCGGAGCGCACGGGCGAGCGCGTCACGGCCGCCGAGCGTGACATCTTCGAGCGAATTGCGGCCGACGCTCCGCTGTCGGCGGTACTCGGCTCGATCATTGCGCTGGTCGAGTCGCTCGGCCCGGATCTGTGGGTCGGCATCTCGCGTGTCGATGCGCAGACGCAGCGCTTCGTGGAGATCCTCGGAGAGCGTGTGCCGGCGGGTTGGCGCCAGATCGAGCAGGGACTGCCGATCGATCTGCGCAATGGCTCCAGTGCCGCGGCGGTCTATCTCGGCCGCCAGGTGCTGGTCGCCGATATTTCCACCGATCCGTTCTGGCAGCGCCATCGTGCGCACGCGCAGCTGCAGGGCTTTCAGGCGGCCTGGGCGGTGCCGATTCCGGCGGCGCGGGGGCGCATTCTCGGCGCGCTGACCGTTTATCGCTCGGTGCGCGGGGCGCCCGGGGCCCTGGAGCTGTCGCTCCTGACGCACGCCGCCCAGATCGCCGGCATCGCCATCGAGCGGCACGATGCGGCCGCCGCGCTGCGCGAGAGCGAGGCGCGCTATCGCAGCCTGTACGAACGCGTGCCCGATGGCGTGTACCAGTGCGCGGCGGATGGACGGCTGAAGGCGGCCAATCCGGCGCTGGTGCGCATGCTGGGCTATCGCGAGGCGGCCGAACTCTATGCGCTGACGGGCATCGCAGCCCTGTATCGCGACAGCGCCCGACGCCCCTCACTCGAGCAGCAGCTCGGCGCTGGCGAGGCCATTCACAACGTCGAGACGCTCATGCAGCGCGCCGATGGCAGCCCCATCGTGGTGCTCGAGAGCGCCTGGGTCATTCGCAGCGCCGATGGCCAGATCCAAGGCTATGAGGGCACGCTCTGCGATATCAGCGCGCGCAAGAGCGCCGAGCAGGCCATGTTCGCCGAGAAGGAGCGCGCGCAGGTGACGCTGCAGTCCATCGGCGATGCGGTCATCACCACCGATCGCGACGGACGCATCGACTACATGAACCCGGTCGCCGAGCGGCTGACAGGCTGGCAGGGCGAGGCAGCGCGCGGCGAGCGGCTGCCCGCGGTCATGCGACTGCACGATGAGCGCGCCGAGGGACAGGCCGGCGATAACCTCGGCGACAACCTCAATCATCCGCTCTGGCGCTGCATGGCCGAGGGCCAGGTGATCCGGTCGGCCGATTACAGCGTGCTGGTGAATCGGCAGGGCCAGGAGATCGCCATCCAGGACTCGGCGGCGCCGATCCGCGATCGCGCCGGCCAGATCGCCGGGGCGGTCGTGGTGTTTCGCGATGTGAGCAAGGAGCGGCGGCTGAAGCGTGCGCTCGCCTACCAGGCCAGTCATGACGCCCTGACCGGCCTGATCAATCGCCGCGAGCTCGACAACCGCCTGGCCGAAGCGCTGCGCAGCGCCCACGAGCAGCAGGGGCCCCATGCGCTGCTGTACATGGACCTGGATCAGTTCAAGCGCGTGAACGACGCCTGCGGGCACGGCGCCGGTGATCGGCTGCTGCGCGATATCACCGGACTGCTGCAGGCGCAGGTGCGCGTCGGTGACGTCATCGCGCGGCTCGGCGGGGACGAATTCGGCATCCTCATGCAGCACTGTGCGGCCGAGCAGGCCACCGCCGTCGCCGAGAATATCCGCCAGGCCATCCAGGACCATCGCTTTTCCTGGGACCAGCACACCAGCCGCATCGGGGTCAGCATCGGCGTGGTGGAGATCAACGCCGAGAGCCAGAACATCGCAACGCTGCTCTCGGCTGCCGACATCGCCTGCTACGCCGCCAAGGAAGCCGGCCGCAACCGCGTGCACCGCTACGACTCGCACCTGGACGCGGGCCGCCAGCGCGACCTCTACTGGGTGGGCCGTCTGACGCGCGCCCTCGAGCAGGGAAGGCTCGAGCTGTTCTGTCAGCCGATCGTGCCGATGGGGGCCCGCGTGCGCGGCCAGCCACCGCTCTACGAGGTGCTCACGCGGCTGCGCGATGACGACGGTGAGTTGGTGCTTCCACGCCACTTCATCCCCGCAGCCGAGCGCTACAACGTCGTACCGGCGATCGATCGCTGGGCACTCGAGAGTGCGTTGGCCGTGCTGCGCGAGCGCTCGCCGGGCGCGCCTGGCCCGAGCGTCCCAGCGAGCTCCCCTGCGAGCACCCCGCCATTCCAGCTGGCGCTGAATCTGTCGGGCACATCGTTCGGCGACCGGGATTTTCTCGAGTTCGTGCTGGCGCGTATCGACCCGGTCGTGGCGCGCGCCCTGTGCTTCGAGATCAGCGAGAGCGCGGTGCTCAAGAGCATGACCGAAGCGGTGGAATTCATGCAGGAGCTGCGGCAACGCGGCTGCCGGTTCGCGCTCGCCGATTTCGGCGCAGATCTGTCGTCATTTCGCTACCTGCGCACCCTGCCCGTGGACTACCTCAAGCTGCACGATCGCTGCACCAGCCGTGTTCTGAGCGATCCGCTGGATCGCTGCCTCGTGGAGGCCATCAGCCGCGCCTCGCGGGCGCTGGGGATTGCCACCGTGGCCGAGAAGGTCGAGTCGGCCCCGGTGTTCGCGGAGCTGCAGCGACTGGAGGTGCAGTATGCGCAGGGCATGTTCATCGCCCCGCCCGAGCCCATCGCGCTGCTTCAGAGCCGCTACAGCCCCGCACACGACATCGCTGCGCTGCCTCTCGCCGAGCCCGAGCCGCTGCTGAACCTGCGGCCCTGAGCGGCAGGCTGCTCAGCGCCACGCACCTCCCGCTTTCCTACAGCGCGCGAGCAGCCGCCGCGCCACGTCGGCGCTTCTCGGCATGCCGAAGGGGCCTGCCGCGCCCTGCGCTTCGATTGCGGGGCTGCAGCGAGCGTGTTCCAATACCGGCGCGTTTCAGTCACCGGGGATGCGATTCGCGTGGAACTCATCCTCTCTTGTCTTTGGTTCGTGATGGTGCTGTGGCTGCTCAGCCGCGCCTGGCGCCAGCAGCAGATCTTTGCGCGCGTGGCGCTGAGCGCCTCGCGCACCAAGAAGATCCCTCCGCGTATGGCGGTGATCATCCCCGTGCGCGATGAGCGCGCCAACATCGCTCCGTGCGTGCGTTCGCTGCTGCGCCAGCAGTATCCGGCCGATCGGCTGCGCGTGCTGGTGGTGGATGATGATTCGAGCGATGGCACGCTCGAGATCGTCGCCGGGCTGGCGCGCGAGGACGCGCGCGTGACCTTCATGCGCACGCCGCAGCTGCCCCCGCATTGGAAGGGCAAGACCCACGCCTGCTGGCTCGGCGCTCGCGCGATTCCCGAGGACGTGCAGTGGCTGTGCTTTCTGGACGCCGACATGCGCGCCGATCCGCTGCTGATGGCGAGCGCGTTGCAGGCGTCGGTCGAAGGCAAGATCGACCTGCTGACGGTCTCTCCACGCCACGAGCTGCATACCTTCGCCGAGCGGCTGGTGATTCCCTGTGGCCTGTACCTGCTCGGCTTCTGCCAGGACCTGGCCAAGCTGCAGGCGCCCGACAGTCACGAAGTGGTCGCAACCGGGCAGTTCATGCTGGTGCGGCGTGAGGCCTACGAGGACGTGGGCGGTCATGCGGCCGTCAGCACCGCGATCTGCGAGGATCTGGAGCTCGCGCGCCTGCTCAAGCGTCGCGGCCATCGGGTGCTGCTGAAGGATGGGAGCCTGCTGCTGTCCACGCGCATGTACACCGGCTGGCAGACGCTCTGGCCAGGCATCGCGAAAAATCTGTCGCACATGCTCGGCGGACCGGTACGCACCATCGTGCTGGCGGCCATCGCGGTGATCACCGCCTGGGGGGCTCTGGTGCTGCCGGCTTTCGACATCGCCGACTGCGTCAGCGGCACGAGCGGGGCGTGTGCGGCACTGGTACCGGCGGGCCTCGCCTCGGCCGCCATCATTGCCATGCATATCGCCGGGGCGGCGCATTTCCAGATACCCCCCTGGTATGGGCTGCTGTTTCCGGTCAGCTATACCGCCGCCGCAATGATCGCCGTGGACAGCGTGCGCTCCCGCCTCATGCGCCGGGTGCGCTGGAAGGGCCGCGTCTATCAATGACCCCAACCGGATCAGACGCCACGGAGGGACGCCGGCCGACCGCCGTCACCTTCGTGGTGGTCGCCGGCGCGGTCTTCTCGGTGCTGTATCTGCTGCGCGAGATCCTGCTGCCCTTCGTGCTGGCAGGCATCGTCGCCTACGTCTGCACGCCGCTCATTGATCTGGGCGCCCGACGCGCGCACGGCTATCGCTGGGTGTTCGCACTGCTGGTGCTGCTGGTGCTGATCGGCCTGGTCGGCACCCTCGGCTGGCTCGGCGTGCCCGCCGCCGCGCATGAGCTGGTCGCGCTCGCCGCCAATCCGCGCGATGTCATCGACGGCTTCATTCGCGTGCTCATGGGCAATCGCAGCTTCAGCATCGGGGGTGCCTCGCTCAATGCCGCGCAGATCGCGGCGCGCGCCGCCGACGGGCTCTCGAGCGTGGTCACCAATGGCAACCGGATGCTCGCCGCGGGCCTGGTCGGCTTTGGGGCGATGTTCGAGCTGATCCTCACCTGGGTGATCCTGGGTTACCTGCTGTTCGATGGGCCGCGCATCGCGCAGGGACTGCTGTGGATCATCAGCCCGGCGCACCGTCCGGCCGCCGTGCGCTTCTGGACGCAGCTCAATCCCATTCTGCGCCGCTACTTCGTGGGCATTGCGCTGGTGGTGGTGTACGCCTCCATCGCGGCCTATATCGGCCTGGGTTTCTTCCTGGGGCTGCATCATGCGCTGCTGCTGGCGCTCATCACCGGCCTGCTCGAGCTGCTGCCGCTGATCGGGCCGGTGTCCTCCGCGGTGCTGGCGGGCCTGGTAGCGGTACGGCAGGCCGCCGGTGCCTCGGCGATCCTGGCGTTCATCGCCTATGCGATTGCCCTGCGCCTCTCGATCGACCAGTTCTTCGGGCCGCTGGTGCTCGGCAAGGCCGCACACGTGCGCCCGGTGCTGGTGATCTTCTGCTTTCTGGCCGGTGGGCTGCTGCTGGGCATCTCCGGCGTCATCCTTGCCGTGCCCATCGCCCTCGGTATCAAGGTCGCTCTGATCATGCGCAACGAACGCTTTCCACCCGGTTATGCCGGGGGTGCCCTGTGAGCGGTGCGCCATGAGCTACCCCCTGGTGGAAAAGCGCTCCAGCTCGCGGCTCGGTCATGCCGTCTTCGCGCTCGATCGCTGGCTGCGCCGCCGCTGCGGTAATTTCGAGTACTGTGATGATCCGGACTGCGTCCTGCGCATCGAGCGCTGCGAGGCCCCGCGGACCCTGCGGCTGCGCGACGGCACCGTGGTGCGGGCCGGGGAGCCGGCGCTGCGGCTGCACCTCTGGAACGAGCACCTGCCGCGCATGGCGCGAGGCGGACCGAGCATGCGCTGGGCGCGCCGGCTCAGCCGGGATGTCGAGCGCTCGCTCTGTGAGCTCGCCGAGTATCTCGCGCGTCGCCCGGACCTGGCCGGCATTCACGTCCTGTTCGGGGATATGAATCTGGCCACGGCGCGACAGACGCGCCAGTTCCGCCGCATCGTGGTGCGGCTGGGCTTCGAGCCGGCGCCCGAGCAGCCCCGGCGCAGCCTGGTGCATCGGCTGGGCGAGATCATCCTGGTGCTGCTGCTGGTGATCGCCACCAATCCCATGGGACTGCGCCGGGCGTTGCGTGCCCATCAGAGCCGGGTCTATCTGGCGCGCACAGTCCTACAGCGACGCTACGGGGCCGCAGCACGGCGCATACGGTATGATGCGCAGGGTCGCGGGCGGCCCGCGCTTCCCCGCGCGCCGCATTGACCGTAAATTACAGCCTCCAAAATCATTGAGTTGAGGGCCGCACCGGCCCGCCGCTGGAAGGTTCCCGATGCCCCCACAGAACACGCTCGGTGCGGTGCTGCGCAAGCGCCGCGACACCATCATGACGCAGTGGACCCAGGAGCAGCAGCGCGAGATCGGCGCGGCGCGCGCGCGCCTGTCGAGCCAGGAGCTCGAACGTCAGTCCGCCCAGTTCCTGGATCTGCTCGTGCAGGTTTCCCAGCGCGCGGGCAACGAGGAAACCAGCAGCGACGAGTGGAAGGAAATCCGTGAATTTCTCGATGCACTCTCGCGCGAGCGCGTGCTGGCCGGCTTCGCCTCGGACGAAACGGCCATGTTCATCTTCTCGCTCAAGCGGCCGATCTTCGATGCGCTGCGCAGCGAATGCGGTAGCGATACCGAAAAGCTCGCTGCCGATGTCTGGACGGCCACGCTGCTGCTGGACAAGCTCGGGCTGCATACCGTCAAGAGCTTCCAGCGCAGCCGTGAGGAGATCATCAATCGCCAGCAGCAGGAGATGCTCGAGCTCTCAACGCCGGTGGTGAAGCTCTGGGAGGGCATTCTGGCGCTGCCAATGATCGGCACGCTCGACTCCGCGCGCACGCAGATCGTCATGGAGTCGCTGCTGCAGAAGATCGTCGAGACCGGCTCGCAGATCGCGATCGTGGACATCACCGGCGTGCCGACCGTCGATACGCTGGTCGCGCAGCATCTGCTGAAGACGGTGACGGCGCTGCGACTGATGGGTGCGGAGTGCATCATCAGCGGCGTGCGCCCGCAGATCGCGCAGACCATCGTGCACCTGGGGGTCGACCTTCAAGGTGTGACCACCAAGGCCAACCTGGCCGACGCCCTGGCGTTGGCGCTGCGGCGCAGCGGCGTCGAGTTCAGGAAGCTGTAGTCGCCGATGGAGCGCATTCCCATCCTGCGGATGGGCGAGTTCCTGCTCGCAACCATCCAGGTCGACATGCAGGACCAGCTCGCGCTGCGGCTGCAGGACGATCTGACCCAGGCCATCGCGCGCCATGGCTCGCGCGGGGTGCTGATCGACATCTCGGCCCTGGAGATCGTCGATTCGTTCATTGGCCGCATGATTGCCGATATCTCGGGCATGGCGCGCATTCTGGATGCCCGTACCGTGCTGGTGGGCATGCAGCCGGCGGTGGCGATCACGCTGGTGGAGCTCGGGCTGTCGCTGCCCGGGGTGGCCACCGCGCTGAATGTCGAGCGCGGCATGCAGCTGCTGCGCAGCGCGCAGGAGAGCAACGATGGCTTTGCCCACGAGCGGTGATCTGCCGCTCGCCAACGATCATGACATCGTACTGTGCCGCCAGCACGTGCGTCGTCTGTCGCAGGAGATCAATTTTTCGCTGGTCGATCAGACCAAGTTCGTGACCGCCGCGAGCGAGCTGGCGCGCAATGCGGTGATCTACGGCGGCGGCGGCCGGATGTACTGGCGGGTCGTGGAGAACGGCTCGCGGCGCGGTCTGTGGCTGAGTTTCGTGGACGAGGGCCCCGGCATCGCCAATCTGGAGCTGGCCATGAGCGACGGCTGGTCCAGCGGCAGCGGCCTGGGCATGGGCTTGTCCGGCGCGAAACGACTCGTCAATGAGTTCGACATCCAATCGAGTCCCGGATCGGGCACGCGCGTGACCATCACGCGCTGGAGATGAGATGCTGAGCATGCTCGGCGGCAGCTCACAGACACGCATCGAAGTCGCTGCCGACAACCAGATCGGCGAGTGTCGCCGCGCCGCGCAGCGCCTGGCGCAGGTCAGCGGCTTCGATGAGACCGCCGTGGGACGGGTCGGCATCGTCGCCTCCGAGCTCGCCACCAATGTGGTGCGCCACGGTGGCGGCGGGGAGCTGCTGCTGCAGACGCTGGCGGTGCAGGGCGAAGTGCAGATCGAGCTGCTCGCCATCGATCGGGGCCCCGGAATGGCCGACGTGCGGCGTTGCCTGCAGGACGGCTACTCGACCGGCGGCACGCACGGGGAAGGCCTGGGCGCAGTGAGGCGACTGTCGAGCGTGTTCGACATCTACTCGATTACCGGACAGGGCACGGTCGTGCTCGCGCGTCTGCGCCGTGGCGCGGATGCGCACGGCGAGTCACGCAGCGCGCACGCTGCCGACGCGGGTCTCGCGGGGCATCTGGAGCTCGGCGCCGTGTGCGTCGCGATGCCCGGGGAGATCGAATGCGGTGACAGCTGGCATGTGGCCAGTGACGGGCAGGCCTGCGCCATGCTGGTCGTCGACGGCCTGGGTCATGGCCCCTTCGCTGCCAACGCGGCGCGCGCGGCCGGCAGCTGCTTTGCGGCCGAGCCGTTTCGCTCGCCGGTCGATGCAATCCATCACATGCATCGCGCAATGAGCGGCACGCGCGGCGCGGCGGCGGCCTGTGCGCTGCTGCCATCGAGCAGCCAGACACTTGAATACGCCGGCATCGGCAATATCGCCGGTCACCTGGTTTCCCCGCAGCGCTCCCAGGGCATGGTGTCGCACAACGGCACCCTGGGTTCACAGCTGCTGCGCGTGCAGCAGTTCAGCTATCCCTGGCCACGGGATGCGATGCTGGTCATGCATTCCGATGGTCTCTCGGCGCGCTGGTCGGTGTCGGCCTATGAGGGACTGCAGACCCATCACAGCGCCGTGATCGCGGGGGTCCTGTACCGCGATTGTCGTCGCGCTCGCGACGATGCCACGGTACTGGTGCTCGCCCGCCGCGCCGGTGGCGGAGGCTTGCAATGAGCGAGCTGGAAAACCTGCGCGCGCAGGTCCAGCGCCAGCAGGGCGAGATCGAAGTGCTCGCGAGCGAGCTGGCCGAGACCAATCGCGGCGTCGTCGCGCTGTACGCCGAGCTCGACAACAACGCCGTGATGCTGCGCGAGGCGGCCGACCTCAAGAGCCGTTTTCTCTCGTACATGAGCCACGAATTCCGCACGCCGCTCGCCTCCATCACCGGCATTGCGGAGCTGCTCGCCAACGGCGTGGACGGTGCGCTCAATGGCGAGCAGCAACGGCAGGTCCAGTTCATCAGCGCAAGCGTGCGCGAGCTCACCGAGATGGTCGATGACCTGCTGGATCTGGCGAAGGTCGAGGCGGGGCGCATCACGATCTCGCCCGAGTGGTTCGAGATGGTGGACCTGTTCTCGGCACTGCGCGGCATGTTCAAGCCCATCGTCGGCAGCGGCGCGGTGTCGCTGATCTTCGAGGAGCCGCACAATGTGCCGCGCATCTTCACGGACGACAAGAAGCTCTCGCAGATCCTGCGTAATTTCATCTCCAATGCACTGAAGTTCACCACGCAGGGCGAGGTGCGCGTCTCCGCGCAGCTGATCAAAGCCCAGCGCGTGGAATTCGCGGTCACCGATACCGGGATCGGCATCGCGGCAGATCACCTGCCGGCGCTGTTCAGCGACTTCGTGCAGATCGACACACGCGTGCAAAAGCGCCTGCGTGGCACGGGCCTCGGGCTCTCGCTGGCGAAGAAATTCTCACAGTTGCTGGGCGGGGAAGTCGCGGTGCAGAGCGAGCTTGGCAAGGGCTCGCGCTTTTCGGTGACCATTCCCTTGCAGTACCAAGGCACAGACAAGGCAGGAAGCTGATGTCCGCGCAATCCGAGCAGGCCGCGGGCACGGTGGCGCTCACCGACCCGCCCGCCGCACCCATACTGGTCGTCGACGACAATGCGGCGGCACGCTACACGACCAGCCGCGTGCTGCGGGCCGCAGGCTATCAGGTGCTCGAGGCGGGCACCGGCACGGCAGCGCTCGAGCTGGCTCCGCGGGCGGATCTCATCATCCTCGATGTCAACCTGCCGGACATCGATGGCTTCGAGGTGTGCCGCCGCCTGCGCGCCAATCCGGCCACCGCGCACATCTCCGTACTGCACCTGTCGGCCACGTTCGTCCATCACGGAGATTTCTCGGTCGGTCTTCAGGCCGGCGCCGACAGCTATCTGACGCGCCCCGTGGAGGGCGCGGTGCTCATCGCCAGCGTGCGCACGCTGCTGTTCGCGCGCCGCGCGGAGCTGCAGCGCCGTGGCATGGAGGCGCGGCTGCTGGAGATCTTCGATCTGATGCCGGTGCCGATGCTCACGCTCAATGGACAGTTCCGCATTGAGTCGGTCAATCCTGCTTTCTGCGCTCTGAGCGGTTACGACCGCGCCGAGCTCCTCGGCGAGGCCGGTGCATCACTGTTCGACCCAGGAGAGCTGACCGAGCGGGCCAGCAGCCAGCAGTCCCTGGCGCCCGGACCAGCGGCGCGCTGGACCGGTCGAGCCGCCTTGCGTCGCAAGGCAGCCGACCCGACCTCGGTGGAATGGCAGCTCGCACGCGAGAGCACGGGCGGCATGCTCATCCTGACGCTCATGGACATCAGCGAACGGCTGCGCGGCGAGGCCGAGCGCGAGGCGCTGCTGAACAGCGAGCGGGCGGCACGCGCCGAGGCCGAACGCAGCAACCGTCTGAAGGAG
>DATJUN010000088.1:0-28114 GCA_035502275.1 Steroidobacteraceae bacterium
CTGCTCGTTGAGGTAGTACTCGCGCTGGCTCTTCTCCATCTGCGCCTTGACGCGCCCGCGGATGCGCTTCTCGATCTGCAGCACGTCCATCTCGCCCTCGATGGCGACCAGGATGTGCTCGAGGCGCTTGCGCACGTCGAGAATCTCCAGCACCTTCTGCTTCTCGGCGAGCTTCAGTGACATGTGTGCGGCCACGGTATCGGCCAGGCGCCCGGGCTGCTCGATGCCAGCGAGCGCCGTCAGCACCTCGGGCGGCACTTTCTTGTTGAGCTTGACGTACTGCTCGAACTGCGAGACCACCGAGCGCACCAGCACGTCGATCTCGCGTTCATCGTACTGGTCGGTATCGGTTTCGACCTTGACCGACGCGGAATAGAAATCCCCGGCGTGCAGATGCTCGATGCGGGCACGTTCCATGCCCTCCACCAGCACCTTCACCGTGCCGTCCGGGAGCTTCAGCATCTGCAGGATGCTCGCGACGGTGCCGAAGTGATGCAGGTCCTCGAGCTTCGGATCGTCGATATCGGCCTGCTTCTGCGCCACCAGCATGATGCGCTTGTCCACGCGCATGGCGGCATCCAGCGCATGGATCGACTTCTCGCGACCCACGAACAGCGGAATGACCATGTGCGGATAGACGACAACGTCGCGCAACGGCAGCACCGGAATGGCGCTGGGAGCGGCGGCAGCGGCTTCGGGCGGGGCAGCGGTGGTTTCTTCAGTCACGGGTGATGCGTCTCTCTCTTGAGGTTGCAGGAAAAATACCTCGTGGATCGAGTGTGCCTCCGATTGACAAAAAAGCAAATGAGATTCGGCACGGTTATGTGATGGGGACGTGCCCGCGGGTTTACAAGCGCCAGCGCTGCATCGTCAACGGCGCCGCTTGCCTGGGGAAAGCTTCGGCGAGCCCGCCGCCGGTGGCCTGTGTGCCACCCGCAGCGGAGCGTGGACACTCGCGTCGATCGCTAGCCGTGCAGCGAGCCGCCGACACGGCGCGGCTCTTCCACCGCCGCGACGCGACCCTCGTCGGAGCGGTAGACGATGTAGGGCTTGGTGGAGCCCTCGATGACGCCCTCGTCCACGACGACCTTGGTGACATTGCGCAAAGACGGCAGGTCATACATGGTATCGAGCAGCACGTTTTCCAGGATCGTACGCAGCCCGCGCGCGCCGGTCTTGCGCTGCATGGCCTTGCGCGACACGGCCTTCAGGGCCTCGTCCCGGAACTCGAGCTCCGAGCCTTCCATCTCGAAGAGCTTGCGATACTGCTTGGTCAGCGCGTTCTTCGGCTCCGTGAGGATCGCCATGAGCGCCGCCTCATCCAGCTCATCGAGCGTCGCGACCACCGGCAGGCGGCCGACGAACTCGGGAATCAGTCCGAACTTGATCAGGTCTTCGGGCTCCACGTCGTGGAACACGTCCTGGCCATGGGGCTTGGAGTCCCCGCCGCGCACTTCGGAAGTGAAGCCGATGCCGCTCTTCTGCGTGCGGTTGAGAATGATCTTCTCCAGTCCCGCAAAGGCGCCACCGCAGATGAACAGTATGTTCGAGGTGTCTACCTGCAGAAATTCCTGCTGCGGATGCTTGCGACCACCCTGCGGCGGGACCGAGGCGATCGTGCCCTCGATGAGCTTCAGCAGCGCCTGCTGCACACCCTCGCCCGATACGTCGCGGGTGATGGAAGGGTTGTCGGACTTGCGCGAGATCTTGTCGATCTCATCGATGTAGACGATGCCCGTCTGGGCCTTCTCCACATCGTAGTCGCATTTCTGCAGCAGCTTCTGAATGATGTTCTCGACGTCCTCGCCGACGTAGCCCGCCTCGGTGAGTGTCGTGGCATCGGCGATGGTGAATGGCACGTTGAGCAGGCGTGCGAGCGTCTCGGCCAGCAGCGTCTTGCCGCAGCCGGTCGGACCGATCAGCAGGATGTTGCTCTTGGCAAGCTCGACCTCATCCTTCTGCCGTGCCCCGCCGCGGGTCTGCAGCCGCTTGTAGTGGTTGTACACCGCGACCGACAGCACCTTCTTGGCGCGGTCCTGACCGATGACGTACTCGTCGAGCACCTTGCGGATCTCGTGCGGCTTGGGCAGCTTGTCGCGCGCGCGATCGGCGCGATCCTCGAGCTCCTCGCGGATGATGTCGTTGCAGAGCTCGACGCACTCATCGCAGACGAATACCGATGGGCCGGCAATGAGCTTGCGGACCTCGTGCTGGCTCTTGCCGCAGAAAGAGCAGTAGAGCAGCTTGCCGTCATCGGATCGCCCGCGGGAATCATCGCTCATCGACTGACACCTCGACCGGTTGGACCGGCCCAAAGGCTCGTGGTTCGGCCTTCACCGGTATCTATATAGCACGGCGCCGACCGTGCGCGCAAAGACCTGTTTTCCCGCAAGGCCTTGTAATTGCGCGCTTTTATACGCTGGCCGCGACGCAGTTCCGGTGCGCGGCGGCTCACGTGTGTCCCAGCGCACACCTGCCGTGGACGGCGGCCCCTTCAGCGGCTTGGGCCGGGAACCGGCATCATCTCACCACGCTTCTCGAGCGTGCGGTCGATGAGGCCGTAGCCGATGGCATCGGCGCCGTCCATGAAGTTGTCGCGGTCGGTGTCGGTCTTGATCTTCTCCACGCTCTGGCCCGTGTGCTTGGCGAGGATACGATTGAGCCGATCGCGCGTGATCAGCATCTCCTTGGCGTGCACCTCCACATCGGCGGCCTGACCCTGAAAGCCGCCCAACGGCTGGTGGATCATGATGCGCGAATGCGGCAGGGCATAGCGCTTGCCCTTGGTGCCACCGGCCAGCAGCACCGCGCCCATGCTGGCGGCCTGACCGATGCAGATCGTCGAGACGTCCGGCTTGATGAACTGCATGGTGTCGTAGATCGCAAGCCCCGAGGTCACCACCCCGCCCGGGGAGTTGATGTAGAGCGCGATGTCCTTGTCCGGATTCTCCGATTCCAGGAACAGCAGCTGCGCGACCACGACGTTGGCCATGAAGTCATCGACCGGGCCGACGACGAATACCAGCCGCTCCTTGAGCAGGCGGGAGTAGATGTCATAGGAGCGCTCGCCGCGGGAGGTCTGCTCCACGACGATGGGAACCAGATTCAGTGCTCGCTCGTGCATGGCTCGTTCGTTCATCGCATTACTCCGACTGACCAAACCCCGTCACCTCTCGAAAGTTCGAGGGCCGGTCCGTGATTTTCACCTGTTCCAACATCCAATCGACCGCCTGATCCTCGAGGGTCGCGGACTCCAAGGCCCGCATCGCCTCGCGACTGCCCAGGTACTGACGACGCAGCTCCTGCGGATCGCGCGCCTGGGCAACCAAAGCGTCGAGGCGCTTTTCCAGGCGCGCGCGATCGACCTTCAAATCCTGCGTGCGGATGATCTCACCCAGCAGCAGCCCCAGCGCCACGCGCCGGCGGGCGTTGGGCTCGAACACCTCGCGCGCCGGCAGATTCTTCGGATCGGCGCGTCCTCCAAGCCGCTGCATCATCTGATTCTGCAGCTCCTGGACCTGCTCATCGACCATCGCGCGCGGCAGCTCGAGCGGATTGTCGCGGTAGAGCGCCTCGAGCAGCTGATCGCGCAGTCGCACGCGCACCGCCTCGGCCAGCTCACGCTCCATGTTCGCGCGCACTTCGGTGCGCAGGGCCGCGACACCCCCCTCGCTGACGCCGAAGCCACGCGCGAAGTCATCATCCAGCGGCGGCAGGCTGCGCTCCTCGACACGCGTGACCTTCAGATCGAACTCGGCGTCCTTGCCGGCCACCTCGGCGCTGCCGTAATCATCCGGGAAGCGAGTCTTCACGCTGCGCGACTCGCCCACACTCATGCCGATGAGCGCCTGGTCGAGTTCCGGCAGGATCTGCCTGGCGCCCAGCTGCACCGCCAACCCCTGGCCGGTACCGCCGGGAAATTCCGCGCCGGCGATGCGCCCGACGTGCTCGATCGTGACCCGGTCACCCTCGCGCGCAGGACGTGATACCTCGCTGAAGCGTGGTTGCTGCTCGCGCATGCGCTCGAGCATCCCATCCACATCGGCATCCTCAATGCTCGCCACCGGCCGTTCGACCGACAGGCTCTGCAGCGGCTTGACCGCTACCTCGGGCAGCACCTCGAACACCGCCGCGTAACGCAGCTCGCTGCCCGGCTCCATCTGAATCGGCTCGATGCGCGGGCCGGCCGCGGGCCGCAGATTCTGCTGGCTGACCGCCTCGGCAAAGGTGCTCTGCATGAGGTCGGAGATGGCCTCGGCGTGCACCTGCGAACCGAACTGCTGCTTGACCACCGAATAAGGAACTTTCCCCGGTCGAAAGCCCTTCAGCCGGGCCGTGCGCGCAAGGCGCTTGAGGCGCTGGTCGACCTCTCCGGCCACGCGCTCACCCGGCACCGCCACTTCCAGGCGACGCTCCAGACCCGCTGTCGTCGTTACCGATACTTGCATCCACTCAATCCTGTTGATCGCCCCTTAATGAGGGCACCATGATGGCACCCGGGTCCGAGCCGCTGGTGCGAAAGGAGAGACTCGAACTCTCACGGGTTACCCCACTGGCTTCTAAGGCCAGCGCGTCTACCATTCCGCCACTTTCGCTCGTCGGTGGGCTCTCGGAAGGGTCCGCCATTATAGCCAAGATCGGACGGCTCCGACGGCTGATAGCGCATTGCAGCAAGCAATGCGGTGTAAAAGCCTCGGGTACCATGACAGCGTAGTGAAGGAGCACGGGCCATGAGCAGGCGAGCGCAATCAGGACCGGCCGCGCGAGGCCTCGGGCTGTCGGCGCTGCTGGCGCTGCTCCTCGTCGGCTGCGCGAGCGCACCGCCGGAGGACGCCACGACGGACCAGTCCGCCCCACAAAGTGCCGTGCCCTCTGCGGCGAGCGCCTCCGCGCCTGCCGTATCGTCCGTGCCAGCGCCGCCGCAGGCGGCCGACAGCGTGTCGGGGGCGAACGCGAACGATGCGACACTCACGCCGGCCCAGCGCCAGGCCCGCGCCAGGCAGGCCGCCACGCAGGCCGACCAGGCCGCGCAGCAGGCGTTGCAACAGCAATGCAGCGATCTGCGCTCCCAGATCCGCGAACAGCAGCTCGATGAGCAGCAGGCCCCCAGTACCAGCGTCAGCGAAGAGATCGTGCAGGCCAAGGAAGCACACGCCGACCAGCGCATCCAGAATCTGCAGGACCGTTATGACTCCCTGGATTGCCCCAGCGTCATCGGGCCGCGGGCCCATACGCCCCTGCTGCCGGTATCCCCCGCTCCCAACGGACTGAGCCCGCCCGGCGCGCAGGGCGTGCCGTAGCTCCAGCGTTCGATCCGCGCCGTGCCGTGGCGTGGCGCACGGGCGCGTCTTGCTAGAATGAATTCCACTTAAGAAGGCAACGGCCAGCGGTGCGGGACAGCCTGCGTCGCCAGCGCCCGTCCATCCAGGGGGGAAACATGAAGAGCCAGCGTCTGCATCGCGGTCCATTCCACCGGCGTCGTATCACAGTTGCATGCATCGGCCTTGCGGCACTGGGCGCTGTGCTCGGGACGTCTGCCGCGCTGTCTCAGGACAGTTCCAACCCCGAAAATCAGCTGCCACCGGGCGACATTGCCGCAGCCATGGCGCAGCTCAATGCCCAGCCCAAGGTCGCGGTGCCACAGCCGATGATCGATACACCGCAGTTACCCTACGAGCAGCTCTCGCCGCGTCCGATGTGGATCGAGAAGGTCAAGGACGGGCTGTATCTCATCCGCGGTCCGCTCGGCGTCTGCATGGACGCCTGCCGTCCAGGCTCGATGCGCGATGGCCATCTGCACGAACCGGGCGACGTTGCCGTACGCGTTACCGGAGCGGGCGTGATCCTGGTCGATGACAAATTCGCCGATAATGTGGCTGACGTGGTGCGGCTGGTGAAGAGCGTCACCAACGAGCCGATCAAATACCTGGTCAATTCCCACTTCCATGCCGATCACGCCGGCGGCAATGGCGAGATGCTCAAGCGTGGCGTCATCATCCTCGCCCAACAGGCGCTGCGCGACTCCTACGATCGCAGCAAACGCACCGGTGCCTCCCCGGAGCTCGTCTTCGATGATTATGGCGCGATCGTCCTGGGGAATGCGCGCGTGGAGATGTATCACTTCGGCCCGGGGCATACACGTGGGGATACCACGATCTATTTCCCGGATCTGAGGATCATCCACATGGGCGACGTGGTGGTCGAAGGCATGCCGCACATCGACTACACCGACGGCGGCACCGCCGTGGGCATGCTCAACGAGATCTACAGCATGCTCAAGCTCGACTGGGACTTCGCCATTCCCGGTCACGGCCGCGTCCTCACGCGCGATGAGGTACGTGACTATGCGAAGAAGTTCGAGATCATGAACGCACGCATGAGGCAGATCGTGCTGCAGGGAATTGCGCGAGATCATGCCGCCGCTGCGCTCAAGCTCGATGACCTCGGCTGGGACAAGTCCGCGAGCACCTCGACGTTCCTCGGCAACGACGTCGGACATTATTACGATGAGATGGCGCGCGTGATTGCGCAGGAGAAGGCCATGAATACGCGGCCTTCACTGACACCACAGGCGCCGGCGGGCGCCGTCACGCTGCAGTGACCATGCGCGCTGCGGCCCGTGCAGCGCAGCGATCGCGGTGAACTGGAGGCAGGCCGAAGCGGTCTAACGGGGTGTGGCGACCAAGGAGAAACCCCCATGAAAATTACCCGAATCCCGCTGCTGGCGGTGGCTGCTGTGACGCTGGCAGCCCCGTTGACCTGTCTGGCGACACCCTCCTCCGTCGCCGTGGATAACTGTGCGCAGGCGCTTGCCAGCCGGCTGCATGCGCACCTGGCGGCGGTGCATCAGCAGCCGAATTTCTACTACCCGCTGATACCCTCCCGGGACAATCAGTATGTGCTGACGGCCCAGGAGAACCGGGGTGCAGCGCCCATCCCGATGCTCTGCACGGTGGACCGGCACGGACAGGTCATGTCTCTGCATCGCGTCGCGGATGCCCAGGCCGCGCTGTTTGGCGACGACGAGCAGTGGCGCTGATTGACCGCTGGGCAGGAGCGGTGGCCGGCTAGCGCCGGCTGCCGTGCACAGACTCGCCAGCCCGCTCGGCGCGAGGAGCCCGTGAACGATCCGACGGTTTTCCTCGTCGATGACGACGCCGCCATCCGCGATGCGTTGAGTCTGCTGATCTCGCTGAAGGGACTGCGCAGCGCCGTCTTTGCCACGGCGGAGGATTTCCTCGATACCTACCGAGCGCAGTGGCGCGGTTGCCTGCTCACCGACCTGCAGATGCCGGGCATGCAGGGACTGGAGCTGCAGCGAACGCTGGCGGAACGCAACATCCAGCTGCCAGTGGTGGTGCTCACCGCGCACGGCGACGTTGCGACCACCCGCGAGGCGTTGAAGAGCGGTGCGCTCGACTTTCTCGAAAAGCCCGTCGACGATGAGGTGCTCATCGATGTGCTGCGCAATGCCATCCGCATCGACGAGGAGCGCCACCGGGCCGCCAGCGCCCATCTGCAGGCCGTCGAGCGCTTCGCCAGACTGACACCGCGCGAGCAGGCAGTCCTGCAGCTGCTGGCCGACGGACTGCAACATCGCGATATCGCCGAGCGACTGAACATCAGCCCCCGCACGGTCGAGGTATACAAGTCGCGCATGATGGAGAAGCTGCAGCTGCGCACGCTGGCGGATGTGGTGCGCTTCGGCACCGGGGTCGCTCAGAAATAGCGCGTACGGGCTGTCCCGAATTGCCGCCGCTTTCCGCATTAGCGGAAGATCCCGGGTTCCCGACAGGGTGCAGCTGAGACAAGTCTCATGGCTCCGGCCCGATGCCCTGCGGGCGATCGATTGAGCGAGGTGCTGCGACATGCCTGGCCGGCAAGCCGAATTCTGCCATGCGCAGCTCGACAAGCTGCGCGGCCTGATCGAGGCCGAGTCCGGTGATGGGCTCAAGTTGCTCAGCAGCCTCACGAATAATCCGATCTGCTCGATCTATCTGGATGGCAATGTCCCGTGCATCACGGTGGCCTGGAAGCGCTATGCCACCAGTACGCAGTTTCGCTATGTGCACGAGAGTCTCATTGCCCTGCTCGGCAAATATCAGGTGAACAGAATCCTCTCTGAGAGCACCGCGCTGCCCACGATCCATCTGGAAGACCAGCGCTGGATCATCGACGATTGGATACCGCGTGCATCAGCCGCCGGCCTGCATGCGGTGGCGAGCAAGAAACCCGCCGCCTACTTTGCCCGGGTGGCCCTCGAGAACATCCGCTCAGAGGTGTCCGGCAGCATACAGATGCGCAGCTTCGATGAGCTCGAAGCTGCGCGACGATGGCTCGAGACCCTGCCGGAGGCCTGAGGGCGAACGACGACGCGGGGCGCACCGATCTGGCGCGATGCTCCCGCGCGGCGGCAATGCGGGGCAGGCCGAATCAACCAAAAATCAGCCGCTTATGACACGTACCGGTAGGCGAGCGCCGCATTCGGTAATCTGTCGCGCTGCGCCGTAGCTTCGGGAGCCCGCGGCCTATCGATGGAGCTGGCTGTTTGAGCAATTCTCCGCCTGCCGCGCTCGCTGCTCGTCTGTCCAGACGCGTACCCCTGATCGTCGCAGCGGCATTCTTCATGGAGACGCTCGACGGCACGATCGTCACGACTGCCTTGCCGGCGATCGCGCATAGCATGCATCGCTCCGCGCTCGCGCTCACGCCCAGCATCTCAGCCTACCTCGTGGCGGTGGCCGCTTTCGTCCCGACGGCGGGCTGGGCCAGCAATCGCTTCGGCTCGCGAACGGTATTCGCCTGCGCCGTGGCGCTCTTTACGATCGCCTCGGTCCTGTGCGCGGCCAGCCCCACACCCGCCCTCTTCTTCGCCGCGCGCACGGTTCAGGGCGCGGCCGCAGCCTACATGTCTCCAGTCGGGCGACTGACCGTCCTGCGCGAGACGCCCAAGCAGTTTCTGATCGAGGCGATCGGGATCATTACCTGGCCGGCGCTGATCGGGCCGGTGGTGGGGCCACCGCTGGCGGGTTTGATCACCACCTATGCCTCCTGGCGCTGGATCTTCCTGATCAACACCCCCATCGGCATCGCGGGCGTCTGGCTCGTGCTGCGCATGATCCCCAACCACCGCGAATCCGATGTGCCGCGATTCGATCGCCTGGGCTTTGTACTGACCGCGGTCGCGCTGGCGGCCCTCATCGAGGGCCTGACATTGGCCTCCGATGGCAGTGGGCAGATAAGGTCGGGTGCCCTCCTGGCCATCGCCGGCATAGGCCTCGGTATTTGGGCGACGCGCCATGCGCTGGCCCACATGGCGCCGATGCTCGACTTGCGTGCCATCCGGATCCCGACATTCTCCATCAGCGTCATCTCTGCAGGCATGCTGGCGCGTATCGCCATCGCTGCGACCCCCTTTCTCCTGCCGCTGCTGTTTGAAATCGGATTCGGCCAGAGCGCGGTCGCGGCAGGCCTGCTGCTGCTGATCTATATGATGGGAAACCTCGTCATGAAGAGCATGACCACGCGCGTGCTGCGCAGGTTCGGCTTCTCGCGTGTGATGCTCGTCAATGGACTGCTGTGCGCCCTCGCCATTGCCGCCTGCGGGCTGCTGGTACCGGGCCTGGGCAAACCCATCCTGTATGCAATCCTGTTCGTGGCTGGCATGACGCGCTCGATGCATTTCACCTCGGTCAACACACTGGCCTTCGCCGATCTTGCACCGTCGGAGCGGGCAGGCGCGACCACCCTGTCTGCCATGGCGCAGCAGCTGGCATTCACGCTCGGCGTCACCTATGGGGCTCTCGTGCTGGCCCTGTCCCAACAGACACGACACGCACTGCATCTGGCGCTGCCTGACTTTCGGGCTGCCTTCTTCGCCGCCGGTGCGCTGATGCTCATCGCCACTCTCTGGACACTGCGATTGCCGCAGGGCGCGGGCGCAGAAGTGGCGGGCCGGGCCTAACCGCGCTGAACGCGCACGTTGAGAAGCAGCTTCTTCGGGCCGCTCACGTATGGATTGCCTCGTTCCCAAAAACGCAGCAGCCGATCGGCGTCCCGCGTGATGCCGATGCGAACGCCCCGATCGACGCTGCCCACTGCACGCCGAAGTGCCCCCAGCCAGAGGGGGCCAGCACCGCAGAGGTCCACGCCATCCTGGCTGAGACTGACGCCCAGCGCCCGAGTCAGGCGGCCTGGACCTCTGCCCAGATCGGCCGGCCGGATCGGACCGGAACGGGCCAGCATCGCCTCGATACCCTGCAGTGGCTCGATCGCCCGCAGCAGCACGCCGCCACCGACGCCGACCGACTCACTCGACACGTTCAGCAGCAACGACGTCCCATAGTTGAGGTACACGTAGGCGTGCCCGCGTTGCAGGAATAGCGAGCCGTTGCGCGGCGTCCTGCCCCGGAAAGCGTGTCCGGCCGCGTCGCCCACGGGATAGGCTTCCGTCTCGACGATGCGCCCGCTCAACCTGCCGGCAGCGGTGTCGTGCACCACCACCTTGCCGACCAGGTAGCGTGCCAGCTGCACCGTATCCGACGGCAGCTGCGCGCGGCGCAGGCGCCGCAGTCGGCTGGACTGCGCCGGGAAGCCGGGAAGCTGACCCTTCGCGCGAGGCTGAGACACGAAAAAACATCGACGCCTGGCCGGGCAGAATCGCCCGGGACGGATCAGACGCCTTCATGCGGCCGGTTGCAAGGCGCAGCAGCCTCAGGCAACTGCGAACTGCGCAGCACTTGCGTGGCGCCCTGAACACCCGTGGCCCAAATGAGGTCCTATGGCGACAGGCCTGTAGTGGAGTATCCGACGAAGGATGGGGCCCTATCCGGCTTAGCGCCTCAGCGCCACTGCGCATCATAGTGTCATGACCGTCTCGCAATCCCCTCAGGCGGGCGCGCGGCATGCGCGTCACGCCGGCCTGCACTATGGCTACGATCATGTGCCTGGGATCAGCCGGCGCAAACGCGGGCGGCACTTCGAATACTTCGACTCGCATGGCCGGCGCATCGTGAACGACGCAGTCATCGGCCGTTGTCGGAAGCTGGCGGTCCCGCCTGCCTGGACCCGAGTATGGATAAGTGCTCTCGCCAACAGTCACCTGCAGGCGACGGGTTTTGATGCGCGTGGACGCAAGCAATACCGCTACCACGTGGACTGGCGGGCAGTGCGCGATCGTACCAAGTTCGAAAACCTGAGCGCCTTCGCCAGCGAGTTGAGTCGCATCCGCGCCCACGTGTCGGCCGCGCTGGCGCGCGATGAATTGACGCGGGAACGTGTGATCGCGGCCGTCGTGCGCCTGCTGGACCGTACCGGCTTGCGAATCGGCAATGACCGCTACCTGAGGGAAAATCATACGAGCGGCCTCGCGACGATCTCAAAGAAACACGCCAGCCTGCATGGCAAGGAGATCGAATTGGACTTTCCCGGAAAGGGCGGCAAGGTATGGCATGGCACGGTGTTGGCACCGAGGGTTGCCCGGGTGGTCGCGCAGTGCCAGGGTATTCCCGGCTACCGGTTGTTCAAATATAAGGACGCCGAGAGCAAGGCGCATGAGGTCGGCTCGGCGCAGATCAACCACTGGCTCCACGAGGTGACCGGCAATCCGGAGCTCACCGCCAAGGACTTTCGTACCTGGCACGCCTGCATTCTTTTCATCGAGGCTGCCGGCAGGCGTGCGCCCGAACAAAGACCTGCTGCCCTGAAGGAGCTGCTGGCGCAGGTAGGCGCTGAGCTGGGCAATACGCCTGCCATTCTGAAGAAGAGCTATATCCACCCGAATCTGATCGACCTGTGGCGGGACGGGCGGCTTGCGAGCGCCCAATGGCGCCGTATCCCGACCCGACAGGTCCCGCGACATTTCACAAAGACCGAAGCGCTCTTCGCGCGATGGCTCTCGGGTCAGTACCCATCGCGCTGATCGAACCGTTATAGAACGGCACCGAATCAACCATGCTGCTGCGCAGAGTGTCCTGTGTCAGCGTGACCATCCTGCTCGGAGCGCCCGAAACATCGGGCGGACTGAGGAAGGGATGCTTCTGCCGGCGGTGCACGGTATCGTGATGACATCGCGGGCCTGGCGGCTCTGGCTAAGGCGCCCCGGACGGCATACCCACCGACAGCACTCGCCCGTCGCTGCGCCGTACCTGCAGGATCCTGCCGCTGTAGGTCGCGTGAAGCTTCGGAGCAAGCATCACTTCGATGCGATCGCCACGGTGAAGGGAGTCGCGATTCCATCCATGGCGGGTCAGCGCCTGCACAGCGCCGGCTTCGAGCGTCCAGACGTCGCGCGTGTCCTCGGCCTGGCCTACTTCGACATACAGCATGACGTGTGGATTGGCCCAGACGAACTGCCGTACCACGCCATTCAGAACCAGCGGATGGTCTGTGTCGTAACCTGCGATTTCGTGGTGTGCCAGCGCGGGGGCGGCAGCGACCGCCATCCACAGTGCCGCAAGTACGGCCTTATATGCTGTCTTCATAGCCCCTGTCCCGGGAGCCTCCGGACCTCCACTATACGCCAGCGACCTTCGCGCGGAGCGCGCACCGGATAAGTATTTCCCACGCCAGTGTCGGGCCGCACTTTGATACCGTATCCCACGCAGAGTGCCGGCGTATGGGTGCGCGCCAGAGCCCCGTCTAGGCTGGTTGGGGGCCTTGATTTGAGGGATGGCGGATGCCGTGCCGTATTGGAGTAATCGAGTTTGCCGGAGCGTCAGTGCATGCCTTCAAAAGTGCCCGGGCTGGTCAGCGGACGGGCTGTCCGATTCAAGCTGTGGAGCCTCATCTCAGCCAGTGCCGCATTGCTTCCATTGGCGCTGCCCGCCCGCAGCTCCGCGGCTGATTCAACCCCCGCAGTGGCCGAGCCGCCGGGGGACACCTCCAACGCACCCGCTGCCTCGAGCAAGCAATCCCCTGGCGACGCCGCGGGCAATCCCGCCAATGGCTCAGACATGAGCGGGACGCTTCAGGAAGTCACCGTCTCGGCTCAACGACTCGGCCTGATTGGCACCGCCACCACCGCAAGCCAGGGCGTGGTCGACGGCACGGAGCTGCAGCTGACCCCGACGTTTCGGCCCGGACAGCTGCTCGAGACAGTGCCGGGCCTGACCGTCACGGCACACAGCGGCGAGGGCAAGGCCAATCAGTACATGCTGCGAGGCTATAACCGCGATCACGGCACCGATGTTGGCATCTGGGTAGACGGCATGCCCATCAATGAGCCCACCCACGCTCATGGCCAGGGGTACGCCGACATAAACTTCCTGATTCCGGAACTGACCCAGCGCGAAACATACACCGAAGGCCCGTATTACGCGGATCAGGGCGACTTCTCGTCCGTGGGATCCGTGCACATCAGTTATGCGAATGCACTGCCCGATCAGGTCAACGCCACGGTGGGTACGCTCAATTTCGAGCGCACATTTGCCGCCGCCACACAGGGCCTCGGCACAGGACAGCTCCTCGAGGCGATCGAAGCCAAGCACTATGACGGCCCCTGGGATCCGGGCGACGATCAACGCGAGACCAGCTCGGTCCTGCGCTATAGCAGCGGGAATGCCACCAAAGGCTACTCCCTGACCGGGATGTTCTATCACGACGTCTGGAATGCAACCACAGACCAGCCGCTGCGTGCGATCACAGAAGGCTTGATCAGCCGCTTCGGCACGCTCGATCCCTCGGATGCGGGCTACGCGCAGCGCGCCAGCCTGTCAACACAACTGCACGAAACGCTGGGCGATGGCAGCACCGTGCTCCTGAGTGGCTACGTGATCAGCAATCGCCTGACACTATGGAATGATTTCACGCACGACCTCATCGATCCGGTCAATGCTGATCAGGAGCAGCAGCACGAAGACCGCTCTACCGCTGGGGCCGATGCCAGCTACAGTCTGGGCGCCCCGCTGGGAACCCCGCCGAGTACGCTACTGGTGGGTGTGCATCTGCGCTACGACTTCAACGATGTATCGCGCCTGCCCAGCCAGGATCGTGCGCTGTTGACGCCGTCTCAGCTGGCCGCAGTCGACTACCCCACCTCCTTCTCCGAATCCGATCAGGTCCGCATCAGCAGCGAGGCGCTGTATGCGCAGATGACGAGCGTGTGGACCTATTGGCTTCGCTCGGTGATCGGCTTTCGCGAAGATTTCATGGCAGGGACCGACAGCGGGACCAACGCCGGCGCAGCGAGCGCCTCGCTGCCACAGCCCAAGATCAGTCTGGCGTTCACTCCGGTGGCCACCTCGGAGATCTATCTGAGTTACGGCGTGGACTTTCACAGCGATGATCTGCGCGGAGTGAATCAAGCCCACACCGAAGGTCTGGGCGGCGCCCCCCTGCTGGCGCGGCAGCGGGGCGAGGAGATCGGGCTGCGCCAACAGTTCAGTCACGAGATCAGCGGCACGCTTGCGTTTTACAACCTGGACGCCCAGTCTGAAACCACCTACGACCCCGATGTCGGGCAGGATTCAGCCGGCCCGGGTAGCCGCCGCTACGGCAGCGAGCTGAACCTCACCTATGAGCCGTGGCATTGGCTTGAGTTCTACGGCAGCTTTTCGCTCGACCATTCGCGCTTTACCAGCCCGTTCGATGACGGCACGGGTCACATCGGCCGCTATCTGCCCAACGCGCCTGAGTACGCCGGCTCCCTGAATGTGTACTTGAAAGCCGTGGGACCCTGGGATGCCGACCTGCAGTATCGCCTGCTCGGGCCATATCCGCTCTCCGCGGACAACCTCGTGCACGCCTCCGGTTATGGCGAGTGGGATGCGGATGTTCATTATCTCTGGCGCGATGGCTGGAGCTTTGGCGCGGGACTCTACAATCTGCTCGATTCCCACGCGAATGCTGCGGAGTTCTGGTACGTCGATCGTCTGCCGGGCGAGCCGCCCCAGGGTGTGCCCGATATTCATGTGCACCCATTGGAGCCCTTCACGCTGCGGCTGACGGTCGGCAAACGATTTTGAAGGCGGCCGCCGCACGACTCGATCCGATCGACGCGCGGCGCTACGGATGAGCGCCATGCGACTGCCGCAAACGCACGCCCCGTAGTCCCACCCGCGTCCCGCCGCCTCACCGTCGTTTGGCTGCACGCCCGCGCGCCTGCGGGAGCTCGACCTCTTCTGGCCGCCACGGCCGGCCTTGCCGCTCCTCGATGTAGGCGCGCACCAACCGTCGCACGACCTGAGAGGGCGTCGCGTCCTCCTCGGCACAGAGGCGCTCGAACACCGCCTTCTTGCGCGGGTCGATGAGGATCGTCAGCCGGGCGGTTCGGACTTCGAGAGGCAAGGGTTTAAGGCGCTTCACATTGGAGAGACATCCGATGATAATACCATTCACATCCAAGGTGAACATCATCGTCGCGCGGCCGGAGCCGCCGTTCGGCGGCGGCTCCAGGGCTCTGCGGCAAGCGTGATCTCAGGTCTGTCATCGCCTCTTGCGGATTGCGTGGCCCTCATTGCGGCATGGCTGGCGGTCGGCCTCGCCGGTCTGGCGTATCCGCGCAGCGTGCGCTACGCGGGCCGCGCTCTCTTTGTGCTGGGCGCGCTCGTTGGGCTGGGACTTGCCGTTGTCGCCACCGCCAGTCTGGTGAACGGCACGACGCAGCGGCTGGTGCTGCCGGTGGGCCTTCCCGACTTGCCGGTACATCTGCGACTCGATGCGCTTTCGAGCGTCTTCCTGACGCTGCTCGGTGCCGCCTCAGCCGGCGTGTCGGTCTTCTCGGCTGGCTATTTTCGCGACGGCGAGGGTACGGCTCCCGGGCTGATGTGCCTGCAATTCCACGTGTTCCTCGCGAGCATGGGTCTGGTGCTGCTCGCCGATGACGCGTATGCCTTCATGCTCGGCTGGGAGCTGATGGCCCTGTCCTCGTACTTCCTGGTGACGACCCAGCATCGCATCCCCGAGATTCGCAGCGCCGGATTCCTGTACCTGCTGATGGCGCACCTCGGAGCACTCTGCATTCTCATGTCCTTCGGCATCCTGCAGGGCGGCAGCTGGCATTTCACTTTTGACGCCATGCGCGCCGCGCACCTCTCCCCGCCTTGGGCGGCGACTGCCTTCCTGCTGGCGCTGGTCGGTTTCGGCGCCAAGGCGGGCCTCGTCCCTCTGCACGTGTGGCTGCCCGAGGCGCATCCGGCGGCGCCCTCCCCGGTCTCGGCGCTGCTCTCCGGTGTCATGCTGAAGACGGCGGTGTACGGCGCGCTGCGCGTGGCGTTCGACCTTCTCGGCGATCCGGTCTGGTGGTGGGGCCTGGTACCGCTCTGCGCCGGCTTGTTGACCGGCTTCTACGGCGTGGTATTCGCGGCGGTGCAGACCGATATGAAGCGCCTGCTCGCGTACTCGTCGATCGAGAACATGGGGCTGCTGTTCACGGGACTCGGGCTCGCGATGGTGTTCTGTGGCGCCGGCATGCGCCCGCTCGCAGCGCTCGCCCTGCTGGCAACGCTCTATCACGCGCTCAACCATGCGGCGATGAAGAGCCTGCTGTTCCTCGGCACGGGCTCCGTGCTGCATGCCACAGGAGAACGCAACCTTGGCCGCCTCGGTGGACTCATCCACCCTATGCCCTGGGTCGCGGCGCTGTCGCTGGTGGGGACATTGGCGCTGGCGGGTCTACCGCCTCTCAACGGCTTTGTTTCAGAGTGGTTGCTGCTGCAGTCCTTTCTGTTCGCCGATCAGATCCCGCGGACATTCGTCAATTTGCTGCTCCCCCTTGGCGCCGGCGTGGTGGCGCTCTGCGCCGCGCTTGCTGCCTACGTGATGGTGAAGTTCTACGGGATCATCTTTCTCGGCCAGCCGCGCGAAGGCTCGCTCGCACGCGCCCGGGACTGCGGCTGGCTTGAGCGCCTGGGGCTCGCGTGGCTCGCTGCCCTGTGTGTGGCGCTTGGGCTTGCCCCCGTGCAGGTCATCAGAGCGCTCGCGCCAGTCACGCGTCAGCTCACTGGCAGCGCCGTGCCACAGCCCGCGGCATCGTGGTGGCTGCTCGCCCCCGTCCCCACGCGCACGGTTTCCTATTCCCCGCTCGTGCTCCTGCTCTCCGGCGCGATCCTCATCGGCTTCACAGTGCTGTTCGTACGGCTTCGCTATCACCTGCGCGTCCGCCGGGCAGGCCCGTGGGACTGCGGCTATGGAGAGCTGAGCGCTCGAATGCAGGACACGGCAGAAGGATTCGGACAGCCGATCCGCCACATCTTCCAGTCCTTCTTCGCCATCGAGCGCCAGTTACCCAGCCCGTTCGACGCTGAGCCACGCTACCGCATTACGATCCGCGAGCGCATCTGGCGCGGCATCTACGAGCCGCTCGCTGCCTGGGTGCGGCGCCTGGCGGATGCCGCGGCCCTGGTGCAGCAGGGCCGTATCGGCGCCTACCTGCTCTACAGCTTCATGACTCTCATTGTCCTGCTTGCCGTCGTGCTGGCGACATGAAACCTGTCGCGCTCATCGCGCAGATCCTCGAGATCGTCATCGCACTCGCGGCGGCGCCGCTCTTTCTCGGCTGGGTAAACCAGTGTCGCGCGTGGCTCGCCAATCGGCGCGCTCCGAGCGCGCTGCTGCCGTACCAAAACATCCGCAAACTGCTGCATAAGGATGCGGTCCTGGCACACAACGCCTCGCCGCTGTTTCGACTCGCGCCCTACATCGTGTTCGGCGCCATGGCCGTCGCCGCCGGCATCATCCCCTCACTCGCCGGCCGGTTGCCGCTCGTCGCTGCGGCCGATGCGATCGCCCTGGTCGGGCTCTTTGCCACCGCCCGCGTGTTCCTGGCGCTTGCGGCGATGGATGTCGGCACCGCTTTCGGCACGCTCGGGGCTCGCCGCGAGATGATGGTTGGTTTTCTCGCGGAGCCGGCACTGCTCATGGTCATCTTCGTCGCCTCGCTGATCTCGGCGACAACAGCCCTGCCGGCCATCGCCGCGCATCTTGCCAGCCAGCAGTTCGTGATCGATCCCAGTCTTGCCTTTACCGCGGTCGCCTTCACGCTGGTGCTGCTGGCCGAGAACGCCCGCATCCCGATTGATAATCCCGCGACCCACCTCGAGCTCACGATGATCCACGAGGCGATGACCCTCGAGTATTCGGCACGGCATCTGGCCCTGCTGGAGTGGGCTGGCGCGCTGCGGCTCTTCAACTACACCTGCATCGGCTTCGCGCTGTTCGTACCCTGGGGCATGGCCGCTCGAGACACCGGCCCGCCCGGCCTGATCGCCGCCATTCCCGTTCTGGGGCTCAAGCTCCTCGCCGCGGGCGCCGGCCTCGCCCTCATCGAGACGCTCTCGGCAAAGCTGCGCATCCTGCGCGCCCCGGAGTTTCTCGCCACGGCATTTCTTTTCGCGGTGCTTGGCCTGCTGGTGCATGTCCTTCTCGCAGGGAGCTGAGTGCCATGGCTCACCTCCCGCTCGACCGCCAACTGCTCAATGCCTGCGCGGCACTCTTGCTGCTCCTCTCCTTTGCGATGCTCTCGCAGCGGCGCATCGTGAGTCTCGTGAACCTCCTTGCCGTCCAGGGCGCGGTGCTCGCGACCGCAACGCTGCTGCTCGCTTGGCGGACCGGCGAAGCCCACCTCTACCTGTCGGCTGCGCTGACGCTCACCCTGAAGGTCCTCTTCCTGCCCTGGCTGCTGCATCGCCTGATCCGACGGCTTGGGGTGTACTGGGACACAGAACCGTTGCTGAACATCTCGGGTACGATGCTCAGCGGCATCCTCATCGTGGTGTTTGCCTTCGGCCTGGCACAGCCGATCACCCACCTGGCCAGTACAGCCACGCGCGATGCCATCGGCATCGCGATCGGCGTCGTACTGCTCGCCTTCCTGATGATGATCACGCGGCGCAAGGCGATGTCCCAGGTGGTCGGCTTCCTGTCGATGGAGAATGGCCTGTTTTTCGGCGCAATGAGCGCGACCTACGGCATGCCCATGGTGGTGGAGCTGGGGGTAGCGCTCGACCTCCTGGTCGCAGTGCTGGTGCTCGGCGTCTTCTTCTTCCAGATCCGCGAGCAGTTCGACAGCCTCGATCTGCACCATCTCGAGCGCCTGAGGGAACGCTCGTGATCGAGCTCGCCTTCCTGTTGGCGATTCCAGCGGCGGGCGCGCTGGCATTGGCGCTGTGGGGCGCCAAACATCACGCACCGGAGCTCAACTCGGCATTCAGCCTCGGCACGTTCATCGCTGCGTGCGCACTCACAGCGCGTGTTATCCGTGAGGGGCCGCTGGTCCTCTGGCACGAGCAGTTCCTCATCGACCCCTTCAACGTCTTCCTGGTCACCCTCACGGCCTTCATCGGCCTGACGACCTCGCTCTTCTCCCGGCCCTACATGCGCGTGGAGATCGCACACGGCCGCGTGACGAGCGGGCGACTGCGGCTCTACCACAGTATGTATCAGCTGTTCATGCTGACGATGCTGATCGCGCTGGCGACCAACAACATGGGCTTGCTCTGGGTCGCGATGGAAGGCGCGACGCTCTCCACAGTCCTGCTCGTGACGCTCTACCGCACGCCGCAGAGCCTTGAGGCCGGCTGGAAATACTTCATCCTTTGCGGCGTCGGAATCGCGCAGGCGCTTTTTGGCACCATTCTTCTCTACGTCGCGGCGGAAAGAGTGCTCGGCGCTCAGGGCGTGACGGCGCTGCTATGGACCCATCTGAATGCGGTCAAATCGCAGCTCGAACCCACCGTGCTCTCCCTTGCGTTCGTCTTTCTGCTGGTCGGCTACGGTACCAAGGTCGGGCTCGCTCCACTGCATAGCTGGCTACCCGATGCGCACGCCGAGGGCCCGACGCCGATCTCCGCCGTGCTCTCCGGATTGTTGCTCAACGTCGCGCTGTACGCGGTCGTGCGATGCAAGGTGCTCGTGGAAGGCTCGCTTCACTCCGCACTGCCCGCCCGGATGCTGATGGGATTCGGTTTGCTGTCGGTCGTGCTCGCCGCATTCCTGCTGTTTCGACAGCGCGACATCAAGCGACTGTTCGCATACTCCTCCATCGAGCACATGGGGATCGCTGCCTTCGGATTCGGCCTCTCGAGTCCGGTCGCGACCTTCGCGGCACTTCTGCATATGACCGTGCATTCGCTCACCAAATCCGCGATTTTCTTTGCCGCCGGCCACGCTGCGCAGAAGGCCGGTTCGCAGCTCATGGACGACATTCGCGGTCTCATTACGCTCTCTCCGACGGTCGGTTGGGGGCTGATGCTCGGTGCGCTGGCAATCCTGGGATTACCCCCGTTCGGCGTGTTCGCCAGCGAGTTCCTGCTGCTGACGACCGCGATGCGAGAGCAGCCGTGGTCAATACCGATCTTGCTCATCGCGCTGGGCGTCGCTTTTGCGGCTATCTTCGGCCGAGTTCAGCCGATGGTGTTCGGGGACACGCAAGCCCGGCGGCTGCCACATGCACCCGCGCTCCTGCCGGTATTTGCCCACCTCGCCATCGTACTGATGTTGGGTGTGTACATTCCGCCCTACCTCGCCGAGTGGTACCGCACGGCGGCACAGCTCATCGGGGGATCCTGAGCCGTGCCACTTACCAGATGGTGGGCCAGGGCGAAGGCGCTCCCGGGAACCCCGCACGTGCGCGGATTGGGCGTGACGGCGGAGACGTGGCAGCAGGGAGCGGCGGACGTCGCCGCTGCCGGCGGCCGACTGCTCTCCATGTGGGCGTCGTCTTCGAACACGCCGGTAATTCATGCGGCCTTCCTCGCCGACCCGGGAGTGCTCGTCCTCGAGCTGCCGATTCTGGCCGGCGGCAGACCGGACCCGCCGTGCGCAGCCTACCCTGGGCTCGAAGGGTTCTTTGCCGTGGCATCGCGCATGCAGCGGGCTATCTTCGATCTCTCAGGCATTCGCGCCAGCGACCCTGACTGCCGCCCGTGGCTGCATCACGCGGCAGAGGGCTATGAGTTCGTCCGTGTTGCGGGTGACGGCGTTCATGAGATCGCGGTGGGGCCGGTCCACGCGGGCACGATCGAGCCGGGCCACTTTCGCTTCTCGGTGGTCGGCGAGAAAATCCTCAAGCTCGAGGAGCGCTTGGGCTACACCCACAAGGGCATCGAGCAACGCTTCGAAGAGCTGCCGATACTCGAAGGCCATCGCCTCGCGGCGCGTATCGCGGGCGATTCGGCGATCGCCTACTCCTGGGCCTACTGCCAGGCGCTCGAGGGCATGGCGGGCTGTGAGGTGCCGCCGCGCGCGGCGATGCTGCGCGCACTATTGCTCGAGCTCGAGCGCATTGCCAATCACCTCGGCGATGTGGGCGCCCTGGGCAATGATGCGGGGTTCGCGTTTGGCCTGACACAGTTCTCCCGTCTGAAGGAAGAGCTCCTGCGCACGGTCGCGCAGGCGTTCGGCCAGCGGTATCTCATCGATGCCGTGGTTCCCGGCGGTACGCGGGTGGATATTGCTGCGGAAACTGAGGCAGCTCTCGCGGCGCGGATCGCATCCGTCCGCCGCGAGGCATCGGAACTTCGCGCGATCTACGAAGAGCATAGCGGAGTGCGAGACCGCTTCACGGAGACCGGCATCCTGACGCCAGAGCTGGCTCGGCGGCTCGGCGTGCTCGGACTGGTCGGGCGCGCGAGCGGTCAGGCGCTCGATCTGCGCCTGGACCTGCCCTGCTCGCCATACGATGCACTCGCGCCGGCGAAGATCGTGCGTCAGACAGGCGACGTCGCCGCGCGCGTCGCGCTGCGATTCGACGAGATCGACGAATCCTGCCGCCTCGCGGATGCTCTGCTCGGATCGATGCCCGCCGGAGCACACGGAAGCGCGGTTCAAACGCCGGTGCCCGGCTCGATCGGCGCCGGTCTGATCGAAGGCTGGCGCGGACCGGTGTTCCTGGCGCTGGAGGCCGGACAGGACGGCACCATCCAGCGCTGCCATCCGCACGACCCGTCGTGGCAGAACTGGCCGGCGCTCGAGCACGCGATCCTCGGCAACATCGTCGCCGACTTCCCACTCATCAACAAGTCATTCAGTCTCGCCTACAGCGCGGTAGACCTGTGATGGCAGGCCTCACGCGGGAGTGCGGCTCATGTTGAAGACGCTCGGCAAAATCTGCACAGTCGGCGTGATCTCTGAGGCTACGCCGCCGCCGGACGCGTCCCTGCATGTCAGGGACACGCTGCAGGAGCATATCCGACGCGTGCTCGGCCGAGCCCTGTGTATCCGCCACATCGATGCGGGCTCCTGCAACGGCTGCGAGCTCGAAATCCAGGCACTCCACAACCCCTTCTACAACCTGGAGGGGCTCGGCATCCGCTTCGTCGCAAGCCCCAGGCACGCCGATCTGCTGCTGGTGACCGGTCCGGTCGCGGCAAACATGGAAGGAGCGCTGCGCCGCGTGTACGAAGCCACTCCCGACCCGAAGCTCGTCGTTGCCCTCGGGGACTGTGGTTGCACCGGCGGGGTCTTTGGCGAGACAGGTGCAAGTCGTGGACGAGTCTCCAACATCATCCCGGTGGATGTCGCAGTGCCCGGCTGCCCACCCACCCCCTGGCGGATAATGCAGGGAATTCTGACTGCGATCTCGGCACCGCGCAGAACCTAGGACTGTCCAGTCGGCAGGCCGATGTCGGGGGAACGCCAATCCGACCCCTTCCGCTCACTCGCCACTGTCCGGTCTCGGGAATCGCGGTATTCTGCAATCGATATGGGTCTTGTTCTAAACATTATCCTCCAGACGATCGTCTGGTACGGCTTCATCGGCGCGATCATCTTCCTTGCCGCAGGCACGACGGACTACGTGGGTGGTTGGCTTTATCTCGGCGAAATGCTCGCCTTCTCAGTCGTTTTTGGAACGCACATGGTCCGTGTCGATCCCGCGCTGCTCAGAGAACGCCTGAAGCCGCCTGTGCAGAAGGATCAGCCCCTCGCGGATAAGCTCATCCTCATCCCCTTTCTGCTCCTTGTGTTCGGAGCGATGGGCTTTATGGCGGCGGACGCCGCGCGCTGGCACTGGTCGATGATGCCACTTTTCGTGCAGTACGCAGGATGCGGCCTCCTGCTGGCGGCATTTTCATTTATATATTGGACCATGCGCACGAACAGCTTCGCGGCGCCCGTCGTAAAGATACAAAAAGACCGCGGGCAGGTGGTCATCACGGCGGGCCCTTATGCCATCGTCCGCCATCCGATGTACTTCGGCGCGCTCTTCTACTTTGCCGGCACCTCGCTCGTGCTCGGCTCGTGGTGGGGGCTCGCAACGGTCCCCATCTTCACCCTCTTTCTCGGCATCCGAATCGGTATCGAGGAAAAAACACTGCGTATGGGTCTAGAGGGCTATGGCGATTACACGCACCGGGTACCCTGGCGGCTGATTCCATTCGTCTGGTGACTGCCGGCAGAGAGAATCGGTGCCCTATGAGTTGACTCCCACGCCCCCGACGCGGGGTAGCGATCGCGCCTCGCCGTGTACTCGCACCCGAGAGCCTTGCAAGTTGGGACAGAGCCAAATTGGGGGAACGCCAGACTTCGGCCAAAGGCCGCCCAATGGCCAAGAGATCAGCCGCCCCGAAGCCGTACGCTCAGAATGAATGCGCCCCTGGTTGCATAGTTGGATGCCTGGGAGACCTGCACATGGATCGTAATGTCGTCGAGCGACAGATTCGCAAGCGCTGAAGGTCCACTCGGTCCAAACCTGCCAACCACGAAGTGCTCCGCTCCAAGGACTAAAGAAAACCATGACAAAGATAGCTTATATCTGCGTTCGGCTCTTGGCTCGGGCGGAGAGTAGCCGGCGCCGCAAACTGGCAGTACCGGTTTTGTCTGATCTGGTGACTATCGTACGGGCGATTCTATCTGGACCATCAGGTCATTGACTTTCGCCATTGTCCCGGCGGGCAGGTGCTCCCAAGAATCAACAATGTCTTGGTAACCAAGGCGCATTTCGACGCTGCGGCCATTGGCTACCACCTCAAAGACGGACTCGGAATTGGACGGATGATGTTGATATCCCACGCTGATAATGCACTTTACCCCTTCCTTCGCGAGCCGTCGTTGTATAGTTGCGACGATGTTCTGCTCTCCGAGGCCGTACTGCCGCTCCTTCTCGTCGGCGATGTGACTCTGAAGCGCTCGCACCCGCCCAGGCATCCCCATGGGACACTCCAGTTGCCCTCGATCCCAGCGACCGGTGTCCGCCGCGGCTTGATACGTTGAGAAGAGGAAATCGAGCAGCAACCCTTCAGGGTTCGGCGAGCTTCGCATCGTGTCGTATGGGAGCACGAATTCGCCCAGCCGCGGCTCAAAATAAGCACCGGAGGTGATCGACCGAGCGCGATAGCCGGGCCCTTCTGGATATGCATAGGAATAAAACGCCGCTTGGGGAAAAGCGTCGTTTCCTGGCCAAAAGCCAGCGCTGCTGACCTCGTGCGAATAGGCCTCTCGTACGATGGCGTCGGACAGTCCCGGCACGCCACCCGGATGAAGCGGCGCCGCGCGACCGGAGAAGCGCGTTACGGCGAGGTCAAAACTGCCCCAAAAGAAATGCACCGGACTCACCTTGCCGATAAAACCGCTGCGGAAGCGCTTAAGAATACGATCGACCTGTAGCAGGATGCGCCAGAAAGCGTGGGCTGCCGCCGCGTCATAGGAGTGATGCGCCTGATCCTTCGAGAATGGCACGGGATCGGCCAACTCACTCGGCACCTCATTCACTTGAACCAGTATGCTGAGGTCTTGCAGCAACGCGTTGACGCGCTCGAAAAACTGAGCGACCGATTGCGGCTGCAGGGGTATTTCCCCTCGTGCGCCCCGGCTGGTGCGGACCCGCAACTGGTGCTCGATGAAATCGAACTCGATTTCGAACGCTTCATTGTCCAGTGGAACAGGGGATGTACCCAGCCCACACGCTGTCACGTACAGCGGCACCTGCCAGCTATGGTTGACCCAGGGTGTGAGCGCCAGCCGCACCTTACCGATGATCTGCGTCCAGAGGTGCAGGGTTGCAGCAGTGTCGCGCCAATTCGGGTATTCGAGCTCCGGCCACGACGCGTCGGAATACGGCATAGACACCTCCTGCATGGAAATTAATTGCCGACTTGGCACGAGACCGGCCGACACTCAAGCGCAAGCTCAGTATGCTCCTATCACCGCGTGCGTTCCGCTGGCGAAGCTTTCGGACGCCTGCGCGCATCCGTCAGTGCTTTGTGGCAGATATCAGATGAGTCACGACTGGCTCGTGCTGCGTGAGCTTGCGGATCCTCTCCTGCAAGTCTCGATCGGCCCGAGTGACCCGCTCATGTTGGCGCAAATGCTCGGTCCAGGAATCCAGGGTAAACGTTTCCAGCATCGAACCCGGATGCTCAAGATCCTCGTAAATCGCCCATGCATAGGCGCCGTCGCGCCTGCGCCCATGACTCAGATGCTCCATCGCGGTCAAGAACTCGTTGCGCCGCTCTGCGGTCACTTGATAACGAACCGTGACCAGCACGGGGCCGTCGCTGGCATCCTGCAGGCTTAACGGCTGGGGCATCGGCCAGTGACCGGACGGCGTGAGGTCCAGCGCCGTCGAGTGCTGCACTTTCCAGCGTGCAGTCATGACAGCGCCCGCCACCGTCGCGGCGGCTGCGATCAGATGCGCCGCAAGCAAGCCGGTCCACGAGGCGAGTTGCCCCCACAGCACGCTGCCGACGCTCATCGCTCCGAAGAACACCATGATGTAGATGGCGAGTCCGCGGCCGCGCACCCAGTCGGGCAGCGCCGTTTGTGCCGATAGATTCAATGTCGCCAGCACCCCCACCCAACAGACCCCGGCAACGAAGCTCGCCACCAGTGCCGTGTAGGGGTCTCGTGCGATGCCAAACAGGCTGATGGCGAGCGCCGTGCCGACCGAGCCGAGCAGTACTGTGTGGTCATTTCCCAGCCGCGCGCGCAGGCGGCGAAGCACCAGCGCTCCGAGGATCGCCCCCACCCCGATGACGCCGAGCAGGATGCCGTAGAGCTGCGGTCCGCCCGCGATGCGCTCGCGCGCGACCAGCGGCAGCAGCGCCCAGTAAGCGCTGGCACAGGAAAAGAAGGCCGTCGCTCGGATCAGCGTGGCACGCAGACGCGGATTGTGGCGCGCATGGCGAAATCCCGTGCGCATCGCTGACATGAGCGGCTCTGCTGGAAGGCGCACCGCCGGCCGTGGGGGCGAGCGCCACCACAGCAGCGCGCCGATGACGCCCGCGTTGCTCACGCCATTGGCCCAGAACGGTGAGGAAATACCCAGGACGGCGATCATGAGGCCCCCCAACGCGGAGCCCACGGCGCGACTGACGTTGACACCGAGGCTGTTCAACGCAACGGCGGGCGCCAGATGCTCCTTGGGCACCAGATCCGGTACCACCGCCTGCCATGGCGCGGCCGTGAGGGCGCCCCCTGCCCCAATCATGAACAGAAAGAACAGCAGGCTGTCTGGCCCCACCCATCGGCGCCAGACCAGAAACGCAAACAGCGTCGATACCACGGCGATGGAGGTCTCCCCCAGCAACAGAAACTTGCGCTTATCCACGCCATCGGCGAGCGCCCCGGCGGGGAAGGCAAATATCAGCACGGGCAAGCTGTTGGCCACCTGCACCAGTGACACCATCAAGGGATTGGGGGTCAGCGTGGTCATGAGCCAGCCGGCCGCCGCGGTGTACATCCAGCCGCCGATATTCGAGACGACGGTGGCGATCCAGACGACAGTGAAGACGCGGTGCTGGAACGGCGCCCATGCCGTGATGAGCGCCGCAGGACGGGTTGCGACCCACGACCGATCGGCTGTCACGAGAGACTCCCGGGGCGCGAAACCTTCGGCATCTTACCCCCTCAGTCGCACGAGAACGTTCACTCGCAGGCGCACGACGATTGGGCGCCGCGGCTGGGCGCCGCCTGCATGGCTCGCCGGACGCGGTGACTTCAATAGCGGGATTGACCGGAAATTGCGTATCGCTACTGTTTATGCTTGCATCATAGCGTCAGTGTGCTCGGGGACGCGTCATACAGCACCTACAGATCAGTCCCCAGGAGGCTCCTGTTCTCGAGTGCGATCATTAACGGGTAGTCGCCGCGACCTTGAATGGTGGCCATTGCCTTGTTCGCCTCCAAAGGTCTGTCACGGGGGAATGTGCTCATGTCGACGAATAACTCCGGTACCTCTCTAATGCAGGATGCACTAGTCACCTCACTTCGCGCTCATTGGAAGTTGTCATTGGCCGAGGGAATCATCCTCCTGCTCATGGGTCTTACGGCGATCCTGTTGCCTCTGATTGCTACGATTGCCGTAGAAATCCTCATCGGTTGGCTTTTTCTCATTAGCGGGATTGTCGGCTTAATCACGACGTTCAGAATGCGGCGTGCCCCAGCGTTCTGGTGGTCATTACTCTCGGCGATCCTCGGGGTCGCGGTCGGTATTGCCCTGATTCGATGGCCACTCGGTGGCGCCTTGACACTCACTCTGATGCTGACGCTGTTCTTCGTGTTCGAAGGCGTGGTCTCGATCATGTATGCGTTGGAACACAAGCGCGAGCTCTCTGGACGATGGGCTTGGATGCTGGTCAGCGGTATCGTCGACCTTGTTCTCGCAGGCATTATTTTCCTGGGGCTGCCTGGCACGGCCACTTGGGCGATCGGACTGTTAGTCGGTATCAACCTAATCTTTGGCGGCACGGCGCTCATTGGAATGGCGCTGCATGCTAGCAGCGTAGATCCGCGAGCTGGAGTGCATGCGCGCTAAGCCGCACTACCACGGCTCATTTTAGTGTGCGTCCTTAAGCAGCCGCTGAACGGAGCGGCCGCTGAAAGCTGTCGCTTTTCTCGAAGGAAAGTCCCTGCGACGCTCATGGCGCCAGATGTTCCGAGTACGCGAGTCGGAATGGAGATTTTGAAAAGGCGGCCGATCGACTCGTCGCGCAGTTCAAGCACGGACTAAAGCGGCTTGATCGAGCGTGAGGATCGGGAAGCTACCCTCGCCGGGTTCCCGCTCTTATGGAGACTTTTGGCGATCACGCCGCTCGCGGCCCTAGCAGGCTGTTGAAAAACGCCACGCATGCGGCACAGTACGAACACCGGGGCTGATCGTAGGTTGTCGATGCGCGGAGCAGATATTGGACAGGGTGGCATGTTCAGCTACGTGTCGCTCGAGAGCCGAGTACCGTCGACG
>DATJUN010000089.1:0-17315 GCA_035502275.1 Steroidobacteraceae bacterium
AACCAACGTCACGGACAAGCTGTACGTCACGAACCTGACGGCGACCAATGAGTACTTCGGCGATCCGAGACAATACGGTCTGAAATTCAGCCGAACGTTCTGATGTCCCCTTGACCCGAGGTTGACGTGCGACCGATAGCCCGGCGCACGTTGACCTCGGGCCAGCCTGGGGCGATCAGCCTCACGCGGGCGCGTCCGTTTGCCCGCGTACTTGCTGCAGGAACTTGCCCCGGCTGGCGCTGGTCGGACAGGGAAGCACGCCTGGGGACGTGCCATTGCGGCCGTGTTATTGCAGCAATTAAGTTTGCATTAATGCCGCGCCGTAATGCGGCAGCTGCTTACTTGACGCATTGTGCTATGAAATCTAGCATCGTTTGCTGCGGCAAGTGCCGCCAGCGTTCGAGAGACGCATACCCATGGGCAACCAGCTCTCCTCCTTGAGGCGTAAGCCTTTGAATCTGCTGACGATTTCGGCCAGCGGGGTGCTGCTTACGCTCGCCGTCGCGAGCGCGGCCAGCGCGGGCGAATCGCGCAGCTACGTGCTGAACTCGTTCGCGGATGCTGCGTATTCGACAAAGGATGATTGCGCCGGCGGCATCGACCCCGACCAGACCGTGCAATATGCCCTGGACCTGGAAGCGCTGGGGATGCCCGAGGAGCAGGTCAAGAAGCTCATGGCCGGCTACCCCACCGGCCCCGTCACCCGCATGCTCGTCGACCGTGGCCGCATCGACGGCAAACCAGTCAATGCGTTCACGAACCCCGCGTCGGTCATCGATCCCAAGCTCCACCTGATCAACGGGCACTACGCCTATGGGTTCAATCTGGACGGCAAGGGCGCGGATTCGCCCAATTCCTTCGAGGACCCCGTCACCCATGAATTGGGCGTGAACAATCAGCTGTTCCGGGTATACGGTTGCCACAAGAATTTTCGGGGTCCACCGGCCGATACCGGTCCCTCGACGTATTACAGCGCCGAGTGGAGCCAGGCACGCCCCACGTTTCCCGCCTGGGTGGTCACGATCAGCGGGGACGATCTGAGCAAGGATGGACCGGTCACGCTCAGCTTCGATCGGTCTCTGGATCACGTGCTGCTCGACGCGCAGGGAAATACCGAGTCGTATACGACTTTCCGGCTGGATCCGGATCCGCGCGCCCATAACGTGTTCCACGGACAGCTCGAACACGGTGTCGTGACGATCACGGACCATCACGACTTTCATCTGGTCGGTGATCCGATCGTGATGAATGACCTGGATCTTTCGCACACCCATTTGCGTATGACGCTCGAACCCAATGGCAACGCCAGTGGCTTCATCGGCGGCTACCAACCCTGGATCGAGATCTTCCTGCCGCTGGGCCAGGCTGGCGTTGGTTTCGAGGAGTTCCAGGGCATTGACGTGCCCGGCTTTTATTACGCTCTGAAGCACCTGGCCGATGCGGACCCCGATCCCAGGACGGGACAGAACCGCCGGATCTCAGTGACGTGGCAATTTACCGCGGTGCCCGCTTTCGTGGCGCCGGCCCGGAGCACCGGCGCTTCGCCCGTGCTGTCTGCCGATAATGGCAAGTAGTTTCCAAAAACCTGCGGGGGGCAGTGGAGTGCATGCAGTGGGCAAGCTGATGTCTCAAAAGATGATTAGCCTGCTGTCGAGCTCGCTGGCGGTGGCCACGCTGTTCGCAGGCACAGCGCAGGCCGCGCCGAAGCCGACTCCGGCGACATTCGAAGCAGCCGGTCCCGTGGTCGCCACGGGTCCTGCGTTGCTCAGACGGCTGAGCCCCGATCAATATCGCCAGACGATTGCCGACATCTTTGGATCCGATATATCGATCGGCGGTCGATTTGCGCCGGAGATCCGTGACAGTGGACTGCTCGCGGTGGGTGCCGGCAACCAGAGCATCACTGCGGATGAGGCCGACCAGTACCATGTCATGGCGCAGACGATCGCCTCTCAGGTGGTCGACAAGTCCCATCGCGGGGTACTCATCCCATGCAGGCCAGTCTCTGACACCGGCGCCGACGATCGCTGCGCGGGTCAATTCCTCGCCGAAGTCGGGGAGCTGCTGTATCGACGGCCGCTGAGCAAGGATGACCTGCAGCTGCAGGTCCACATCGCCCGCATGGCGGCCCTGCAGGAGAAGGATTTCTACGCCGGGCTCAGAGAGAGCCTGGCGCAGATGCTGGTCTCGCCTGAATTTCTGTTCCGATGGTCCGAGGTCCAGGGCCCGCTGGGCGGCGAGGGAGTGTCCACCCTCGATCCGTATGCGCGCGCTTCGGAGCTCAGTTTCCTCTTATGGAACTCCGCGCCCGACGAGACCCTGCTGAATGACGCCCGGCACGGAAAGCTGAACTCTCCCAAGGGCCTGGCACGCGAGGTGGATCGCATGCTGGCGTCCCGGCGCCTGAATGCGGGAGTGCGCGCATTCTTTTCCGACATGCTGCAGTTCTCGTGCGCGGAAAATCCCTGCCTGGACGCGACTTTTGCCAAAGACGAAACCGTCTATCCCCGGTTTACGCCGCAGGTGGCCGCCGATGCGCAGGAGCAGACGCTGCGTACGCTGGTGGATCTGCTGATCACGCACGACGGCGACTACCGTGACGTGTTCACCACGCCCAGGACGTTCTTGACGCCGGATCTGGCGGCGATCTACGGCGTGCCGCTGCCCAGGGACTCGCCCAATGGCGAGCCCAGTGGATGGGAGCCGTATGTGTACCCGGCCGGCGATCCGCGCGCGGGGATTCTGGCGCAGGTCAGCTTCGTTGCGTTGCATTCGCACCCGGGCGTTTCCTCGGCGGTGCTTCGGGGCAGGGCGCTGCGCGAGGTCATCCTGTGCCAGAAAGTGCCCGATCCACCGCCGAACGTGAGTTTCAAGCTGGTGCTGGATACGACCAACCCCAATTACCCGACCATGCGGTCGCGGCTGGACGCGCATATCACCAACCCGGTATGCGCGGGTTGTCACAAGCTCATGGATCCCATGGGCCTGGTGATGGAGAACTTCGACTCGGATGGCAGTTTTCGCACCAGGCAGAACGGCGTTCTCATCGATACCAGCGGCTCGCTGGATGGCAAGAAGTTTCAGGGGATGCCGGGACTCGATCAGGCGGTGGCCAACGATCCGGCCGCACCCGCATGTCTGGTGAGCAGGCTTGCGGAGTATGCGTTGGGTCGCGCCCCGACGGGTGACGAAACTCAATGGGTGGCCAATCTCAAAAAGGACTTTGTGGCTGATCACTATCGCCTGCGGCCGCTGCTGCGCCAGATCGCCACCAGCGACGTGCTCTACCGGGTTGAATGGAAGGGCGTGCAGGCAAACAGTGCGGTGGCACCGTCGAGCACGGTGGCATCGAGATAGGAGAAGGGCCATGAGTAGCAAAATCACCCGTAGACGAGTGCTGCACGGCATGCTGGGCGGCGCGGCCATCAGCGTCGGATTGCCACTCCTGGATTGTTTCCTCGATGACAAGGGCACCGCATTTGCCGACGGGGCGCCCCTGCCGGTGTGCTTCGGCACCTGGTTCGCTTCCATGGGATGGACGCCGACTTTCTGGGAGCCGGAGGTCGTGGGCACGAAGGACCCGATGAAGCAGATGAAGCCCCTGCTGAAGGCGCTCGAGCCGTTCCAGGGCAAGATCAATCTCTTCAGTGGCATGCAGGCCTTTCTCGATGGGCGCCCGATGGCAACCCATGAGACCGGCGCCCAGATCTGCACGACCGGATCCATTCCGGTCGGCAATGACCTGGATGTACCGAGCATCGATCAGCTGGCAGCGAATTCGATCGGTACCCGCACACGCTTCCGTTCGATCGAGGTTTCCTACGAGGGCGTTCCGACGAGCTGGAGCCGTCGCAGCTCCACCTCCATCAATGCATCCGAAGTGTCGCCGCTGGCGCTGTACCGGAGAATTTTTGGCCCTCAGTTCACGGATCCCAATTCCGACACGTTTACGCCGGATCCGGCGGTGATGCTGGAGCGAAGCGTGCTGTCCACCGTGACGGATCAGCGCGCCAGTCTCATCAAGAAGGTGAGTGCGTCTGATCGGGTCCGGCTGGATGAATATTTCACCTCCATCCGCGAAATCGAGCATGAGCTCGATGTGCAATTGCAGAAGCCCATGCCGATGGTGGCCTGCTCGAAGCCGGAGGCGCCACCGGATGGCCCCCATGGCCAGGCCATGGACCTGGTCATCGCGAACGGCAAGCTGTTCTCGGTGCTGATCGCGCACGCGTTGGCCTGCGGCCAGACCCGCGTCTTCAACGCGATAGCGACGATGGGTGCCTCATCGGTGCACAAGGTGGGCAGCGAGGCGACCTTCCACATCGATACCCACGAAGAGGCCATCGATCCGAAGCTCGGCTATCAGCCGGAGACTCACTGGTACATGGCCAGATGCCTGGATTGCTTTGCCGACCTGCTCAAACAGCTCGACAGCGTTCGCGAGGGCCCCAGGACGTTGCTGGATCGCACTGTGATTTACGGCTCGACCGACCACGGCTACGCGCGGCTGCACACGCTGGCGAACATTCCGCTGCTGACCGCGGGGGCAGCCAATGGCCGACTGAAGACCGGCTACCATCTCGCGGCGCCCGGCGATACGACCGCGCGCGTGGGTTTGACGGTGCTGCAGGCGCTGCAGCTGCCGGTCAGCAGTTGGGGAACGATGTCCAATCAGACGTCGAGGCCCTTCAGCGAGCTGCTCGTTTAACCCGCTCGAGGGACGGAAGATGCTACGGGGCCGGTCTGTCAGGATAGGCAGCATTGTCGCCGCACTCGGCGCGCTCGGCTATGGACTGCCCGGTCTGGCAGCTCAGAGGGATGTACCCATCGCGACGCCGCCCGGTATCACGCTGCAGGCACTGGGAACGGGTCAGGGCCGCGCCATGGCCTTCTCGCTTACCCAGGTGCCCCGCATGCAGATTGCCTTTGCCGACGCCAAAGGCATGACGCTCTATACCTACGACAAGGACTCGCCCGGGAAGTCACACTGCGAGGCGGCCTGCACCAAGTTCTGGCCACCGGCCATCGCGCCACGCTCTGCGAGGGCGGTCGGGGACTGGAGCATTTTCAAGCGGGGCGACGGCACGCGGCAGTGGCAGTATCAAGGCAAGCCCGTCTACACCTTCGCCCGGGATACCGAAGTCGGATCGGTCTTCGGCAACAGCCCCAATCGACCGTTTTTCCCGCGGCCTGGCCGGGGCGCCGCCGCGAAGCCCAAGCAGCCCGCGGGGTGGAATCTGGCGCTGCTTTTCCCGCTGAGCGATATTGCGATGCCTGAGGGCGTCGCAGTCCGCGAGGTGGGCGATGCCAATGGCCTGGCCTTCATCGACCAAAGCGGCAAGACGATCTATGCCTACCAGGGACGAGGCGGCGCCAGGGCGGTCGTCAAAGTGGATCCGAACCTGTGGACACCGTTGGTCGCCCCGGCCCTGGCGCGCCCGGTCGGTCAGTGGTCGGTCCTCAGCAGAGAGGATGGGATCCAGCAGTGGACCTACCGGGGCAGGCCGCTCTTCACCTATGCGCTCGACATGGCCGCGGGGGATGCGAATGGCGTGGGTCTCAGCAAGGACTGGGCAGCCGCGCTGGCCGTTTCATTCTATATGCCCCCGCAGGTGCGCCTCGAGCAGACCCTCGGTCGCGGCAAGGTGCTGGCCGACCAGAACGGTCTGACCCTCTATCGCCGCGACGGCATCGCCATCGACTACGGCGGCGGGCAGAGCGCGCGCCACGGTGTGCCCCTCTATCCGGGCGTGGGCAGAAGCATCGGTGTCAGTCTCAAGGGTTGCGAGGGGCAATGCCTGACGTCCTGGCATCCGTTCGTGGCTCCTCCCAATGCGCAGCCGGATGGCTTCTGGGATGTCGCGATCCGGCCCGACGGCGTGCATCAATGGGTGTACCAGGGGTACGCGCTGTATACGTTTTCGGGCGACAAGAAGCCCGGTGACATGAACGGCAATGACATCTTCAATGCCGTGCTCAGCGATAATCCCAATCAGCTGAACGACGTGGGCACGCCGATGACCGGCACCGCCAACCTGTATTGGACGGTTGCCTACCCCACCTTCAACTGACCATCAATTGTTCCTGACGGCGCCGCGACGGGCGCTTTCGTCTCCAGTTTGGCTCGTTCTGGAGTACTATTCAGTAACGGGTGCCTGTTTCACTCAGGAATAATTATGAAGAGAAGTCTAACGCTCGCACTGCTCGCCAGCTCGTTTACCCTGCCGGCCCTTGCTCAGCCCGGCGCCGCTCCGGCGGATGCCGGCGGCCCACCGCACGTCATCAGTCTGATGCACATCATTCATGCCGTGAACATGCTTGGGCCCACCACATCGTTCTATCATGATGTATTCGGCTTCCAGATCCCGCCCGCGCGTCCCTTCGCCGGCGACGGTCCCGCCAAGCTCAACAATGTCGATGGCCTCACCCTGAACGTCGTGATGGCCACGATCATGCCGGTCAAACTGCGCATGGAGTTCACCGAATTCCATCACGTCGATCGCAAGGGCAGGCAGGCGCTGCCCACCGATCCCGGCGCCATTCAGCTGGTGCTCCACGTGCGCGATCTGGATGCCGTCGTCGCGGCCGCCAAAAACCTCAACGCGCCCATCGTCACGACCGGCGGAGCACCGGTAAAGATAGATACGGCCGATGGTCCGCGCCGGGCGATCGTCCTTCGCGATCCGGACGGCTACATGGTGCGCGCCATTGAAGATACGCCCGAGGAGGCCACCACGCCGGGCCAGCTCCAGCAGGGCGCCGCCCTGGATGTGGCTGTCACGAACCTGGACGACACCATCAAGTGGTACCGCGAGGATCTGGGGCTGGACGCCACCGGCGATACTCAGTTCAAGAGCGACAAAGCCATGCGGGAACTGGTCGGCGCTCCCGCCAGGAGCCGATACCGGGAGGCCTCGCTCCTGCTGCCAAAGAGCAATGCCCATCTGATCTTCACGGAGTGGAGAGGGATGCCGCGCACGAAATTCCATGAGCGCGTGCCCGATCCAGGTGCGGGCGGCTTCGTCGCGGTCGTCAGCGATCTCGATGGCATGATGAAGAAGTTCCGCGCGCAGCACATTCACGTGGAATCCAAGGGCAACGCGCCGGTATGGTTCGGCAAGACGGTCTACGATGTCTTCATCGAAGACCCCAACGGGATAAACCTCGAACTGGCCCAAAACATTCCGCTCGATCAGCAGAAGCCGGGTCAAAACAGCGGTCACTGATCGAGCTCATCGCCGGGAGTCGAGAGAGCCGCGCTGCACGTCGAGCGCGGCTCTTTTTTTTGGTGCGCCCGGCAGGGCGCGTTCAAGAGAGAAACCATGAAGGGAAGTCTGGCGTTCGCTCTGCTCACCGCCTCGTTCGCTCTGCCGCTGTCCGCCCAGTCCGACGTCGCTGCAGCCGTTAGCGGCGATCGACCGCGCATCATGAATCTGATGCATATCATTCATGCCGTGAACACGCTTGGGCCCACCACCTCGTTCTACCATCAGCTTTTCGGCATCGAGATTCCCGCCACGCGTCCCTTCGCCGGCGACGGTCCGGCCAGGCTCAACAACGTCGATGGGCTCACCCTGGACGTCGTCATGGCGACCATTCAACCGGCCAACCTGCGCATGGAGTTCACCGAGTTTCATCACGTCGAGCGCAGCGGCAGGCAGGCGCTGGCCACGGACCCCGGCTCCGTCCAGCTGGTTCTTCACGTGCGCGATCTCGATACCGTCGTCGACGCCGCCAGAAAGCTGGGCGCTCCGATCGTCACGACAGGAGGAGCCCCGGTAAACATCGAAACGGCCAACGGTCCGCGCCGCTCGATCGTCATCCGCGATCCCGACGGCTACATGGTGCGTGCCATTGAAGACACGCCCGAGGAGGCCACGACCGCGGGCCAACTGCAGGCTGGCGTCGCCCTGGATGTCGGTGTCGCGAGCCTCACGGACACCATGAACTGGTACCGCGAGGAGCTTGGCCTCGACGCCACCGGCGACGCGACGTTCAAGCGCGACCCGGCCATGCGCAAGCTCGTCGGCGCGCCGGCCGGCAGCGAGTACCGGGAAGCCTCCGTCCAGCTGCCGATGAGCAATGCGCGCCTGGTTTTTTCGGAATGGAGAGGGATGCCGCGCACGAGATTCCACGAACGCGTGCCCGATCCTGGCGCGGGCGGGTTCGTCTCGCGCGTCAGTGATCTCGATGGCATGGTGAAGGTGTTCCGTGCGCACCACGTCCATATCGAGTCGAAGGGCAGTGCGCCGGTGTGGTTAACCAGGACCAGCTACAATGTTTTCATAGAAGACCCCAACGGCCTGAACCTCGAGCTGTCCCAGATCATTCCGCTCGATCAGCAGAAGCCGGGGGAAAGCAGCGGCCACCCATAGACCAGACGGCTCACTGCTCAGCCGGCCCGGCGCTGCGCAGCTTGAACACCCACAGCGTCGTGGTGCCGTTTGGAGCGGCAATCTCGGGGGTCAGGTTATCTCCAGCGGAATCGAGCGCGGTGCCGCCGCCGGCGACGACGGCGACATACTGCTCGCCATGGGCATCGTACGTGACCGGCGAGGAGCACGGCGGGGAGTTCAGCGTCGTGTCCCACAACAGCTGTCCGCTCGCGGAGTCGTACGCATGGAACTTCCGGTCATGCGAGCCGCTGAACACGACGCCACCGGCCGTTGCCAGCATGGAGCTGGAGATGGGCGCGCGCTGACGCATGGTCCATGCGATCTGCCGCGTCCTGAGGTTGATCGCCTCGATACGGCCGAACTTGCCGTCGCTGTCGCGCGGGGCACTGGGTCCACCGCGCATATCGACTCCACCGCTGGCGACCTGCGCAGGGTCGCGCGGCACGAAGCGGTAGTTCATGCAGGCCTCGAGCAGCGGAACGTACAGCAGATCGGTGGTTGGATCGAACGAGGTCGCGAGCCAGTTGCGTGCGCCGTGGTCGCTCGGACAGACGTAATCGGTTCTGCCGGCTGCCGGGGTCGCAATGGCCGGGTTGACGATCTTCGCGCCGGTCTTCGGATCGATGCGCACCACCAGGTTCTGCAGTCCGGCATCCTTGGAGAACTCGTACTTGCCATTGACGGGGTTGAGCGCATCGAAGATCGCCAACTTACCGCCCGTGACCAGCAGCGGGGTCGGCCGGCCGTTGATCGGCAGCGTCAGCAGCGTCTGCTCGAACACCCAGTCCAGATCCCAGACATCACGGTTCATGTGCTGGTAGTACCAGACGAGTTTTCCCGTGTCGGGATCGAGCGCCAGCGTCGAGTCGGTGTACAGCGCGTCGTTCGACTTGCCCCTGTGCGCCTGCGGCAGCAGCAATGTGCCAACGTCATAGGTGTTGCCGGTGCCGAAATACACCAGGTTCAGCTGCGGGTCATAGCTGCCGACGGTCCAGACCCCCGAGCCATAACGCTGGTCGACGGGAGCTCCGTTCCAGCTGTCCCCGCCGGGCTGGCCCGGGCGCGCGATGGTATTGAAGCGCCACAGCTCCTTGCCGCTTTGCGCGTCCAGCCCGACGATGAAGTCGCCGCCGGGGGTGTTGACCCCAAGACTCACGCCGATGATCACTTTGCCGTGCGCCACGACCGGGCCGCCCGAGAGCGTCACGCCCTGCCCAGGCGCGATGATCTGCGCATCCCAGATCAGGCGGCCGCTCTTCACATCCAGGGCCACCAAATGCCCGTCGGCCGTGGGCGCGTACAGCTCGTCCTGGTAGATGGCGAGGCTCTTCTGGTGCGCATTGCGGCCATTGTTCAGTCTCGCCGGCAGCGCGCGTATGTACTGCCAGAGAATGCTGCCGTCGGCGGCGTTGAGCGCCTCGATCGTATTGGCGCTCTCGATGAACATCACCCCGTCGTGCACCAGCGGGGTGATCTCGTTGCCGCTGACGGGCAGTGCCAGCGTCCAGGCGACCTGCAGCTCGCCAGCGTTGCGCGCATTGATCTGGTCGAGCCGGCTGTAGCCGCTGGTACCGTAGGTGCCGCGCCACATCAGCCAGTCCGCCGCGGACGGATGCTCGAGCATCTGCGCGCTGACCGGGCTGAGCTGATTCAGCAGCTGCGCGCGCTGCGCCATGGCCGCCTGGTAGACCGCGTCGTGATTTTCGATGCCGCGGAAGGCGTCGCCCCCGCCGCCGCCGCCCCGGCGCGCCGCGCCTGCCGCGGGCGCCGCATCCGCGGGCGCTGCCGCCGCCAGCTCGCTCGCTCCGGTGCGCTCGCCGTTCTGCTGCAGGAGGTAGGCGCCGATATCGGCGTAGGTCTGGCTCGGGAGGCTGTCCGGAGCGGCCGGAGGCATCTTCGCCGCCAGGTAGCTCAGCAGCGCCGCCGCCGACTGCTCATGCCACTGCGCCTGGAACATCGGACCCTTGACCGGCGGGCCGAACTGGCCGTCATCCAGATGGGCTCCATGGCACATGGCGCAGCTGTCGGTATAGGCCGAGCGGCCGCGCGCAGCCTGCGCGTCGGTGTAGCTGACCGGGCCGCTCTCGAACAGCCCCTGCGTCGACTGCTGCGCTCGCACCGGTGTGGGCGCCGTCAGGCACAGGCCCACCAATGTGGCCAGTGTGCCCGTATAGCCGAGGCGAACCCAACCCGGAGAATGAGGCCAACCCATGCGCATATGCTGACTCCGTGACAATGGCTTGCGGCAAAAGCGGGCGGTCGGCGCGGAGGCCGGCGGTTCGCAGCGCTTGCGATCTTTTAATGGGATTCAATGTAACAGCAACGCATCCGCCGGCAAAGCGGCTCTTCGGGTCGCGAACAGGGCGCCCTCAGCAGATTCAATTGATCGGGTTCATGCCTGGTCTGTATAACGGCATTCGCCGGGAAGGTACCTGCACATTCTTTGGGGGATCATCAATGAAACATGCTGCGAGGCTCTCGCACCTCATACTTTGCGCTGCGATCTGGAGCGGACTGTCCGCTCTGACTGCAATTGCGAACGCCCAGCGCGCGCCTGCCCCGGCCCTGGGTTCCGGTCCGTTCAATTACCACACACCGGGCACCGATTTTCGCGTCGTTGTGATCGCCAACGGATTGGCCCATCCGTGGAGCACGGCTTTTCTGCCCGACGGATCGATTCTGGTCACCGAGCGGCCCGGGCGTCTGCGCATCATTCGCAACGGCGTGCTCGATCCGACGCCCGTCTCGGGGGTGCCACCCGTGTACTCCGAGGGGATAACGAACGGATTACTCGACATCGCTCTGGATCCGGACTTTGCCCGCAATCACTACATTTATCTTTCCTACAACAAGCCTGTCCCCAATCTCGGACCCAACTATGTACCGATCAGTGTGAGCACACCGACTGCCGTCATGGGGCGTAAAGGTTCAGGTAAAAATGCGATGACCGATGCCGTTGCGCGTGGCGTCTGGAACGGCCATGCCCTGACGGATGTCCACGATATATTCGTCGATGACAACGTCATCGATGACAGCATCGGCATCGGGCAGGACTCGGCCGTCAGAATCGTCTTCGGACGGGACGGGAAGCTCTACATGGGGACTGGCGCTGGCGATGTGCCGGCGAATACCGGGAAATACGCCCATTCGAAAGGTGGGCGCGCACAGGACCCGACCAGCGACGGCGGTAAAGTTCTACGCCTCAACGCCGATGGCAGCATCCCACGGGATAATCCTTTCGTCGGCAGGCGCGGCTACCGACCGGAGATTTACACCATGGGTCATCGCAATATCACCGGCATGGCGGTCAATCCAGCGACCGGCGCGATCTGGGAGGCCGAAAACGGCCCGCAGGATGACGACAAGCTCATCATTCTCAAGCCGGGAGCGAACTATGGCTGGCCCATCGTGGGTGTCGGCTACGACTACAGCGGCGATCACATCGGTGGCCCCATTGCGCTGGGCGACCCTTCCGCCGTGAGTCCGGGTTACCTCAACGAATATCTGCCGGGGATCACGCAGCCCTTTCTTATCTGGGTTCCGGCCATGGCCCCCTCGGGTCTGGCGTTCTACACAGCCGACCAGTTTCCGCAGTGGAAGGGCAGCATCTTCGTCGGCTCGATGAAATATCACCGTCTCGAGCGTCACGTGCGCAATGACAAAGGGGGACCGATTCGCCGGGAGTATCTGCTGGAGGATCTGAAGCAGCGCATCCGCGACGTGCGCCAGGGGCCGGACGGAGATCTCTACGTCCTCACGGATGAGGATCCGGGCGCATTGCTGCGGCTCGAGCCAGTCAAAACGACTCCGCAGTAAGCGGTCCGATACGCCGGAGTAAGGCGTATCTCGTTGTGGCAGCCAAGCGAGCGCCTGGCGGCAGCAAACTGCGTGCCAGAAATATGCGAAAACGCGCTTAGCGCCAGAGGCAGGGGTAGTGCGATCGCCGGTTCATCCTGGTGAAAAATAACTGCTCACGGGGTGCTTTCGGATGTCCGACCTTTCGTGCTCGATCGTCTAGGCCACATGTCGCCGCTAATGGACCCGGCACTGCTGGGGCTGCCGCCGTGTGCCGACGAGCACAAGGACTGCCCGGATGCACGCGAGCCGGATGCGACGGACAGACGGGCCGTCATCGAGCAACTATTCCGCGAACATAACCAGCTTTTGATTCGCTTTCTCGAGGCGCGTGTGGAGAACTGCCAGGAGGCAAAGGATCTTGCGCAGGAGGCCTACGTAAGGCTGCTGGAGCTGGAACGGCCCGACACGATCGGCTTTCTTCGCGCGTACCTCTTCAGGATCGCTGGAAACCTGGCGATCGATCGTCTCAGATCGCGCGGTGCCAGGCACCGCGGGGATGTGCTTGATTTCTTCGTCGACAACGAACATTCCGATCGCGTCGAGCAGGAAGTGGTGGCAGCCGAGCAGGCGAGCCGGTTTTGGGAAAGCCTCCATGAGCTGCCAAGACGCTACCGTCAAGCGGTGGTCATGAATCGAATCCAGGATCTGTCTACCCAGGTGATCGCTGCCTCCATGGGCAAGACGGATCGAACCGTGCGGCGGTATATCGCAGATGCCCTGACCTATTGCCGCCTGCGGCTGCTGGGTCAAACGCCCGAAGAGGCAAATGTCAGAGCCTTGACCAATGACTAGCAGCCATGCCGACCAGGAGCGATCGCGCGAGGCGGCCGAATGGCTGATTCGCCTGTCGTGCTCTACGCCATCCGAGGAAGACGTCAGGGCCTGGAGCAATTGGTGCGAGTCCGATCCGCAGAACACTGAGGCCTTCGAAACGCTCGCGGCCCTGTGGCGTGCCAGCAAACAATACCCGCCCTCGGCGCAGGCGGTTACGGCCCTGCTCGCGCCGGATGGCGAGCCGGCGCGGATTGATGGATTTTGGGCCAAGCAGCGCCCTTGGAGGAACTGGGGCAATCCGCTTCGCATGAAGATCGCTTATGCGTTGCTGGCGTTCGGAGTGCTGGTGGCGGCCGCTCTGGTCTTGCGGCTCAGACTGCCGGGCTGGCACGCGACTCAGTCCGAATCCATCTCGTCAGAGCGGGCACAACAAAGCGCGGTCGTATTGGAAGACGGGTCCAGAGTTGACCTTGGGGGGCGATCGGCCGTCGAAGTTGATTACACCAGAAAGCAGAGGCTATTGACGCTGCTGAGCGGAGAGGCCTATTTCCAGGACAAGCAGATCACGTCTTGGCCGTTCGTAGTCACAGCAGCCAACGTCGAAGTCGTCGCGATCGGCACGGCCTTCGACGTGGAAAAGAGCAAGGACCAGGTGGCGGTAAGCGTCGTCGATGGCACTGTCGACGTCTCCGTCCACGGTCGCACCGCGATAGCGTCGCGCGAAGCACAGGGGGCAACAGCACCGAACGAGGGGGCGGTGTTCCGACTGAAAGCAGGTGAGAAGCTCGCTGTCTCGGTGACCGGACTGGTGCATTTCTATCTGATCGCCAAAGAGAGCGCGATTGCCTGGCGGGAAGGGCGGCTCGAATTTTTCGACGCTTCTCTCAGCGACGTGGTGGAGTCGATCAACCGTTACGCCAAGCGACCCCTCGTGATAGAAGATCCGTCAATCGCATCAAAGCGATTCACCGGCACAGTCTTCCTGTCGTCGATCGATGAATGGATAGACAGTTTGCCGACGGTTTTCCGGGTCACCGTCGACCGCAGCCAACCCGACGTTATCGCCCTGGGGCGTTGACGCCTCGCGCGGCGGCGCCGGAGGCCTCTCTGGCTGATGTCCGCCAGAGCGCTCTCAATCGTCTTAGCACTAACCGCGGTCACAGCACGGGCTGTTGCGCCGCGCCATACATAAAGGGGAGAGAGCTGCTGTGACTGCATCAAAGCCTCGCCGGCTAATGGCCGCCAACAGGATCGCACTGCTTCTGATTCTGGGTCTTGCATCAGTGGTTGCTTTCCCTGGAGCTCGTGCGGCTGATCTGGGTTCGACAACCGACTTCCACATCCCGGCCTCCGATCTTCCGACGGCGTTGGTATTGTTTTCGAGGCAGGCACATCTGCAGGTGGTCAGTGCAGCGGACGAGGTTTCGCAATGGATGACTTCAGGAGTTGACGGTCGACTTACTGCAGCGCGTGCCCTGGCAACGCTGCTTACCTCAACGGATCTGGACTACAGAATCACGGCGACCGGCGTCGTCACGGTCGGACACTTCTCGTCGTCTTCCGGTCTCTTCAATGCAGGACCACACAGATACAACGATATCAATACCGGGGGCGCCCTCGCTCCTCACTCGGGGACCTCGACCGACGTAGCTGCTGTTGACCCGCCTGCGACGGGCGCAGCGGCAGCCGATCCGGCGGCGGCGAGTGACCAGGCAGGCGCCACAGCGCCGGCTGATCAGTCGAGCGCACCGAGCGCGGCGGCGTCCGGGGAACTGCAGGAGGTGGTGGTCACCGCCGAGCGCCGAGCGGAAAATGTCCAGACCACACCGATTTCGGTAGTCGCCATCTCCGGCGACGAGCTGCAGGCGGCGTCAGTGACGACGATCAATGATTTGCAGCAGGTGGCCCCCGACTTGACGATCGAAACCAACGGCGGCAGCGGCGATACGATCAACATTCGTGGAATTGGCCTCTCACCCGTAGGTGCCGACGCGGTCTCGGGCGTGGTCGTGGTTCGCGATGGCCTGGTCGATGACACGGCAGGGGTAGGACTGTTTGCGCCCTTCTACGACATCGCCGATGTCGAAGTCCTGCGCGGCCCGCAAGGCACGTTCGCGGGTGACAATTCGACCGGCGGGGCCATCAATATCACCTCGCAGAATCCGAATTTCCGCGGCTACAACGGTTACGTCACCACAAAGGTGGCGACGTACAGTGACATTGGCGTCCAGGGCGCCGTCAATCTTCCCGTGACTGACACCCTTGCGCTGCGTCTTGCCTTCAACGAGGAGAAGCGAGGCAGCTTTTTCTACGACGAAGGAGCGGAAATTTACGGCCCCAACGGAGCCGGGCCGTACCTCATCCCCAGCCCGGTGCCGGGATGCGAAGAGCCGGCCTGCGGCGGAACCTCTGCCGTCTCGACCAAGACGGCGATCGATCCGGGCAATCTGAATAACATCGATGCGCGCCTCGGCATATTGTGGAAGCCGACCGACAACTTTCAGTCACTGACGAAGATCGAGATTGACGACAGCACCACCGAAGGCCTGCCGACGCAACCGAATACCAGTACTTTCGCGCCTCTCGGGGCTGGACTGCCTTGCCCCGCCGGACACGGAACTGCGCCCAATTGCACTGAATTGTATCTTTCGGGCTACTCGGGGTCGCCCTATGTATTGAACAGCTGGGATGAAGCTGAAGCCTGGAATGAAGATATCAACATGTATAGCGAGGAGCTGCGGTACACCTTACCGAGCGGTACCGTGGCGCGCCTGATAGCCGGTGACACGGAAGTGGGGAATCTGACGAACTCCAACACGACCGGCGACTCGATCGATATTCAGGACGGGCTCACGAACAATGCGACCTCGTACGATCACATGTACAACGCGGAATTCGATCTGATCTCGCCGACGACCGGCGCGCTCAGCTGGATAGCAGGCGCCGCCTGGAGCTATACCGCTGAGCAGTTCACTTCGTTCACCACCACCACGACGGCGCCGTATTCAGATGCAGATCCGGCCCACGGGTACTGGTGCTGCGGTGAAGTCATCTATGCGAAATCAGAGGGGATATTCGGCCAGACCAGCTGGCAGATGACTCCGACGCTGCAGTTTCAGGTTGGAGCACGGCTGAGTTGGGACAACAATCCGGCCCGCGGCGCGACCGTGACCTACCGGCCACCGCCGCTGACAACGCTTATCAATCTTCAGGTGAAGAGCGTGAACCCGACGGACAATTCGGTCCCTACCGGCAAGATCGGATTCAACTGGACACCAGTGAAGGGTCAGTACTTCTATATATTCTTTGCGCACGGTTACAAGCCGGGTCTGGAGAACATTGGCTTCGTGCCACCTACCACGAAGGAGTGGGTCAACGACTATGAGCTCGGATGGAAAGGCACGCTCGCTCACGGGCATGTGCTGACGGACGTCGGTCCATACTTCATGCAGTACCAGCATATGGAGGAGAGCATCTTCAATCCATATAACGTCAGAGGTACTGCTGTCGGGAACCTGCCCATGTCCACCATCGAGGGAATCGAAGCGTCCATGCAGGCGCAGCTCGGACACTTCGGTCTTGATATAAGCGCGGACTACAACAGGTCAGTGCTGGGGCACATCATCAATTATGCCAACTACGCATTCCCCAGCACCTATGGGATAACCAATCAGTGCGCAGCCGGTCAGGTTCCCAACTCGTCGAACACCAACTGTACCAACTACCTGCCGTACCAGGTGTCCTTGACCGGCGAAGAGCTGCCGTATTCGCCCTTATTCCAGGCGAATGCGACGCTCAAATACGCCTTTGTTCTGGGCAGCATGTCATTGCAGCCCAGAGTGACGTACTCGTACGTAGACAAGAGTTATGCAAGCCTGTTTGATATCCCGTTCAATGAGCTGCCTTCACATGGCCTGGTGAACGCCTACCTGGATTGGACTGCGGGACCCTGGACCGCGACGCTCTTTGGAACCAATCTCGGAAACAAGGTATATCTGACCAACATCGGATCGACCTCTGAGTATTTCGGGGCGCCGCGACAGCTTGGTCTACAGGTCAATAGAACCTTTTGAGGTCTGTTTCCGCCCGGGTCTGACGCGCGGCCTTGGGAAGGCGCCCGTCACCCGGGTCAAGCGGGAGAGCTTCATCCGGCCGGTGCTGAGCTGGCGTTGAGTGCGAGACGCACTATCGAATGCGGGGGACCCCAATGTTACGGGAGAGTGTTGTAAGCCGGGCCACGCTCGGCTTGGCGGCGGCGTTGTTTTGGGCCGCGGGCAGCGGTTTTGC
>DATJUN010000090.1:0-8627 GCA_035502275.1 Steroidobacteraceae bacterium
ACGCGGCGTTGCTGCGTCAGGGTTTCCCCCATTGCGCAAAATTCCCCACTGCTGCCTCCCGTAGGAGTCTGGACCGTGTTTCAGTTCCAGTGTGTCCGTGCGCCCTCTCAGGCCGGATACAGATCATCGTCTTGGTGGGCCGTTACCCCGCCAACTAACTAATCTGCCGCGACCCCCTCCTCAAGCGGATTGCTCCTTTGACCCGTAGGTGTTATGCGGTATTAGCCCGGGTTTCCCCAGGTTATTCCCCACTCGGAGGTAGGTTAGTCACGTGTTACTCACCCGTGCGCCGCTTTACTCATGGATTGCTCCACTTTCTCGCTCGACTTGCATGTGTTAGGCACGCCGCCAGCGTTCAATCTGAGCCAGGATCAAACTCTTCACTTGTAATGCTTGAAGCACTTGAGTGATGAGTGAATCCAAAGCCCGTTGTCGAACCCGTTGCCAGGTTCATCGCTGGACATTTGGTCACTCGGTCAATGGCATCCAAAAGGACGTATCGACGCGAGTCCCCACACAAATTACCTGCCAAATTTTTAAATAGCGCACCGCAGCAACGAGGCTGCGGGAGCCTGCGACCTTCAGGGTCCCAGGGGGCCGAGGAGTATAGTCCCGAAGGATCACACTGTCTCGACATTATGGTCAGTCGACACGGGTCCGCCACGCAGGCCGAGAAGGCCACCGAGGGGGGATGCCGAGCCGAGGGCGCGCATTATAGGGCGCGACCGCCCGAAGTCAACGTTTCTCGCCGACCCGGCCGCTGGCTTTTAAGTGCCTGATTTTGAATAGCTGAGCGCTGCAGCAACGAGGCCGGCCCCAGAGCGGGGCAAACTACAGGTCAAGCTTGAAGAGCCTCATTGCATTGGTTCGGCCGATCTGCAGCCGCTCCGGCTCGGACAGGATGGCGGTGCCGTCATACCAGCCGGCTGCGTCTTCCATCGTCTCGAACGGATAGTCCGCCGAGAAGTACACCTTGTCCTTCCCCAGCACCTCGAGCGTGCAGCGGAAGGCCGGATCGTTGAAGTTGCCGCTGGTGGTGATGTGAAAGTGCTCGCGAAAGTAGTCCCCGAGCGGCTTGTTGCCGCGGTAACCACGCGGCGAGAAGCGCATTCTGGCGTCGAGCCGCCAGAGGCCAAAGGGGATGTTCTCGCCCAGATGTCCGATGCAGATCTTCAGCGTCGGAAACTCGTCGAACAGGCCCGAGCCACACAGCCGTAACGAGTGGATCGAAGTCTCCACGGCAAACCCCCAGGGAGCGCTCATCAGCCAGGGGTGACCCTGGTAGTTTTTCGCCTGCGCCGGTATCTGCATGCGCGGGTGCAGATAGAACGGCACATCGAGCGCGGCCACTTGTGCCCAGAATCCGCGGTACTCGGGCAGGTCGTAATAGATCGCGGAGTCGGCGCACTCCTTTTGCGTGAAGCCGTTGACCATGGCCCCCCTGAATCCCAGCTGTTCGACACAACGGCGCAGCTCCTCACCCGCAGCGTCAGGATCCTGCATCGGCAGTGCCGCAAACGCTGCAAACCGGTCAGGGTGGCGGGCGACGGCCTCGGCCAGGCGCTCGTTGGCTTTTTTCGCCAGGTCGATGGCCTCGCGCGTATCGAGCACCGCCTGAACGCCCGGCGCATTCAGCGACAGGATCGCAAACTCGATGCCGGTTTTGTCCATGGTCTCGAGCCGTTGATCTCCGGCATCGAGAATCCTGCGATTGAACTCGCTGAGGCTGGCCGATTCACCCGCGAAGGCGCGCGTCTGCGCCAGGGTCTCCTTGATGGCGATATGCTCTTCAAAGGCGATTTTTCCCTGCATCACGCAACTCCCCCAGGGTGGTCGCTATCGCTACTGCGCCTTCGGTACCTTGGCATCGATCTGCACGCGCGCCGCGCGCCGCGATCCCAGCTGCAGCACGTAAGCCTGCTGCCCCCGCAGCTGCAGCGATGCATCCACGGCTTTTTCGCCGTTCACGCGCACGGCGCCCTCGGCGATCTTGCGCCTTGCCTCCGCGCCGCTGGCGGCCAGTCCGCTTCCAACCAGCGCGGCCACGATGCCAACCTGCTCGCCTGCAAGCACCGTGAGAGGCAGGTCCTCCGGCAACGCTCCCCGCGAGAAGCGCGCGCGAAAGCTCGCCAGGGCGTGATTGGCCGCCGCCTCATCGTGAAAGCGCGCCACGATCTCCAGTGCCAGCTCGAATTTCACATCGCGCGGGTTACGGCCCTCATCCACCGCGCGCCGCAACGCCCGGATATCGCTGGTGCTGCGAAAGCTCAGCAACTCGAAGTAACGCCACATCAGCTCATCGGAGATCGACATCAGCTTTCCAAACATCTCATCGGGCGCATCGTTGATGGCGATGTAGTTGCCGAGTGACTTGGACATCTTGTTGACACCGTCGAGCCCCTCGAGCAGCGGCATCGTCAGCACCACCTGCGGCTCCTGTCCGTAGTGTTCCTGCAGGGCGCGGCCGACCAGCAGGTTGAAGCGCTGATCCGTCCCGCCGAGCTCCACATCCGCCTGCAGCGCCACCGAGTCATATCCCTGTACCAGCGGATACAGGAACTCATGCATGGCAATGGGCTGCCCGCCCTTGAAGCGCTTGCTGAACTCGTCGCGTTCGAGCATGCGTGCGACGGTATGGTGCGCGGCGATCTCGATCAGCCCGGCAGCCGACATCGGCCCGAACCAGCGGGAATTGAAATCCACCCGTGTGCGCGCCGGATCGAGGATGCGAAAGATCTGCTGCTCGTAGGTACGCGCGTTGGTCTGCACCTCCTCGGGTGTCAGGCGCGGGCGCGTGACATTGCGCCCGCTCGGGTCGCCGATCAGGCCGGTGAAGTCGCCGATCAGAAAGATGACCTCGTGACCGAACTGCTGGAACTGACGCATCTTGTTGATCAGCACCGTATGCCCGAGATGCAGATCGGGCGCGGTCGGATCGAACCCTGCCTTCACGCGCAGCGGCCGGCCGCGCGCAAGCTTGCGCTCGAGCTCGGCGGGCACCAGCAGGTCCTGCGCGCCGCGCGACAACTCGATCATCTGCTCCGGCAGGGAGCTTTGCCCGGCATTCATGTCGAACCGAACCCTGTTTGACCCCTGACTGGAAGCGCACTCTATCAGGAGAGCCAGTTGTCATCTCGCGGTCACCACGGCGCGGTACGCTGACGCGGCAGGCCGTATGCCGAAGCCGCGGCCTGCGCCGTTGACCCGCGGCTCGGCACCCATGTAGGGTCGCTGCGTGGACCTTTACATGGGATTGATGTCCGGAACGAGCATGGACGGTATCGATGCCGCTCTGCTCGAGATAGATGCCACCGCCGGGATGCGGGTGCGCGCCGCGGCGGCGCGCGAGTGGCCCGCCGCGCTGCAGGCGAGGCTGCGCCGCGCCGCTGAGCGTTCGGAAGCCACCGGACTGCATGAGCTCGGCGAGCTGGACAGCGCCGTTGGCGTACAGCTGGCGCTCGCAGCCGCGGGACTGCTGCAATCTGCCGGCGTACACGCGGCAGCCGTCCGTGCCATCGGCAGCCATGGACAGACGCTGCTGCACCGTCCCTCGGGCGAGGCGCCCTTTACCCTGCAGGTCGGGGATCCCAACATCATCGCCGAGCGGCTCGGAATCGATGTGGTGGCCGACTTTCGCCGCCGTGACATCGCCGCCGGTGGCGAGGGCGCCCCGTTGATGCCGGCGTTTCATGCGGCGGCCTTTGGCGCGAGCGGGCAGCGTCGCGCCGTCGTGAACATCGGTGGCATCGCCAACGTCACGCTGCTCGGCACCGATCTCGACGTGATCGGATTCGATACCGGCCCGGGCAACTGTCTGCTCGACGCCTGGGCGCGCCGGCACCTGGAGCGCGCCTACGATGCCGACGGGCGCTGGGCCGCCAGCGGGCAGGTGCAACCAGCGCTGCTGGCGCGTCTCTCGGCCGATCCCTACTTTGCGCGCCCGGCACCCAAGAGCACGGGCCGCGACACCTTCAGTGACGCCTGGCTCGAGCGTGCCCTCGCCGCCGAGCCCGCCGGCATCGGCGCCGTCGACGTGCAGGCGACACTCGCCGAGCTCACGGCGACGAGCATCGCCGCCGGCCTGGTCCAGGGCGGCGCAAGAGCGCCCGCGCACGCCTTCGTCTGCGGCGGCGGCGCCTTCAATGCAGATCTGATGCAGCGGCTCGCGCGCGCCCTTCCCGATACTCACTGGCAGAGCACGGCAGCCTGCGGCATCGCTCCCGAACATGTGGAAGCTGCGGGGTTCGCCTGGCTCGCGCACCGCTTTTTACAGGGCCAGCCCGGCAATCTGCCGAGCGTCACCGGCGCGCGCCATCCCGTGCCGCTGGGCGCCTTATATCGCGGGCGGCTCGCCTGAGCGCACCGGCCACCCGACTCATGGATCAGCCCACGCTTCGCTCGCCGCAGAACTTCATCAATCCGGAGCTCTCTGCGCTGGAGTTCAACCGGCGCGTGCTCGCACAGAGTCTCGATGCGCGTGTGCCGTTGCTGGAACGGCTGCGCTTCCTGTGCATCTGTTCAAGCAACCTCGATGAGTTCTTCGAAATCCGCGTCGCCGGGCTCAAGCAGCTGCTGGAGCTCGGCAGCGGCCAGGTCGGTGCCGATGGCATGTCCATCGCCGAGCAGCTAGGCGCGATCCATGAATGCACCACGCAGCTGATGCAAGATCAGTACGCCTGCCTCAATGATGTGCTGCTGCCCGGCCTCGCCGAGGCGGGCATCTACGTGCTCGACGAGGAGGATTGGGACGAGGCCACACGCGCCTGGGTGGAGCACCACTTCGCCGTCGAGGTCGAGCCGGTGTTGAGTCCGCTGGGACTGGATCCTGCGCGACCCTTTCCACGCATCCAGAACAAGAGCCTCAACTTCATCGTGCAGCTCTCCGGCAAGGATGCGTACGGACGCGACAGCGAACTGGCCATCGTGCAGGCACCGCGTTCACTGCCGCGCATCGTCGCGCTGCCAGCCGGCAGTGGCACGCGCTTCGTGGCACTGTCGACCATCGTCGAGGCCTTCGTCGATCGGCTCTTCGATGGCGTGCGGGTACTGGGCGTCTATCAGTTCCGGGTGACGCGCAACAGCGATCTGTTCGTCGATGACGAAGAAGTCGACGATCTGCGCCGCGCGCTCGAGGGTGAGCTCGCGCACCGTCGCTATGGCGCGGCGGTGCGCCTGGAGACCGCCGCCAACTGTCCCACCGAGGTGGTGGATTTCCTGCTGCATGAGTTCGCGCTGTCCGCGCAGGACGTCTACCGCGTGCCCGGCCCGGTCAATCTGAACCGCTTCTCGATGATCTACGAGCTGGCGCAGCGGCCGGACCTCATGTACCCGCCCTTTACCCCCGGACTGCCCAAGCGACTGGTTGGCGCGACCGACCTGTTCGCCGTCATCCGTCAGCGCGATCTGCTGCTGCACCATCCCTATCGCAGCTTCGGCCCCGTCATGGATCTGCTGCGTCAGGCTGCGGCCGATCCCAGCGTGCTTGCCATCAAGCAGACGCTGTATCGCACCGGTGATCATTCCCCGATCGTGGAGGCGCTGATCGCCGCGGCGCTCGCCGGCAAGGACGTCACCGTCATCATCGAGCTGCGGGCGCGTTTCGACGAGGAAGCCAACATCGAGCTGTCGAACTCGCTGCAGGAGGCCGGCGCGCACGTCATGTACGGCGTGGTCGGCTACAAGACGCACGCCAAGATGACTCTCATCGTGCGCCGCGAGGCCGATGGCATCCGCCGCTACTGTCATCTGGGTACCGGCAACTACCACCCGCGCACCGCACGTACCTACACGGACTACGGCCTCTTCACCTGCGATGAGGACATCGGCAGCGACGTGCATGAGATCTTCCTGCAGCTCACGAGCCTCACGCGCATGCCCAGGCTGCGCCGGCTGCTGCAGTCGCCGTTTCATCTGCACGAGGCCGTGCAGCGCCTGATCGAGCGCGAGAGCGAGCATGCGCGCGCCGGACGGCCGGCACGCATCGTCGCCAAACTCAATGCCCTGGTAGACCCGCAGACCATCGAAAGCCTGTACCGGGCTTCCCAGGCAGGCGTGAGCGTGGAGCTGATCGTGCGCGGCGTGTGCGCGCTGCGACCCGGCGTGCCGGGCATATCCGACAACATCCGTGTGCGCTCGATCGTCGGCCGCTTCCTCGAGCACTCGCGCGTCTATTGCTTCGAGAATGCGGGCGAGCGCGAACTGTACCTGGCCAGTGCAGACTGGATGGAGCGCAACTTCTTCCGTCGCGTGGAGATCGCCTTTCCCGTGCTGCGCACCCAGCCGCGTGAGCGCATCTTCAAGGACATCGAGATCTACCTCGCCGACAATACCAACGCCTGGGAGTTGCAGTCCGATGGCAGCTACCGACGCCTCGCCGGCTCCGAGGCAGTCAGCGCCTGCGATGCCCAGCAGCGTCTGCTGGAGCGCTACGCCGGGCTGCCGGCGCCGGAGATCTAGCTCTAGCCGCGCGGCCGCTAGCCGCGCGGCCGCTCGAACACGCGCACACGCAGTCCCTGGGGGCGCAGGTAATCGATCTCCTGCTGCAGGTCGGCGGCGGTCAGGGGATGATCGCGCAGCCAGTGGTGTGGAAAGCGCAGCTCCAGCGTGCGCGCACGCGCCGCAAGCTCGATGGGCGCCAGGGCTTGGGGACTGCGGCCCCGGTGCAGCAGCACCGACAGGCGCAGCAGCACGATCAGGTAGAGGGCGAGGCGGTCCCAGGGCGGGATCAGATCCTCCAGGTGCTCGAGCATCAGCTTGCGGCGGTGATTGCCCACCAGGCGCGCGATGAGGTGTTGCTCCTCGTGGGCAAAGCCGGGCATATCCGCGTTGTCGAGCAGGTAGGCGCCGTGGCGGTGATAGCCGTTGTGGGCCACGTCCAGGCCGATCTCATGCAGACGGGCCGCCCAGCGCAGCGACTGCTCGGCCAGTGCCTCGCCCAGCCCCCAGGCGCTGCGCACCTGCGAGAGAAATTGCATCGCGCTGGTCTCCACCCGCTCGGCCTGCTCGAGATCGACGTGGTAGCGGCGCTGCATGGAGGTCACGGTGCGGTCGCGCGCATCCGCGCGCGTCATGCGGCCCACCATGTCGTACAGCAGCCCGTCGCGCAGCGCCCCTTCGACGAAGCGCATCTGCTGGATGCCCAGGGCCGCGACGATCTCGCTGAGGATCACCACGCCACCCGGAAATACCGGCCGGCGCTCCTCGGTCACGGCCTTCAGATCCAGGAAGCGCACATGCTCGGCCTCCCCCAGCCGCTCGAGCAGCCGTGCCAATCCCTCGGGTGTGATGGCAGGCCCGGCGGTGGGATCGATCTCACGGACGCTCTCGGCGATGGAGCGCACCGTTCCCGAGCTGCCTACGGTGCGTTCCCAGCCGTGGCGCAGAAACACCGCCTGGATGGGCTCGAGCTCCAGGCGCGCGGCAAGCCGTGCCCGATCGACGCGCTTGGCCGACAGCCGTCCTTCGGGAAAGTAGCGCTGGCTCATCGACACGCACCCCATCTGCAGACTCTCGAGCTGCAGCGGCTCGTGGCGCTCGCCGATGATGAGCTCCGTGCTGCCACCGCCGATATCGATGACCAGGCGCCGACCCGGCTCGGCGGGCAGATGATGGGCGACGCCGGAATAGATCAGGCGCGCCTCCTCGATTCCCGAGACGATCTCTATGGGGAAGCCGAGCGCCTCGCGTGCACGCTCGAGGAAGGCCTGCTTGCGCCGCGCGATGCGCAGCGCATTGGTGCCCACGACGCGCACGCTGCGGGCGTGCATATCACGCAGGCGCTGACCGAAGCGCTGCAGGCAGGCGAGCGCGCGCGCCGCGGCGTCCTTGTCGAGCCGGCCGTCCTCGCCGATGCCGGCGGCGAGCCGCACCATCTCGCGCAGCCGGTCGATGACCACCAGCTGCCCATGCGAGTAGCGCGCCACCACCATGTGAAAGCTGTTGGAGCCAAGGTCGACCGCCGCGATGACCTCATTCATGGCGGCGCCCGGGCGGCTCATGCCCGCAGCCGGCGTGGCTGCAGAGGCAGGTGGGGCAGGTCAGACGTTGAACGAGGAACCGCAGCCGCAGGATGTCTGCGCATTGGGATTGCGGATCACGAACTGCGCGCCGTCGAGGCCTTCGCGGTAATCGATCTCAGCGCCCCCGAGGTACTGGAAGCTCATCGGGTCGATCAGCAGCTTCACGCCCTGGTTTTCGATGCAGGTATCTCCGTCCTGGACCTGCTCATCGAACTCGAAGCCGTACTGCAATCCCGAGCAGCCCCCGCCCTGCACGAACACGCGCAGCATCAGGTTGGGATTGCCCTCCCCGGCGATCAGGTCACTCACTTTGCGCGCCGCAGCATCCGTAAACAGCAGCGGCGGCTCGGCCATGTCGGTGGCAGCACCAGCGGGGTGGTGAGGGGTGTCGGCAGTCGGGGACGCAGCTTCACTCATAGGGGGAGTGTATGGGGGCGAGGCAGGGGCGTCAAAAGAGGGTCGCGGTCGCTCAGAGGCCCTCGGCCATCGGCAATGACCCCTCGCCCTCGGCTGCCGGTGCCTCCTCCGTGCTGCCGGTGGCCGCCCCATTGCCCAGGGGTGCCAGCTTGCCGCTGATTTCCGCGCCCAGCGCCATCTCGATGACACCGT
>DATJUN010000091.1:0-27687 GCA_035502275.1 Steroidobacteraceae bacterium
CAGCAGGTCATCGCCCGCAATTTCTACCGCCCGCGCCTGCCGGTCATCGCCGCGCAGTTCGCCGCGCAGTTTCCCCCCGTCGCGCAGATGGTCACCGTGGAGAGCGCCTTTGGCGGCTGGGCCCGCGCGCAGAGCACGCACTTCGATGACGGCGGCACGTTCGATCAGATCTACGGCCGGTGATTCATGAGTGAAAGCGCTGTGGCCCTGGCGGGTCCCCTGGGCGCGCCGCGCCCGCCGACGCGCGCAAGCCTGGTGCGCGAGCGGCGCGGCTTTCGCGTGCTGCCCGGCTTCGGGCTGACGCTCGGCTACACGCTGTTCTACGTCTCGCTGGTCGTCCTGCTGCCGCTCTCGACGGCCTTCGTGCGCTCGGCCGAGCTTGGTCCGGTGCGCTTCTGGCAAGTGGTCACGACGCCGCGGGTGCTCTCGGCGCTGAGTCTGAGCTTCGGTGGTGCGTTGCTGGCCGCGCTGGTGAATGCGGTGTTCGGCTTCATCATCGCCTGGGCGCTCACGCGCACGCGCTTTCCGGGCCGACGCATCTTCGATGCCATGATCGACCTGCCCTTTGCCCTGCCCACGGCGGTGGCCGGCATTGCGCTCACCGCGCTCTATGCGCCCAATGGCTGGATCGGCCGCCTGCTCACCCCGCTGGGCATCCGCGTCGCCTACACGCCGCTGGGCGTCATCGTTGCGATGGCGTTCGTCAGCCTGCCGTTCGTGGTGCGCACGCTGCAGCCGGTGCTCGGCGAGCTCGACCAGGAAGTCGAGCGCGCCTCCGAGACGCTCGGTGCCTCGCGCCTGCAGACTTTTTTGTGGGTGGTGCTGCCCTCGGTGTGGCCAACGCTGCTGACCGGCTCGGCCCTGGGCTTCTCGCGTGCACTGGGCGAGTACGGCTCGGTGATCTTCATCGCCGGTAATATCCCCAACGTGTCCGAGATCGCCCCGCTGATGATCATGATCAAGCTCGAGCAGTACCAGTATTCGCAGGCCACCGCGATCGCGGTGGTGATGCTGCTCGCCTCCTTCGCGCTGATGTTCGGCATCAACGCCCTGCAGCTCTGGGCGCAGGGTCGGCGACGGGTGCGCTGATGTTCGGCCGCCAGCAGATACCCGAGGAGCTCGGACGCTACGCGTTGCTGTCCGTGGCACTGATCTACCTCGTGGCACTGGTCGCCCTGCCCCTGGTCGTGGTGTTCTTCGAGGCGCTCGCCAAGGGTCTGATCCCCTATGTGACGTCGTTGCTGGATTCCTATGCGCTCGCCGCCATGCGCCTGACGCTGCTCACGGCCGCCATCGTCGTGCCGTTGAATCTGGTATTCGGCATCACCGCCGCCTGGGCGATCGCCAAGTTCGAATTCCGCGGCAAGAATGCACTCATCACGCTCATCGATGTGCCCTTTGCGGTGTCGCCGGTCATCTCGGGGCTCATCTACGTGCTGATGTTCGGCGCCCAGGGATGGATCGGGCCCTGGCTGATCGAGCATGGCATCCATATCATCTTCGCCGTGCCAGGCATCGTGCTGGCGACCACTTTCGTGACCTTTCCGTTCGTCGCACGCGAGCTGATACCGCTGATGCAGACCCAGGGCAACGACGAGGAGGAGACAGCCCTGTCGCTCGGTGCCAGCGGCTGGCAGACTTTCCGCCTGGTGACTTTGCCGAACATCCGCTGGGGCCTGCTCTACGGGGTGCTGCTGTGTAATGCGCGCGCCATGGGAGAGTTCGGCGCGGTCTCCGTGGTGTCCGGTCACATACGCGGCCTCACCAACACCCTGCCGCTGCACGTCGAGATCCTCTACAGCGACTACAACTATGTCGGCGCCTTCGCGACCGCATCGCTGCTGGCAATGCTCGCGCTGGTCACGCTGATCGCCAAATCCCTGCTCGAGCGCCGTCAGCCCGAGCTGCGCGCCGGGGCGGCGCGGCACCCGTAGTGGCCACGTCGCTCACCAGCAGGAACGCGGCGCAGACACCCGTCGGCCTGGCCTCCTGGCTCGGCGGCGGCAGCGTCTTCATCGTGCTGCTGGCGCTGGCCGCGCTGGCGCTCGCCTGCGCGATTCTGCTCGGCCGGCAGGTGCGCCAGCAGGCGCTCATCCGCGCCCAGCTCGCCGTCACCTCCGCTCGCGAGCAGCTGCGGCGCGACGGCGAGGACCTGCTCACCAACGCCCGCGACCTCGCCGAGCGGCCCGAGCTCTCGCGGCTGCTGACGCCCGCCCCGGCTGCCGCGATCACACCGCCGGCTGCCGCACCCGCATCTGCACCCGCACCGGCATCCGCCACGCCCGCGCCCACATCAGCCGCACCCGCGCCAGGATCTGCCGCGGCGTCAGCACCTGGCACGGCGCCCGCGACGGCCGCGGCGCCCGCACCTGCCGCGGCACCGGCACCGCACAGTGCCCCTGCGCGTGCCGTCCCCGCGCCCGGGCCGCAGATCGGCGGCCTGCGGGCCTATCTTGGGCGCTTCAACGAAGCCACGCACATCGATGCCTCGGCGCTGCTGCGCGGCTCGACGCTGCTGGCCGCGGCCGGGCCGCGGTTGGATTGGTCCGAGGTCGTCACGGCGCTGCAGGAGCAGGGCGATCGATTCATGCTGGCACCGGCGAGCGGCGGTCCGCTCGTCTGGGGCGCTGCTGCATCCATTCCCGGTACGCCCGTGCGCGTCGTGACGCTGCGTCTGTCCACCCCGGCGCTGTTGGCCGCGATCGGCAGCGCAGTGGGCGCGGATCTGCAGGTGGTCAACTTCGCGACCTATCACGCGCCACCGGATGATGCGATGACCCCGCTGCACACCCTGGCGCTCTCGACACACCCCGGCACCGCGGCGGCCGCACAGTTGCCGCGCGGGGACTGGTATGCGGCGAGTCTCGCCATTGCCACGCAGACCGGCGAGGTCGTCGGATTGCTGGATGCGCGGCTCAGCGGGGCGACCTTCGAGGCCGCCATCCGCAGCTTCGATCGCGTGCTGATCGCCACGGCGCTGCTGGTCGCGGCGGCGGCGGGGTGGATGGGGGTGCTGTATGGGCGCTGGCTGGCACGCCCGGTAGTCGCGCTGCGCGATATCGCCGAGCGCATTGGCCGCGGCGATTTCTCGGCCGCCATTCCGGCCGTGGCGCCGCTGGAGGTGGGCGCGCTCGCGCGCTCCATGGACGAGATGCGGCGGCGACTGGTGGATCTGACCGATGCGCTGCGACGACGCGAGGCGGAGGCGCAGGCGGTGCTGGCGGGCGTCGTGGAAGGGGTGTTCGCGGTCGATGACCAGCGACGCATCCGCTATGCCAATGCGCAGGTCGCACGCCTGCTGCGCCGTTCCGCGAGCGACATCGTCGGACAATTCTGTGGCGACGTGCTGCGGCCGGCGCCCGTGCAGGGGGAGCGTCCCTGCGAGCGCAACTGCCCGATCCTGGCGGCCCGCAGCTCCTCGCAGGCCAGTGCGCGTGAGCTGCTGTGTCTCTCGGACGCCGAGACGCGCTCGACCATCGTGCTCTCAGCGCCGCCGATCCAGGGTATCCAGGTGCAGATCCTGCGCGATGAGACCGACCTGGAGGCCGCGCGCCGCGCGCGCGACAGCGTGCTGGGCAATATCTCACACGAGTTTCGCACCCCGCTGGCCGCGCAGCTGGCCTCCATCGAGCTGCTGCGCGACGGGCTGGGCAATATGCGGCCCGAGGCCCAGCAGGAGCTGCTCGCCAATGTCGAGCGTGGGGTGCTGCGGCTGATGCGTCTCATCGACAACCTGCTCGAGAGTGTTCGCATCGAGGCCGGCCAGCTCTCGATCCGCCAGCAGCCGGTCCAGCTGCTGCAGGTGATCATCGAAGCCCAGGACCTGATCGCCCCGCTGCTGCAGCAGCGGGGCCTCGTCGTGGAAATCGACGAGCGCGCGCTGGGTGTCACCGTGCCTGGAGATGCGCAGCGCCTGGTGCAGGTGTTCGTCAACCTGCTCGCCAACGCCGCGAAATTTGCCCCCGAGGCCAGCACCATCCGCATCGGCGGTCACGCACAGGAGCCGGAGCTGCGACGCGCAGCGGGGCCCGCGGCGCAGATGCAGGTCTGGGTCGAGGATGAGGGACCGGGCATTCCCGCCGACAGCGCCTCGACGATCTTCGAGCGCTTTCAGCGCGGCGAGGGCACGGAGCCGGAAGCGCCCGGGCTCGGATTGGGTCTGTGGATCGTCAAATCCATCGTCGAGCGCCACGGAGGCGCGGTGCGCGTCGAGCGCACGGCACAGGGGCGCACCCGCTTCTGCATCGTGCTGCCCCAGTCGCAGCCCGCCGATCTCGAGCCTTCCCGGGTGCTGAGTTGAGCGCCGGGTCATGAAGCTGCTGGTGGTCGATGATGATGCCGATATGCTGGCCGTGGTGAGCTTCGCGCTGCGCCAGGCAAGCTTCCCGGTGGTGACCGCCAACAGTTACGGGACCGGACTGGCAGCCTTCCATGCCGAGCAGCCGGACCTGGCGATCCTGGACATCAACCTGCCCGGCGGCTCGGGCTTCGAGCTCTGCGGGGTGCTGCGCCGCGAGACCAATGCGCCGATCATGATGCTGACTGCGCGCGGGGAAGAGGCGGACCTGGTGCGAGCTCTCGAGCTCGGCGCCGATGACTACCTGACCAAGCCCTTCAGCCCACGCACCCTGGTGGCGCGGGTGAAGGCGCTGCTGCGCCGGGCTGGCCAGGAGGGCGGCACGAGCCCCACGCGCGCCGGCGATCTCTCACTGGATGCGGAGCTGCTGCTGCTGCGCATCGGGGAGCGCGAAATCCGCATCACCCCGCTCGAGTCACGTCTGCTGCAGTTGCTGTTGGCCAATGCCGGCCAGGTCGTGCACACCGATCGGTTGCTGGTGCATGTCTGGGGACACCGCGGCGGCGGGGATCGGCAGCTGCTCAAGCAGCTGGTGCACCGCCTGCGACAGAAGATTGGCGACGATCCGGAGCAACCACGCTGGTTGGGAACGATCCCGAGTGTGGGTTATATGTTGCGAGTAACCCCACGCAGCTGACTGCGCGCTACAAAGCCAGGCGACACCCTGGCGCGCGCGGATCGGCCTCAGATAGGACTTGCAACGCGACGCAATCCGCGCCACAGTCCAGCGACTCGCCGCCGGCGTCTGCCGGTCCGGCGCAACGGACTAGGGAGGGAGGGACGCGCCAGGGACGGCATCTCCCCCCGGTCCGCGCACTGCACCGCCCCGCTGCCCGGCCGCGTCGAGCACATCCCAGTGCTCCACGATGCGGCCCTCGCGCAGTCGATAGATATCCACGACCGACACGGCATTGCCCGTCCGGGAATCGAGATCCCACAGTGACTGCGTGGCCACCAGCTGCCCCTGCGCGATGCTGCGCAGAAAGACGCGATGCGCATCCGGGGGCTCGTGCGCAATCAGCGTGCGATAGGCACGCTCGGCAGCCGGACCATCCGCGCTGCCGGGGTCGGCGACCAGCCGCGCATCGTGCTCCACGAAGCCCGCGCCGATGTAATGCTCGAAGGCCTGCTGCACCTGGTGCTTGTTGTACACCGTCGCCTCGAAGGCGAGCACCGTCTGCGTATTGGTCTTGGTGAGCTCCTGCTCCAGCAGGGCCGAGGTCGCGCAGCCCGAAGCGGCCATGATCGTGCTGCAGACGCCGAGCGCACGGATGAGGATGCGGTGACGCATGATGCGATGATGCATGGGCGCGTTAGGGGATCAACACCGTGGAGCCCAGCGTGCGGCGTGACTCCATATCCTGCTGCGCGCGGGCGGCCTGCGACAACGCATAGCGCTGGCCGACGTGCAGGCGGATCGCGCGGCGCCTGATCAGTCCGAACAGCTCGCGCGCGGCGCTGCGTCGCGCCTCCGGCGTATTGAGGTAATCACCGGCCGTGGGGCGCGTCAGGAACAGCGAGCCGCGACGCATCAGCTCCAGCGGTGCGATGGGCTCCACGGCACCCGAGGCATTGCCGAAGGCGGCCATCATGCCGCGCGGGCGCAGACTGTCGAGCGCGGCGCGAAAGGTATCGCGACCCACGCCGTCGTACACCACGTGTACGCCTGCACCGCGCGTCAACGCGCGCACGCGCGCCGCCAGATCCTCGTAGCCGACCAGCACCTGGTGACAGCCATGCCGTTTGGCGAGCGCGGCCTTCGACGCATCGCCGACGGCACCGATGACGCGCGCGCCGAGCGTGCGCGCCCACTGGCAGAGAATCATCCCGACGCCGCCGGCCGCGGCCGGCACCAGCACCACCTCGCCGCGCTGTACGCGGTAGGTCTGGCGCAGCAGATACCAGCTCGTCAGCCCCTTCAGCAGCGCAGCTGCTGCCTGCTCCTCGCTGACGCCGCTCGGCAGCCGCAGCAGCATATCGGCCGGCACGATGCGCTCGCTGGCATAGGCGCCCGGCTCGCTACCCCAGTAATAGGCCACGCGCTGGCCGGGACGAAATTCGCGCACGCGCCGCCCGACCTTCTCCACGATGCCAGCGGCCTCGCTGCCCAATCCCGAGGGCAGGGTCCGGGCATACAGCCCGGTGCGCAGATAGATATCGGAGAAGTTCAGACCGATGGCGGTGTGGCGCACGAGGACCTCGCGCGGACCGGGCGCGGGCAGCTCGAGCGGCTCGTGCTTCAGGACCTGCGGCCCGCCGTGCTCGTAGATTCGGACGACCTCAGGCATGCTCGTGATCCATGTTTCGAGGCCGTCCAGCAACCCCGCCGCGCTTCGTTTCCCGCCATAGATTAGCGTAAGTGTCCTCTCCAGCGCAGCCCGCAACGACCGTCTCCGCGCTGGACCGCGACAGCGGGCTGCTGCGCGTGGTCGGCGTTCCGGGCCTGGCCCTCGGTATCATCGGCATCGTCGTGGGCGCGGGAATCTTCGCGCTGCCTTCGGCCATGGCCGCGGCGCTCGGCGCCTATGCTCCACTCGCCTTCCTCGGTTGCGCGCTGGCGGTCGGCTGCGTGGCGCTGTGCTTCGCCGAGGGCGGCAGCCGCGTGCCCACCAGCGGCGGCTCCTATGGCTATGTCACCGCAGCGTTCGGTCCGGCGATCGGCTACGTGGCCGGCACCCTGCTGTGGCTGGGCGACGTGCTCGCCAATGGCGGCGTCGCCGCGGCGCTGGCGGCGGTTGGGGCCGCGCAAGTTCCCGCGGGCGCCGTCGCACCGGTGCGCGCCCTGCTCATCGTCGGGGTCATCGGCGCCATCGCGCTGGTGAATCTGCGCGGGGTCGCGCAGGGCACGCGCCTGATCGGCGTCGCGACCGTCGCGAAGCTCGTGCCCCTGCTCGTGTTCGTCAGCGTCGGTGCGCTCTTCTTCCATGCCGCCTCTGCGCTTCCCGCCTCCGGCCCGGCGAACGGCGTGGCCCTGGGCCGCGCGCTGATACTGGGCGTGTTCGCCTTTGCGGGCATGGAGACGTCCCTGGCCGCCAGCGGGGAGGTTCGAGCGCCCAATCGCACCATTCCGCGCGCGCTGCTGCTGGCGCTGTCGCTGGTCACCGCGCTGTACGTGGCGATCCAGCTCGTGGCCCAGCGGCTGCTCGGTGCCTCCCTGCCACAGGCGGCCGCACCGCTGGCCGACGCCATGGGCCGGGTAAATCCGGGGCTGCGCGCGCTGATGCTCGGCGGCACCGCGATATCGATGCTCGGGTTTCTGGCGAGTGATCTGCTCGCCTCGCCCCGGGTGCTGTTCGCGCTTGCGCGCGATGGTCTGCTGCCGCGCGTGCTGGGCCGCCTGCATCCGCGCACGCACGTGCCGCACGTGGCCATCCTGCTCTATGCCGCGCTCGCCGCGGGGCTGGCATTGTCCGGCACGTTCGTCGAGCTGGCGGTGCTCTCCTCACTGGTGACGGCGGGGCTGTATATCCTGGGTTGCGCCGCCGCCTGGCGCCTGCGGCAGCGGGGCGTGGCACTGGCCGGGCAGCCGCTCGGCCTGCGCGCTCTCGGGCCGATCGCGCTTGCCGGCATCCTGAGCATGCTGGCGCTCATCTCGCTCGCCTCGCGGGCCGAGCGCCTGGGCCTGCTGGGCGTGGTGGCGTTCGCAGGGATCGGCTATTGGCTCGCGCGGCGCGCGCGCGGTGCCGCCGCGCAATAAATGCTCAAAGCGCGCGCGTAGCCTTGCAACCCTTACAGCTCCTGCACGCCCGGACCGCTGAGGTGCTGGCCCCGCGGCTGGGCGCTGCGGCCCGAACGCTTCCCCTCAAGGACAAGACCTTGTCGGAGAGCGCCTACGGCCCACGCGTAGGGGCCTGATATTCTGTATTTTTATTCCACTGCCGGCCAGGCTCGCCAAAACCGCAACGCTTGCCCGGCACGAGCCATGCTCCCTACCCTGCACTGGCCCGCAGCAGGTAGAGCCAATTGACGGTTATCCCTCCCTGTCGAGCCGTCAAGCTACTTGTACTGCGTTATTGGGCGCATCGTGGCCACTCCCAGGCGATGCGCCTATTTTTTGGCTCCGCTCTCAAGCGACACTCAATCGATTGTGCACCGTGCGCGCGCCGCAGTTCTCCACGCACTGCTCGACGACGTCGCGCGTGCGCTCGTTCTGAACGCTGCCCGTGAGCGTCACGCTGCCGGCCTGCACGTCGATCGTGACGTCGGTCGCATCGATTTCCGGATCTTCGGTGAGCCGTTCGCGGATCAGCTCGCGCAGTCGATCATCCGAGAGCGCATCAGCGCTCTGGACCGCCTGGCTACCCCCCGCGCCCTGGCTCGCATCGCTCTGCGCATCGCTGGTGCTGTCCGCTCGCGGCTGACCGACGGCACCGGGCACGCCGGAGTCGGCGGCGTAGGCACTGGGGTGCCCCGGTTCGCCGCTATAGCCATGCGCCCCGTAAACCCCGGAGGCCACATTCCCGTAGTTGTCCGGATGACCGGGCCGATCGTTGAGCACCTGCGGCTCGGCGGCGGCGCGGCGCGGACCCACCCCGGTGCTCTCCTGGGCCGCGCCCTCGCCGTATTCGCCGGCCTGAGGGCCATGTCGCGCGTCGTTGTCAGCCCGCACCGCGCGGCTGCCGCGCGGCGGTTGCCATTGATCGCTTCGAATGGGCTGCCCCTTGGGTCCGTCGGTCGACTCGCTCATGGTGTCTCCTCGTTGGGTGTGAGCCAGCGCACTTGCGTGTGTGAGGATCCTGACGATCCGCGCTGTCGAGGCGACGGCACAGCGCCCGCGCGGCGCGACCGGCAGGTTATGGGCAGATAGTCAGGCGGGCGGCGCCGTCTGACTGCGCATCGCCGGCGCCACCGGGCGGTCCCCAGGCAGGCATGCGTCGGCGGGAATCGGCGACGCGGCACCATAGCGCTCATACAGCGGCGTGAAATCGGTGCCGTAGCAGGCGTCGAACAGCTCCTGATAGCTCTCGAGCACGAAGTAGGTGCGCTGATAGGTATCGATACGGTAATCGGTACGCATCACGCGCGTCAGCTCGAAGCGCAGCCGCTGCGGCTCAGGACTTTCGATGCTGTACACCGTCTCGCCCTTGGAGGAGAGGATGCCCGCACCGTAGACGGCGAGAGCGCCGCGATCGCGGATCAGCCCGAACTCCACCATGTACCAATACAGGCGCGAGAGCATCGTCAGGCCACCCGGGGTGGCCAGCGCCTTGGCACCCGCCTGCCCATAGGCTTGCATGAAACGCGCAAACACCGGATTGGTCAGCAGTGGCACGTGCCCGAAGAAATCATGAAACACATCGGGCTCGACCAGGTAGTCGAGCTCCTCGGGACGCCGGATCCACACCGTCACCGGGAAGCGCCGCGCGGCGAGGTGATCGAAGAACTGCTGATCGGGAATCAATCCCGGCACGGCAACGATGTGCCATCCACTCGCCGCACTGAGCCGCTCGTTGATCGACTCAAAGCGCGGGATGCGTGTCGCGGAGGCTCCGAGCAGGCGCGCACCCTCGAGGAACTCGCTCGCTGCGTAGCGCTCGACCAGCGCCAGCTGGCGATGATAGAGCGTGGACCAGAGTGCATGGTCCTGCGCCGAGTAGTGTTCCCAGTCCTGCGCCACGGTGTAATCGGGCGCGGCGTGCGAATAATCACCGCGCAGACCGTGCGGTGAGCTGACCTTCGCTGCGGGCGGCTCGACCATGCCGCTATAATGACGCATGAGCACGCAAAGCAAAATTCAGATCCGGACCCGGGACGGCAACTGCCCGGCTTACGTTTACCGTCCCGCCAGCGGCGGCCCCTGGCCCGCCGTGTTGGTCTACATGGATGGGCTTGGCATCCGCCCCGCGATGCTGGAGCTCGGGCAGCGCCTCGCCGACTACGGCTACTTCGTGCTGCTGCCCGATCTGTTCTACCGCTCCGGGCCCTACGAGCCGATGGATCCGCACAGCACCTTCGCTGATCCGGAGAAGCGCAAGCTGCTGTTCGAAAAATTCTTCGGCCCCGCCACCCCTGCCAACATCATGTCCGATACGCAGGCGTTCCTGGATTACATCGCCGCACAACCTGACGTAAAACCGGGTCCTATCGGCACGACCGGCTATTGCATGGGCGGACTGATGTCGCTGACCGCCGCTGGCACCTATCCGGATCGCATCTCGGCGAGTGCGTCCTATCACGGTGGCCGCCTCGCCACCGACGCGCCGGACAGCCCGCACCGGCTCGCCGAGCGCATGCGCGCACGCATCTATGTCGCCGGCGCCATCGAGGATCAGTCGTTCCCCGATGACATGAAAGGGCGTCTGGAGAAGGCACTGAGCGATGCCGGGGTCGATCACAGCATCGAGACCTATCCGGCCAGACATGGCTGGGTGTTCCGTGACTTCCCGGTCTACGATGCGGCCTGTGAGGAGCGCCACTGGAAGAGCCTGCGCGCACTGTTCGAGGCCAAACTGCAGAGCACCGCGCACAGCTGACGCACACAGTGCGCTGGCTGCCTGCCGCGCCGTGAGCGGCGCGAGGCGCACGGCTCAGCGCCGATGAGCGCTGACCTGCGCGCCGTCTTCGGGGCGCAGCCGCAGAAACCCCGGAATCGCCAGCAGCGGCAGCATCGCCGTGAGCAGGAACACCTCATGGAAATGCGCCGGGGTCAGCCGCTGCGTGCCGTGGCTCACCAGCGCGAGCATCACTGCGGCCAGCGACACGCCGAAACTCACCGTGAGCTGCTGCAGCAGGCCGCCGAGGCTGGTTGCGCGGCTGAGCTGCGCGGCGGGCGTCTCGGCGTAGGACAATGTGTTGGAAGTCATGAACTGACAGGAGCGGATGGTGCCGAACACGAGCGCGTAGGCGCCAATGAGCCAATGCGAGGTCGTGGGGCCGATGAGCGCAAAACCGGCCAGCGCCGCCGCGCCCACCAGGGCACTGCCGATCAGCAGCCGGTCAAAGCCAAATACGCGCAGCAGGTTGCCCACGATCAGACGCACCAGCACGGCGCCGGCGCTGCTCAGAAAGGTCAGCGAGCCCGACGCGATCGGGCTCAGACCAAATCCGACCTGCAGCATCAGCGGCAGCAGATAGGGCGTGCCATTCAGCGCGATGCGGCATACCCCGCCGGCCAGTGTGCCGACTGCGAAGGTGCGCTCGCGAAACAGCCCCAGGTCCACCACGGGCACGGCTGCGCGGCGCGCATAGCGCACGAAGGCCAGCAGCAGAGCTGCCGCCAGCGCGAACAGCGCGAGAATCCAGCCGATCGGCAACGTGAGCCGGCCCAGTGCTTCGAGGCCGATCTGCAGACCCGCGACCGCGCAACCAAACAGCAAAAAGCCCGTGACATCGAACGGCTCGGTGCGATCGCCGACATCCTTCTCCATAAAGCGCAGCGCGAGCGCGATGCCGATCAGCCCGAACGGCAGGTTGACATAAAAGATCCAGCGCCAGCTGCTATAGGTCGTGAAGAATCCGCCGAGCAGTGGTCCGATGACCGGCCCGATGATCGCAGGCAAGGTCATGTACGTCATCGCCGTGACCAGCTCGCGTCGCGGGAAACTGCGCAGCAGGATCAGCCGTCCGACCGGCGTCATCATGGCGCCGCCGAAGCCCTGCAGCACGCGCGTGGCCACGAGCATTGCGAAGCTGTCGGCCAGGCCGCAGAGCATCGAGCCCACTGTGAACACCGCCAGCGCCGTCACGAAGATGCGCCGGGCGCCGAAGCGATCGGCGAACCAGCCGCTGAGCGGAATGAACACCGCGAGCGTCAGCACGTAGGCGGCGACCGCCAGATTCAGCCGCACCGGCGTGGTGGCGAGGCTGCGCGCCATGTCCGGAATGGCCGTGGTGATGATGGTGGAGTCGAGCTGTTCCATCAGGAACGCGATCGCCACGACCATCGGGATGAGAATGCGCAGACGTGGATTGCGCTCGATGAGGTAGACGGGCTCGCTCAATAGATCTCGCTCAGCGCGGATGAAGGTCCGCCGGGAACAGCGGCCGCGCGGCGGCGCGGCGGCGCGGATTATAGTGAAAATCCCGCCTGTAGGACGGCGCCGATGCCCCACGTCGGGCATCGCCTGCTACAGTGACGCGATTCCTTGGACCCCAAAAGAATGCCCTGGCAGGGAACTCTATTCACGTTTAATCGGCGGACGGTCATGGCCAGCGGCCCCAGAACCGCGGGCGTTTATGCGCTGTGGCGCAATGATCGTTGGATCTACGTCGGTCAGAGCACCAACATCTTCGAGCGGCTGCTCGAGCATCTGAGCGCCGCCGACGGCTGCGTCGCGCGCGAGCTCCCCAGCGGTTTCGGCTTCGAGCTCATCGCCGATGCGCCGGGTCGTCAGGCCCGTCAGGACGAGCTGATCCGAGAGCTCTCACCGGTGTGTAACCCGCGTTAGGATCGAGTCCCACGCCGTCCAGCCGCCCCGTGAGGCGACGGAAGTAGACATCCAGGCCATTCACCGAGACGATCGTGAACAGCCGCTTGCGCCGTACGCGCACGTGCGCGTGCAATTTCTTCGAGTCGTAATCGGTATCCCCAACGAAACCGGGCAGGCCAAGCTTGTTGAGGATCCAGCCCAGCCACTGTCTGAGAATGCTCATGAGGATGAGGCTGCCACAGCGCCGCTTGGAGCGGCGTCGGTGCGTCCGGAAGGTCGCGTGTCAGGCGCAGGCGAAAGACCGTGACAGCGCTTGCCTGCGCCGGCGGCGGCTGCCGGAGCGTTGCTCTAACAGCATTGGCGCATTGGCCACCTGCCGGGCTATTGGCCATCTGTCGGCTGAAAATCCGGTAGCCCCAGCTGCCAGAACGCAAATGACCATTCATCGGCCAGCAGATTGACGCGCTGGCGCACGCTCGAGCCGAAACCGTGTCCGGCGTCGTAGTCGATACGCAGCAGCACCGGGCGTCCACTGCTGGTCGCCGCCTGCACCCGCGCGGCCATCTTCAGCATCTGCCAGGAAGCGACGCGCGGATCATTGGCACCGGTCGTGAACATCACCGCGGGGTACGGTGTGCCGTCGTGCACATGCGCATAGCCGCTCATGCTGTAGAGGGCGTGGAATCCCTCCTCCGTCGAGGTCGAACCCATCTCCGGGACATTGGGCGGGCCGTTCGGCTCGGTCTCGGAGCGCAGCGTGTCCGAGATGCCGACATCATCGAGCACCACGCGGAACAGGCCAGGATCGAGCGTGATGGCACCGCCCATGATGATGCCCCCGGCGCTCGCGGCGTTGGCCACCAGGTACTTCGACTGCGTGTAGTGCTGATCGATGAGGTATTGCGCCCCGGCGTTGAAGTCGAGGATGGAGTTGATTTTCCAGAGCTTCTGGCCGGCCCGATGCCAGGCCTCCCCATATTCGCCGCCCCCGCGGATGTGCACGATCGCGAATACCCCGCCGTGCTCGAGCCAGGCGAGGCGGGCTGGATTGTAAGAGGGATCCATCGAGATCCCGTAGCTGCCATAGCCGTAAACCATCGTCGGGTGTGAGCCGTCGCGCGCAATACCCTTGCTGGCGAGGATCGAGATGGGAATGCGCGTACCGTCATAGCTCACGGCGAATTCCTCGCGCGCCTCGAAGCCATTCGACTCGGTCCTGGAGGGCGGTATCAGGCCGGTGTCGCGCGCACTGCCGGCCCCGGGCTCGTAGCTCAGTTCCCGACCCGAGTGCAGCCAGCCCTGCAGGTTGAACAGCAGGCCCGCCTGGCGCGGATCGACGCAGAGCCCCCCGACGGTGCCGGCAAACGGCAGGGCGATGCTGGAGAGCCCCTGTCCATCGTAGCCCGCCCGCTGCAGCTCGAAACCTGCACCGGCCCGCACGGCCAGATACAGCGCATCGCTGGCGGGCGCAAAGCTGGCGAGCACACCGCTGCCCTCGGGCACGACCACCTGTGCGCCGGCAAGCTGCGGATGATCCGCGGCAACCGACAGCAACCGAAATCGCGGTGCATCCTTCTGCGTGAGCACGTAGAGACGATCGCCGTGCGGCTCGACATCGGTCACGCCGTCCTCGGGCGTTGCGATGCGCTGCCACGGCGTGTCGGCGCCGTGCACCTGATCGAGTGGCGCGACATAGAAGCTGTTGGGAGCGTTGTCCATGTTGTGATTCGCGACTGCCACCGCATAGCGCGAATCGGGGGAGAGCACGATATAGGTGCCCTGCCCCTCGGGCACGTCGACAGCCGCCGAGACGCCGTGCCCAAACACGGCCACGTCACCATCGCCCTGCGCATTGCGGCCGAGCACATGCACGAAGGTCACAGCGTTGTACATCGTCTGCGACGGTGGCGTCTGCGGCGTCGTCATGGGATAGCGCAGGTAGAAGAAAGAACGGTTATCCGGCCGCCAGGAGACCACGCAGTCCTCCGTGCGGTCGATGGACTCGGGCAGCTCGCGCCCGCTGGCCACTTCCATGACATGCAGCACGCTGTGCTCCGAGCCTCCCTCGGAGATGCCGTAGGCGACGTAGCGGCCATCCCAGGATGGTGCGTACCAGTCGAGCGCGTAGTGGTGTGCACTGTCTTTTGCCAGCCGGGCGGGATCGACGAGGATGTGCTCCCGGCCCGCCAGGCCTTCGCGCCAGGCCAGCTTGGAAAGCTGCGCACCCGGCTGCAGCACCTCATAGAAGAGCCTCTGACCGCGTCGCTGGAAATCACCGCGTCGCAGATCGCCATCGAGCAATGCCTGCAGCTGACGGGCCAGAGCGGCGCGGCCCGGGATCTGCGCGAGGACCTGGTGCGTGTAGTCGTTCTGCCCCTTCATCCAGGCCTGCACCTCGGGGTCCTTGAGGTTCTCCATGTAGCGATAGTCGTCCGTCACGGAGGTGCCGAAGTAGTTCGTGATGACAGGGCGCACGGGTGCGACCGGGGGACCGGCATCGGCGGCGGCCACGACGAGCGGCAGCAACATGAGCAGGATGGCGGCGAGGGGGAAGCGAGCGGGCAGTTTCATGTGACCTCCTCAATCCCTGCCTTGACCGGTCAGGACGTGGATGGGTCGGCGGGCTCGGATGGACGGGGGTGGACTCGGGTGGCCTCGAGAGCCTCGACCATCGCCTGGGAATGGCGAGACGCGATTGTCACTGAGCCACTGCATCCCTTCAAGTCATCCCAGGGGATTGCAGGATCGAAAGTTCGTGTGTAGGTTCTGCAGCGACGAGTAAGGGAAGCGCGCGGGCACCGCGACGATTAACAAATTTTAACGCGGGTGATTCGCGGTCCCGGACGGCTGCATGACGCCGCCTGCCATGCGATCCGGGGGCAACGATATGCGCATGACCACTCTGCCAATGACCAGCCCCTGCATGCTCTGGAACGCAAGCAATTCAGGCACGCGCACTGCCAGGCGCACCGGCACGACGTCGGCCGCCGCTGCTGCCCCCACCGCCGCTGCTGCCCCCGCCGCCGCCGCACCAGCGTGGGCGTGGCTGATTGCGGCCATGGCGCTGATACTGACCACGCCCGCAGCGCTCGGCGCGCCCGCGCCGATCACGCCATCGAGCGCGGCGGAGTGCCCGGGCTGCATGTTGCCCACCGATGAGATCCAGGTGTACGACGCTGAGATCACTGAGGTCGGGCGCTGGAATGTGGTCTGGCACAACAATTTCACCCCCCAGGCACAAACGGTGCCCGACTTCGCCGGCGGCGTCGTACCGGACCACACCCTCAACGGGGTGCCCGAGTGGGCCTATGGATTGCGGCCCTGGCTGGAACTGGGCGCCTATGTGCCGATCTACAGTTATACCGCCCGGGGCCAGTTGCTGTTCGATGGCGTGAAGCTGCGCACGCTGTTCGTCGTGCCGCATGCGGCAGATCGCAAATTCTTCTACGGCCTGAACTTCGAGTACAGCTACAACGAGGCGCGGTGGGACCCCAGCCGCTTCACCGCGGAGATGCGACCCATCATCGGCACGCACCTGGGACCCTGGGACCTGATCATCAATCCGGTGCTGGACACCGACCTGACCGCTCTGAAGAACTTCACCTTCGCACCGGAGGCGCGCGTCGCCTACAACTTCTCATCGAAGCTCGCGCTGGCTGGCGAATGGTATGCCGAGTTCGGCCCGGTGACCGACTTTCTGCCCGAGCGCCTGCAGGGGCAGAACCTCTTCGCCGTCGTCGACCTCGGCAGCAGCTCCCACGGCATCGAGTTCGGCGTCGGACACGGCTACACGCGCGGCAGCACGCCACTCATCTTCAAGCTGATGCTGATGCAGGACTTCTGACGCGCGCTATCTGATGCGTACGAAGCAAACGAACAACTCTCCCCGAGCATGAACGCGGTAGACATCGAACTGACGGTAACAGTGCCCACTTGCTACGGCGAGGATTCATGATCCGAAACTTCTCCGAGCACGCCGCGAACGAGCGCACCTTCCTCGCGTGGGTTCGCACTGCTATCGCGGTGATGGCGTTCGGATTCCTGGTCGCGCGATTTAATCTTTTCCTCAGAGTCGCGGCGCAGACGCTGGCGGTCGGACAGGGCGCAACTGCGCTACGGGGCAGCGGTTTCGGCAATGTCGCAGGGTTGGTACTGATCGGAGCAGGGGCGGTGATCGTTATAGTCTCGGCGCTTCGGTTCATACGCATTGGCCGCGCAATTGATAGCCCGGATGAGCGCGCGGGTGGCGCCAGAGCGGACCTGGCGCTGGCGGCTCTGATTGTGGTGCTCGGAATCGCCATGGTGGGTTACCTGTCTGAGACGCTGCTGGGAGGGCCTTTGAGATAGCGACTGCGGTCGTGTTCTCGCCCACTCGCCACGTATGCAGACACGCGGCCAGCCTCCCCCAAATAGCCTCAGAAATAGCTGGGCCACGCCGGAAAGATCATGACACATCTGCGGACAGCGCTTCTTGGCGTATGCATTTCCGTGCTGCTCGGCGGTTGCGACGGCAGCGACGATGGGGCAACAGAAACGACCGGAACGACATACCCGTTCATTGCGCCAGCACTGGACTCCATGCGGACGTATAACGAGACGTTCATCGACAGCAGCAACAACACTATCAACTACGCGCTCGCCACGCAGATCACATCGGTAAATTCCAACGGCTCGTACACGGAATCATCTTCGTCTCCGGACGGCGTCAATACAGTAGACGGGCTACTCCCAGAGCGGAACCGTGGTGGATGTCGAATCAGTTACGGTCCCTGCCGGCACGTTCGACACATTGAAGCTGCAAAGCATATTCACATGGACCACTTCTGCGGATATCACATGGACGGAAAACGTCACAAACTGGCTTGACGTGAAGACGATGCGATCCGTGAAGCAAATACACACTTACAGCCCCAGTGTGCCGCCAACGGATACTTATATGGTCTCTGAGACGCAGGAACTGCAGAGCACGTCGTAAGGAGTCAGGCGCCTGCGTTATCGCCAGCAGCCCATCCAGCCATCGATCCCTCTGCCGACCAGGCTGAATACGTCCAGGTGGCTCTTGGTCGAGCCTGACGGCATCATTCCATCAATCGCCTGATCTGCCCGGGCGGCGAGCCGCTCCTGATGGCCGTGAGCACAGCGCCGTCGTCGACCTTCGCCGGATCGGCTGCCTCGAGAGCGAATTTTGGTGGGTCGGGTGGGGCTCGAACCCACGACCAACGCCTTAAAAGGGCGCTGCTCTACCGACTGAGCTACCGACCCCACTGTCCGGGGCGCGCATGATAGCGCGTCGCGGGGATCGACTTCAGCGGTAGCGCGTGGGATCGGCTACGCCGGCGCTCTCGAAGCCCTGACGGCGCAGACGGCAGGCATCGCAGCGGCCACAGGCCCATCCCTCGGCATCGGCCTGGTAGCAGGAGATCGTGAGCCCGTAATCGACGCCGAGGCGCATGCCCACCTGGATGATCTGCGCCTTGCTCAGCTCGATCAGCGGCGCATGGACGCGAAAGCGCGCGCCCTCGACGCCCGCCTTGGTGGCAAGCTGTGCCAGGGCCTCGAAGCTGCGCACGAATTCGGGCCGGCAATCCGGATAGCCAGAGGAGTCGAGCACGTTGACGCCGATGACGAGAGTGCGTGCCCCGAGCACTTCCGCCCATCCGAGCGCCAGCGCCAGCATCATGGTATTGCGAGCCGGGACATAAGTGACCGGAATGCCCTGGCTTGGACCCTGCGGCACCTCGATGCGCGGATCGGTGAGCGCCGAGCCGCCGATGCCGGCCAGATCGACCTGCATGATGCGGTGCTCGCGCGCGCCGCCCGCCTGCGCGACGCGCGCGGCCGCGCCCAGCTCGGCTGCGTGACGCTGGCCGTAGGAGATGGAGAGCGCGTAGCAGTCATAGCCCTCGGAGCGCGCGATCGCCAGCGCCGTGGCTGAATCCAGCCCGCCCGACAGCAATATTACCGCGCGTTGCATTACTTCCCCGCCACGTTGCCCCAGAGGTACTTGTGCAGCTGGATCTGGAAGCGCACCGGCAGTTTATCCTGCAGGATCCAGTCCGCCAGCGCATGCGCGGGCAGCTGTGCATGGCTCGGCGAGAACAGCACCTGGCAGCGTTGCGCGAGTCCGGTTCGAGCGAGCATTGCCCGGCTCCATTCGTAATCAGCGCGATCGCAGATGACGAACTTCACCAGTTCCTCGGAGCGCAGCAGCGAGAGTTGATCGTAGCGATTGCGCGCCTCCTCGCCCGAGGCGGGGGTTTTGACGTCCACGACCCGGATCACGCGTGCATCCACTTCGGCGATCGCCATGGCACCGCTGGTCTCCAGCGATACGCGATAACCCGCATCGCTCAGGGCACCGAGCAGCGTCAGGCAGCTCTTCTGCGCCAGCGGCTCGCCTCCGGTCACGCAGACATAGCGCGTACCGTGGCGCGCCACCGCCTCGAGGATCGCGGCCAGCTCCCACCATTGTCCGCCGTGGAAAGCATAGGCCGTATCACAGTAGCCACAGCGAAGCGGGCAGCCCGTCAGACGCACGAAGACGGTGGGGATGCCGACGGTATCGGCCTCGCCCTGCAGGGAGTGGAAGATTTCCGCGACCTTGAGTCGCTCTACCACGGCGGGCCAGCCGCCGATCAGGGCGAACCCTGTGAAAGCTGCATCAGGCGCTGCATGGCGAGCTTGGCCGCATCGCTCATCGGAAAGCGCTGCAGAACCAGCTGCAGGGTCGCGCGCCCCTCGTCGTTCTTCTGCTGATCGAGCTGCGTGTAGCCGAGCTTCAGCAGCGCATCGGGAGCCTTGCGCGACTGCGGATATTTGTCACCCACGGTACGGAACGCCGCGGCAGCGTGGTCGTAGTCACGCATGACGTAGTAGCTCTCCCCGAGCCAGTACTGCGCATTGTCGTCAAGGTCGCTGCCGGGGTAATCCTGCAGAAACTGTTGGAACTGCATGACCGCGGCCGCATAGTTGCCGCCCTTCAGCGTATCGAAGGCGTGTTCATATGCACTCTGCGCCGAGGCCCCACCCCCCGCACCCACACCCGCACCCGCGCCGGGACCGACCGCTGTGCCCGCAACCGCGCCACCGGAGGACGGCAGGTTCGCCGCCGGGCCCGGCGGGCTTACAGCACCGCTGCCGTTGCCCGCGGGTGGTGCGCTCGCAACCGCGCCGCCGGCACGCTCCAGCCTGCCGATGCGCCGGTCCAGGTCGGCATAGTAATCGCGCTGCTGCTTGACGAGGGTGTCGTTGGCGTTCTGCAGCTCCTCGATTTCACCGCGCAGCTCGCGCAGCTCCATGTCGAGTTGATCGACGTGCTGTGAGAGCTGCACCAGGCTCTGGTTGCTGACCACGCGCTCGACGCGCCCGAGACGCTGGTCGATATCGTTCACGCGCAGCTGCATGGGGTCGGGTTGCGTCGGCTCGCTCTCGCAACCGGCCAGAAGGCCCCCGACCAGCAGCCCGCCCGCCAGCAGCAGTCCAAGTCCGCCCGTGCAGCGCACTGCTCTCAGTCTGAAAGCTGAATCACGCAACAGTGCCGGCATGAGCGCCTCGATTCGACTGCAGTTCAGTTCAGATAGACGATGTCCACACGACGGTTCTTGGACCAGGCCGCCTCGGTATGACCGGTGACCGCCGGCCGTTCCTCGCCATAGCTCACGGTGGTGATCTGCGAATCCGCCACTCCCTGGAGCATCAGTGCCTGGCGTACGGCCTGGGCACGCCGCTCACCGAGGCCGATATTGTACTCGCGTGAGCCGCGCTCGTCGGTATTGCCTTCCAGGCGCACGCGGATGCTCGGGTTGGCCACCAGGTACTTGGCGTGCGCCGCGATCAGGGCCGTATAGTCGCCCTTGATCTCGCTGCTGTCGAAGTCAAAGTAGATGGTGCGGTTCTGCAGGTCCGGCTGTGTGGGTCCCTGGACGCCCGGTCCAGTGCCGTTGGCAACGCCCGCATCGTTCGCCCCGTTGGCGGCATTTTCATTTCCGGCCCCGTTAGTCTGCGACTGCTCTCCGGCAGCCGCCCCGGCACCGGCCCCGGCGGCCGCCGGACGCGTGCGGTGATTGCTGCAGCCGGCGAGCATCACCCCCAGCGCGCAGATCCAGACGAGAACGCTCTTCTTCATGTTGTGCTCCATATCGCTACCCTGTCGTGCCAATCCCGTGTCCGTCAATTTTCAGCGGGTGAAGGGTCCCCAGGCAGGCTCGCGCACCTCGCCCGGCCCCCCTGAGAGCCGCTGTGTGACCAGACCATCCACCGACACCGTCTGCAGCGTGTCGGTATCCCCATCGCGCCCGGCGTAAATGACGGTCTGCCCGTTGGGTGCGAAGCTTGGCGATTGATCCAGATGCCCATGCGAGAGCACCGTGACCGCGCCGGAAGTCAGGTCCTGCACGGCGATGCGATAGTCATGGCCGTCCAGGGTAATGAAGGCGAGATGCTTGCCATCTGGCGCAACCGCCGGACGTGCATCGTAGCTCGAATCGAAGGTGATGCGTTGAACGCGCGAGGGGTTGGCGATATCGAGCTTGTAGATCTGCGGGCCGCCCGCGCGGTCGGAGGTAAAGTAGATGCTGGCTCCATCCGGACTCCAGGCGGCTTCCGTGTCGGCCGCCGGATCATCGGTCAGCCGCGTCAATCGTTGGGTGGCGAGATCCAGCAACCAGATGTCCAGGTTACCCCCCGAGCCCGAGAGCGTGAGGGCCAGCTGGCGTCCGTCGGGAGAGAACGCCGGGGCGTTGTTCGTACCAGCGCGCGCGGAGACCAGGCGGCGAACGCCGCTGCTCAGCTGCTGCACGTAGACCGCCGGCAGGCGGCTCTCGAAGGAAACATAGGTAATCCATTGTCCGTCGGCCGACCAGGCCGGCGACATGATGGGCTCTCCCGACTCGAGGATGACGCGAGGATTGTAGCCATCGGCGTCGGCCACCACGAGCTGGTAGTGCTGAATGGGCGCCTCGCCGGTGACAGAAATATAGGCGATGCGCGTGGCAAAGGCGCCGCGCACTCCGAGGATGCTCTGGTAGACGAAATCGCTGACCCGGTGCGCCGCGTTGCGCAGGCTCGCATTGCTGGCGACAAAGCGCTGACTGCCGATGGTCTGACCGGTGGCGGTGTTGATGAGGTCGCAGTCTACATCGAAGACGCCGGCGGAGGCGGAGCTGACGCGTCCGACCAGCACGTAGTCATCACCGGCCGCACGCCAGTCGGCCGATTGCACCTGCGCGGCAAGTGTCGGTTGCGAATGCATCTGCTCGCGCGGCATAAGCCGAAAGCGACCGCTGCCATCGAGGTCATGCTGCACGACCGATGCGACGTCGAAGCCGCCATCGCTGGCCGCGCCTGGTCCCTGACCGAAGGGCACGATGGCGATGGGAATCGGATTGGTGACGCCCTTGGTGATCGTGACCTGCAGGTCCGCTCGCGCAGCCCCGGGCAGCAGCGACAGCACGCCCGCGAGGCACGCCGCCACGACGGGCACCATGAACGATGTGGTACAGCGGCGCTTGGTCGAGCTCATCGTGGTGTCATCCGCATTGCCTTCCTGCTCATTGCGTTCCCGTTTCGTCTCATTGATCGGGTGCGAAGGTAACAATGATGTTCGACTGAAACAATGCCGGATCCGGAGGCGCCGGCAGCGGCGAGGCGCGATACGCGGCGGTCTGCACCGACTGGCGCACCGCCTCATCACCATTGCAGTCCTCAACGGTCACGTGTGTGACCTCTCCGCCGGCGATCTGCGTCAGGTGCACGGTGCACTTGACGCCCGGCTGCGCGCTCGCAGGCCGGATCCATGCCTGGCTGATGCGCGCGACAATGGCCGCGACGTACTCCTCTTCGGCCGGTCCGTGCTCGAGCGCATCGAGCCGCTCTTCCTTCTGTAACTGGTTCTGCAGATCCGCCGCACTGGCCCGTTCGGCCTGCTCCGCCTTCAGCTGCTGTGCGAGCTGCTGGGCCTCGCGCGCTGCCTCGGCTTTGGCCCTGGCCTCAGCCTCCTGCTTCGCCTTGCGCTCGGCGGCGAGTTTTGCTTCGGCGGCCTTCTGCGCCTTCTCGGCGGCGAGCTTCTTTGCGGCCGCCTTGTCCGCGGCCGCCTTGGCGGCAGCAGCGGCGGCCTGCTCCTGCGCCTGCGCCTGCTGCGCCTGCTCCTGCGCGGCCTTGGCTGCCGCCGCGCGTTCGGCCTCGGCATGCGCGGCCGCCTGCTGAGCGGCCAGCTGGGCCGCAGCCTGCGCATCGGCGGCCTTTTGCGCAGCCGCCTTGGCGGCGGCTCGCTGCTCGGCGAGGGCTGCGGCCGCTGCGGCGGCCTTCGCCGCGGCAGCCTCGCGCTGCTGCTCGATGCGAGTCTGATCGATCGGCGTCTGCACCGGCGGTGTCTCGGAGCGCACGTGCGGGTTCTCACGCACCACGTGCGCGTCGATCGCGAGCGTCTGCGGCGGCGCGGGCGGATTGCGATAGCGCCACCAGCCCCACAGCAATGCACCGATGATGATTCCGTGCACCAGTACCGACAGCAGGATCGAGACCAGCCGATCACTGCCGCGCTCGATGCGAGCCGGACCGGGTCGCTGGCGCTGCGGAGTAAGCTGTGGCGGGCGTTCGGGCATGCGCTTTACCGAGGCCCCGCGCATCGGTCCCTCACCGCGCCGCCGCCGCAGCGGGGGTCGCGGCGCGTGCCGGCGCCTGGGTCTGAAAGCCGATGTCCGTCGCACCGGCCTGCTGCAGCAGGACCATCGCCTGAACCACGCGGCCGTAGCTGATTGCCTGATCGGCGTTGACCAGCACGGGGCGATCAGGCTCGCGCCGCAGCGCCACCGTAGCGCGCACCAGCGCCGTCTCATCGTCGATCGGATCGCGTGGATGCGCCCCGACATTCATGTAGAGACGACCGCGCGCATCCACCGACAGCACGAGCGGCTCCTGGTTGCGCTGCTGCAGCGGCTGGGCCGCCGCCTTGGGCAGATTCACTTTGATACCCTGCGTGAGCAGCGGTGCGGTGATCATGAAGATGATCAGCAGCACCAGCATCACATCGATGTAGGGAACGACGTTGATCTCCCCCATCAGTCGACGCTTGCCGCCTCGCATGACAGCCGGCATCAGATCCTCCCGCCCGGGGAGAGCGCTGCAAAGCTGCCGGTCGTTGCCGCGCCCGGGCCGGCCACCGGAGCGCTTGCGGGCGCGGCTGCGCTGCTGCGGCCCGCATGCCGCTGCAGAATGGTGGAGAGCTCCTCGATGAAGCCGTCGTAGCGCAGCTCCAGGCGGCTCACCTGGTCGGCATAGCGGTTGTAGGCCACCACCGCCGGAATGGCCGCAAACAGGCCGAAGGCGGTGGCGACGAGGGCCTCGGCAATGCCGGGGGCGACCTGCGCCAGGGTCGCCTGCTGCACGTTGCCCAGGGAGCTGAAGGCACTCATGATGCCCCAGACGGTGCCGAACAGACCCACGTAGGGACTGGTCGAGCCCACCGTCGCCAGCGTCGCCAGATTGTGCTCGAGCCGCTCGGTTTCCTTCAGCTGCGCCACGCGCATGGCACGGCGCGAGCCCTCGAGGAGCATATCCGCCGCGACACCACCCTGGGCACGCAGGCGTGCGAACTCGCGAAACCCGAACTCGAAGATGCTTTCGATGCCGGTCGCCCCGCCGCGCGATTCGATGGCCCGATACAGCGAGCTCAGGTCCCCGCCGGACCAGAATGTATTCTCAAAGCGGTCGGCCTCGCGCTGCGCGCGCCGCACGACCATGCGCTTGCGAAAGATGATGGCCCAGGACATGAGCGAGGCAGCCAGCAGGATGCCCATGACGATCTGCACCACCAGGCTCGCCTGCACTACCAGGCGGATGATCGATAATTGGCCACCCATCACCAGCTCCTTACCTGCAGGTCGTTGTCGGGGTCTTGCAACAGCCGCGGCGCCGGCACGAGAGGCTCAAGGCAGCTCCTGGGCTATGACAGCCGGCAGGCGCCGCGGTTTCATCGTGCGCGCATCCACACAGGCCACCCGCACGCTGGCGCTCAGCAGCAGCGTATTCTCGCCATCCTCGCGCCAGATATGCTGCTGGAACACCAGGCTCGCGCCGCCCTCGCGGCTCGGCTGACAATCCACCCGCAGCATGTCCTCGAGCTTCGCGGGGCGGTGATAGCGCGCCTGCAGCTCCACGACCGAAAACACCACGCCGGGGTCGAGCGCCAGCGCACGCTGCGAGATGCCGCGCGAGCGCAGCCATTCGCTGCGCGCGCGCTCAAGAAAGCGCAGGTAGTTCGCATAGTAGACGATGCCGCCTGCATCGGTATCCTCCCAGTACACCCGGGCCTGCCAGCTGAACGCGTTCAAGCGTCCTCGCCGAACAGCGGCAGGTTGGCCGCCGCGCGCTCGGGCATCTTCAGGCCGAAGTGCTGCCAGGCGCGGCGTGCGGCAATACGACCTCTTGCCGTACGCGAGATGAACCCCTGCTGAATGAGAAATGGTTCGACGACGTCCTCGAGCGTGCCGCGCTCCTCTCCGATCGCGGCAGCCAGGCTATCGATGCCCACCGGGCCGCCCTCGAAGCGCTCCATGATCGTCAGCATCAGCCGCCGATCCATTGCATCGAGCCCCTGCGGATCCACCTGCAACAGGTCGAGCGCTGCCTGCGCCACCGACTCATCGATATGACCTTGCGCACGGACCTGGGCGTAGTCGCGCACCCGGCGCAGCAGTCGATTGGCGATGCGCGGTGTGCCGCGCGAGCGTTGCGCGATGCGCAGTGCGCCGCCCGCCGAGATCTGCACTCCCAGAATGCCCGCGGAGCGGCGCACGATGCGCTCGAGCTCCTCGATACCGTAGAACTCCAGTCGCTGCACGATGCCGAAGCGATCTCGCAGCGGAGAGGTCAGCAGGCCCGCGCGCGTGGTGGCCCCCACAAGCGTGAAGGGCGGCAGGTTCAGCTTGATCGAGCGTGCCGCCGGACCCTCGCCGATCATGATGTCGAGCTGGTAGTCCTCCATCGCCGGATACAGCACCTCTTCGACCATGGGACTGAGGCGATGGATCTCATCGACGAACAGCAGATCGCGTGGCGCAAGGTTCGTCAGCAGCGCCGCCAGATCACCCGGTCGCTCGAGCACCGGCCCGGCCGTCTGGCGCAGATTCACCCCGAGCTCGGCGGCGATGATGTGCGCAAGCGTGGTCTTGCCGAGTCCAGGTGGACCGAAGATGAGCACGTGGTCCAGCGCCTCGCCGCGTCCGCGCGCAGCTTCGATGAAGATCGACAGCTGCGATTTGACTGCCTCCTGGCCTACGTAATCGGCGAGCAGGCGCGGGCGGATAGCCCGATCGACGGCATCGTCATGGCCGCTGACGCCCGCGCCAACCAGGCGCTCCTCGGCCGGGCCCTCGGCCGGGCCCTCGGCCGTGCCGGCCGTGCCCTGGGTCGCGCTCATGTGGGGCGTGCAGCGCTCTGCAGCGCCCGACGGATGAGCTCCTCGGTGGACAGCGCGCTGCTGTCCGCACTGCCCGTGCTGCCCGTGCTGCCCGTGCCGCCCGTGCCGCCCGTGCCGCCCGTGGCGGCCATGCCGGCCGTACCGCCTGTGGCATTCTTCAGCAGGCGCGTCGCTTCGGCCGGCTTGTAGCCGAGGGCCACCAGCGCCCCGTAGGCCTCGGCGTGTGCACTCGGGGCAGCCGCCGCCACGCCGGCCGGCGCCGTCGCGGACAAGGTCAGCGCCGTGCCCTCCTCCTGCAATCGATCGCGCATCTCTACGATGAGTCGCTCGGCGGTCTTGCGGCCCACGCCCGGAATGCGCATGAGCGAGGCGCTGTCCTGCTCGTGCACCGCCTGTGCAAACGCGGCGCTGCTGACCCCCGAGAGAATCGCCAGCGCCGTGCGCGGTCCGACGCCTGCGATCTTCAGCAGGCTCCTGAACAGGCGCCGCTCGGCCTCGGTCGCAAAGCCGAACAGCAGCTGCGCATCCTCGCGTACCACCAGATGGGTGAGCAGGCGCACGCGCTGGCCGAGCGCCGGCAGATCGTAGAAGGTCGACATCGGCGCCTCGAGCTCATAGCCCACTCCGCCGACTTCCAGCAGCAGCTGCGGAGGCGCCTTATGCGCGAGCACGCCGGCGAGCGAGCCGATCATCGTGGGAACGGCTCAGGCGGCATTGGGCTCAGCGGCATCGCCCAGTGCGCCCAGGCGTCGGTTCTGTGCATGACAGAGGGCCACGGCCAGCGCATCGGCCGCATCGGCGCGCAGTGCGATGCGAAGCGCAAGCAGCGTGCACACCATCTGCGCAACCTGGGGCTTGGGGGCACCTCCATGGCCGGTAACCGCGAGCTTGATGGCGCGCGGTGCGTATTCGTGCACGCTCGCACCTTGCGAGGCGGCGGCACACAGCGCCACGCCCCGCGCCTGACCGAGCTTGAGTGCGCTGTCGGGGTTGCGATGCATGAATACGCGCTCGATCGCGACCATGTCCGGCCGATGCTCGGCCACGAGCGCGCAGACCGCGGCATAAATGCGTTGCAGGCGGATGACCATGTCATGCCCGGACACGTCGATGCAGCCGCTGGCGATGTGCCGTTCGGCACCGCTGGCGCAGTCGATGACCCCGTAGCCGGTGCGCCGTGACCCGGGGTCCAGACCCAGCACGCGGCCGGCGGGCGCGGCTCGCGTGATCGTGCCGAGGGCGCCGGGCCGGAAGGCGCGCCAGGACTTGCTTGCATATCGCGTCATCAGATGCAGCGTCCAGCGTACTTGCTGTGGCCGGCCATACCTTGAATGATAGCCGGAACCCGCACTGCATCGCATGGAAACCGCCACCCCAGCATCCCCCGCGATGGCCGCGCGCCTCGAGCGCGCGCGCGGCGCGCTCGCATCCGCAGGCGCGCCGGAAGGCCCGCTGTCCGAGGGCCTGGAGGCAGCCTCGTTGACCGGCGCACTGACGCAGGATTGCGACCTGGCCATGGCGACGCTGCTGCACTGGACGGCCCG
>DATJUN010000092.1:0-3787 GCA_035502275.1 Steroidobacteraceae bacterium
CGAATCCGTCTCAGCAATGCGGGTCCGGCCCGATGATTGCGGGCTGGTCGCAGCTAATGTGGGCTACGTCTCACGCAATGTGGGTTCGGAGCCGCCTACAGTCTCATCGATCGTGGGCCAGAAAATCCGACGATCTCGGGCCGCTACAGCTATGTGGGCAGTGTGGTTACGCAGAAAGGCCTGCCAGCCCGGAGAGGGTGGTCGGCGACGCCGAGACATGTGCTTGGCAACCGTCGACTGGGCGATGTCGATACCCAGCGTCAGCAGCTCGCCATGAATGCGTGGCGCACCCCAAAGTCGCCAGAGCGCACGAAACGCTCGGATTTGACAGATAAGACCCCATGTCCGCTAAGCCGCTGAGGCGGCTCGCCCCACGTATGCGGGGTCGAGCGAGGGTTGCCCGGGTTGGCCAGGCCGAGCCTCAACGCATAGGGGTTTATCTATACTGAAGATGGACAGCGCCTGCTGGCGTTAGCGGAGGAGTTGGAAGCCAGAGCCGCCGCCGCGGTTGCCAAGGAGACCGATTCGGGCGGCGCGGCGGCCTAAAGCGCCGGGCGCAAGAAGGGCCACCGGCGCGTCCGCCACGCTCATGGGTGATTGTACCCATAGCAGACCCCGGACCTAGGCGATAAGCTGCCTTGTCCTGCCCAAACCGGATCGCTCACTTGGCCCCGGATGCCAATCCCGGAGGGGTAACCCATGTTTACCGAAGAGCTTGCCCGTCACTTAATCCGGCTTTACCTATCGTGGCTGCTGACAGCGATATCGATCGCGCTAGCCAGCATCATGATCGTGCTGGCGCTGGTTTCCTGGTTGCTGAACCTGGATGAGCTGTATCAAGCGAGCCAACACGCCTTGCTTCTCCTCTTGCCCGTCGCGGCATACCAACTCGGTAAGGGGGCATCAGCATGACAGACGGCGCCAGCCGGTCGAAGCGCGGGGAGCCTTCCTGGCGTGCCGTCGCACTGATGCTGGTCCGCGGGGCGCAGGCGCACGCGGAAAGGCATGAGCGGCGCACTGGTCGTACCACGCCACAAGGTCGAGAACTGGGAGCAAAAGCTCCGCAAGCTTGATCTCCAGATGCAGTGACCGTCACCTCCGATCGGCTCGTGTTCAAGTCGCGCCTGGTGCCTGTCGCGTGCCCTCCGACCGGCTCGTCCGTGACCGCGCGCCTGTAATGCAGCGATTGCGGCGCCAAGGATGGGTCGAGCAAGCGGGCGAGGGCGCGCAGGTGGTCTTCATCGAGCCGGACCGCAAAGACATCCCAGTGTCCCGGCATGGAGGAGAGCTGCCTACAGGCACGCTGCGGACGATCCATGAGCACCGCCGTTCAGCCGCTGCTGGTGACCGTTGAGGAGTTCCTGGCCTGGGAGCCGCCCGCGATGGATCGCCGCCGCCGGAGAGCGGGCGATCGTTCAGGTGACGCGGTTCCGGCGCAAAATCGAGTCGATCCTACGTGAGCCGCGCTTCCTGCAGAGGGCCCGTAGTCGCGGTTACGTGCTGAAGCCGGGCACCTGATGGGCCTGACGCTACCATTCGCGCGGGTCGTCAAGCGAGTGCTGCCGCGCTCCCTGCTGGGACGCAGCCTGCTGATGATCCTGGTGCCGCTGGTGCTGCTGCAGGCGGTGGCCCTGCAGGTGTACTACGGCAGCCATCTCAATCTGGTGTATCGCCGGCTCTCGGCTGACGTGGCAGGCGAGCTTGCGTTCACTTTGCAGCTCATGGAGAGCTACCCGGGGCCGGCCGATACGAGCTGGATCCTCGAAGCCGCGCGCCGTCAGTTCGATCTTGACATCCGGCTCGAGCTACGTGCGCACCTCCTGTCACATCGGCACGCCAACGTACTTGGCACGGCAGACGATGACCTGGAAGCGGCCCTGCGCGAGCGGCTCTCGGCACCCTTTACGCTGGACTGGAGCTACGATTCACAATCGGTACTGATCAGGGTCCAGGTGCCGGATGGTGTGCTGGACGTGCTAGCGCCGCGCAAGCGGGTCGATCTTGGCGCGTTGTTCCTGTTTGTCGCCTGGGTGCTCGGCTCTTCGACTCTGCTGTTCGCCATCGCTGCATTGTTCATGCGCAATCAGGTCCGGGGCATCCGGCGCCTGGCCGAGGCGGTCGAGGCATTCGGCATTGGCCGCGACCCGGGGCCGATACGTCCGGAGGGCGCAACGGAAGTGCGCCGGGCCGCTACCGCTTTTAACCGGATGCAGGAGCGGATCCGCCGTTTCCTGACCCAGCGCACCGAGATGCTAGCCGGTGTCTCGCACGACCTGCGCACGCCGCTCACGCGCATGCGGCTCGCTATCGCGATGCTGCCGCCGCAGCGGGAGCTCGCCGATGACATCGCCGAGATCGCCGCCGACGTCGAGGACATGGAACGGATGATCGAAGCTTACCTCGCCTTCGCCCGGGGTGAAGGCAGCGAGCAGGCGGAAGCGGCAAACCTCTCGGCAATCCTCGAAGAGGTCGCCGCCAGCGCACGGCGCACAGGTGCCGCCGTGGAAACCAATGTGCCGGCCGAGCTGACTGTGAAGCTGCGCGTCGGTGCGGTTCGCCGAGCACTGACCAACCTGGTCGATAATGCAAGGCGCCATGCGCACCGCGTGGTCCTGTCTGCAATTCCTGGAGTCCGTGTCGTGCAAGTGATGGTCGATGACGACGGGCCTGGCATCCCGCCCGAGCGGCGTGAAAGCGTCTTCCGCCCATTCGAGACCGACGCCACCGGCGGCACTGGCCTGGGGTTAACGATCACTCGTGACATTGTCCGCGCCCACGGTGGAGAGATTGTGCTGGAAGACAGCCCGCTCGGTGGGCTCAGGGCACGGATTCGCTTGCCCGTTTGAGGTTGGCCCATGCCGTCATTGCGACCGCCACGAAGATCGGGATGAGCGGCCCGCGTGATGTTGTCCGGCACTGACAATGCGGCCAGAAGTAGCGAAACGCCCATCTGGTACGCATGAGACCGTCCGAAAGGTGGGGGGTTGCGCATTCCGGTCATCGTGATCGGCCATTCCGGCCCATCGTGATCACCCAGACCGGTGATCGTGATCATGCTGCTCACCATACCCGAGGCGGCACGGCAGACAGCCTGACGTTCTCCTGATCCTTCCACTGACGGTAGAACTCGTCTCACTTTGCTCTGGCGTTCGTCAAGGGTTCGCTGGTGTTGATTGCTTGGCGCTTGCGCAGGCTGTCTCCCTTCAACTCTATCCGGTGGGCGCGGTGAACGATGCGGTCGAGAATCGCGTCGCCCAGGGTTGGATCTGCAATAATCTCGTGCCAGCGTCCAATTGGGACCTGACTGGTGATCAACAGCGAGCCCGCCCCGTCGCGGCCGCGGCGCCACATTGGTCACCAGCCAAATCCCCGTGGACAGATGGCATGACCTCATTGGCGACTCGACGCTTTCACAATGCCCCTCTGTTGGATCGACTGGTTCGTCGCTTTGGTGCATGAAAACCATATCGGCGGCGTCTGTTCCCCTGGATTGAGTATCAGCGGATTCGAACAGAGGTCGGCATGCCGAGATATGTCATTCGATTGAGCACGCTGCAACCGATTCTTGCCTCAGTCCGTTGATTTGGCAGAGATTCTATGCGGGTCGACAGTGGCCTGACGAGCGATAAGCTGAAGGCTGCTTCCGAACTTCAGTTTATGGAGACGATCCATGAGATGCACCGACCAACCCGCTCAGCCAAAGGCCGCCCTCTGCGAGGAGGACAGCTCGCTATTCGTAGCACTGGAACTGAGCAAGTCGGTTTGGCTGATCGCGACTAGCGCCCCG
>DATJUN010000093.1:0-5356 GCA_035502275.1 Steroidobacteraceae bacterium
CCGCAGCTGATTTCGGCGATCGCCCGTGACTTCTACGTCGAGGGCGTTGATGTGTCAGTGAACAAGCGCTACGTGGATATGCCACTGGTGCCCCCGGATCCGACGCCATATCGACGCGCTATCCGCAGCTGAGGGATCCGCCGGCAGCCCCAGCATTGATCGGCGTCGGCATTCCTATTTTGCTGGCGCTATATCTGGCCGACACATGCTTCTGACAGGCTCGGAGCCAGCGCTGCTGAGGCCTCTGTAGGAGACCGGCGTGATGCTTTCGGGCTATTTGGGCCCGGTCTGTCGCAACTTCTGAACAGGCGGCATCAGAACTACGTTGCCGGGTCCCAGGTCTTAACAGAGTCAGCGAATGTCATTTGAGGCACCGGTGCCGTTACCTTCCTGGGCTTTGGTTGTCGTGGTCAGCGCCTTGCTCGTCGGCTGTACGCAGCACTCGATTCGCGCCGTATCGCAGAGCTCAAGTGGCACCGAAACGCCGACCGAACTGTCGCAACGCGACATCGGCGCCCGCGTCCTGGCATCGATCGACGATGCCAGGCGAGCCATGGGGCTTGGTGATCCCATCGCTGCCTCGAACGACGTCAGCGAGGCGCTATCATCCGCCCGCGAGGCCATCGATCAGTTCGTGCCGCTTCCCATCACAGGCAGCGCGGGCTCGTTGGCGGCGGATCACGCCGCATCCTTGACCAAATTACTGGGATCATTCCCGGTGCGCGTGAGGCTCGTTGCTGCGCAGACGTTCCTGACGAAGGGTGACATTCCGGACGCCGATGCCATCCTCAGGGCGTTACAAAACCGCGTACCGCCGCGCCTGATTCCCCAGAATATGCCCCTGCTTGAGGCGGCCGCGAGCCTCGAGCGGGCCAAGCTGGCTGCGGGCTTTGGTACCCCGCAGCTGCGCACGCAGCTGTCGTGCGCCGAGGCCGCTCTGCACTCATATCAGGGACCTGCCCGGCTCGCGAAGGTCAGGGCATTGGCCTCGACCCTCGATCGCGCGCTCGCGAACCCGAAACAACTGCACATCTTGCTGCCGGACCAAGTGAGCATATGGCAGGATGCCGTCGCGCAATGGACGAAGTCGGAGCGCTCGGATGCATAGTGGCGCAGGTACGGCCGGCTGGATCAATTGAGTCCCCCGGCTGAAGATCTGACCCGCAGGGGGACGGCGGGCGCCTGTCACTATATGGCAGCGGGAAACGCACGGGTATCGTCGGTTGCGGCTTTATCGCTGGTCGCTTCCAATTTCCCGGACGCGCTCCAGCGCCACACCGGCCAGACAAGCATGGCGCAGGCAGCGAGGCTCACCAGGGCGTCCATCGTTAATGACCCATTAACCTCGCCAGCGAGCTTGTAGCCGAAGCCATCAAGCCCTTGCATGTAGGCATAAGGCACCATAAAAGCCGTCGCCAACAGGCCGAACTGGCTGGAAGCGAGCGGGCTGCCTTGCCGGATGGATCGGAAAATGATGGCGTTCTGCGCCACCTGGGCCACTCCCTGACAAGCATTTTCGCCCAGGACGGCCAGAAGATAGGTGGCGGGGCTGTGTGTCAACGCGAGCAGAACCAGTGTGAAGGCGGCGCCCAAGCTACCGATCGCGAGATAGAGGCATGGCGCTGAAATCCACTTGAGGATGAGACGGGCCAGAATCGATGCGAGGACTCCGGTTACGACGGCGCCAATCCCGTTCGCAATGCTCACGAGATTGTTGCCGGCGTGAAAATCAGGACCCATACCGCCGAAGGCATTGGTGAGGGTGAAGGCGGCACACGGAAGAATGAACATCAGGATCAGCCTCAAAATCAGCGGTTGTCTCACCAACTGGACCACGTCTCGGGCGAGGGTCCGAAAACTTTCGTGCACGGCCTTGGGGCCGACATCGGATGCCGGAACCACCCGCAGCACGGCAAGCGGAATCAGCGTCGCAACGCCGACTGACACCGCGCCCAGGCCGGCCGGCGTATGTGTGACCAGCCAGTACTGGGTGAGCGCACCCAGACCAAATCCGCTGGCATTGCCGATCGTGAACCATGTTCCGATAGTCTCATCAGAACTCTTGGGCAGGACCGCGCCGAGCCATCCTCCTATTGCGGAGCTGTAAAGGCTCAGTATCAAGGCAGCTATAGCAAGAGCCGCGCCGAGAAGATGGCTGGTCGCCGGCAAAGTCAGGACCAGGGTCGTCAAAGCGGCTCCCGCGAGACCCAGTCCGATGGACCACGCCCGCCTGCTGATCAAGGTATCGAACACAGGGGCCACGACGAACACCAGGAGGCTGGAGGAAAGCGCCAGCGTCGTCATGCCGGCAATCACGGGCTCGGCAACACCATGCGCCGCCAAAAGCTGGGGTGCCGTGACGAGCACCGCCGCATAGCCGAAGCCGTAGGTGGAATTGGCGAGCCCCATCAGCCACACTCTTTGAGCAGGCGAGCTCACATTCTTGCTCATTGCCATGGCCTGCGTGGTGTGTCGGTACCTTGGACGGGAACCGCCGGCGCGCGAAGTTCTCGGTCAACCGAAACCAATATAGGTCAATAGCCCGGAGAGCCGCAAATCGTCCCGAAACGACCGGCGACCCTACGCCTGATGCTCCCTCGCTGGGGGATAATCCGGTCAGCGTCAGAGGCGACGACTTGATGCGCGCAATGGCTTAGGGTAGGAGTGGTCCCTGGTCCCTGGCGCCTGCGGTCCGCACACGCGTCGGCGCACCGATGCCCCCAAGAGCTACCGGACACTGAGGCCCTGAGTGCAGATTCATCCGACGGCCATCATCCAGGACGGCGCACGCCTCGGTGCCGGTTGCACCATTCACGCGCATGCCTTGATAAGCCGGCACTGCGAGCTCGGTGAGGGGGTCGTCGTACATCCCTTCGCGGTCCTGGGCGGCGATCCCCAGGACTTGAGCTTCGATCCCACGACGCCTTCCAACGTGCGCATCGGTGCGCGCTGCGTCATTCGTGAGCATGTGACCATCAGTCGCGCTACGAAGGCAGGGGCGGCGACTGAGGTCGGCCCGGACTGCTTTCTCATGGCGGCGTGCCACGTGGCACATGACTGTCAGATCGGCGGCCGCGTAGTCATCGCCAACGCGGTGCTGCTCGCCGGGCACGTTCAGGTCGGAGATCGCGCATTTCTGGGCGGCGGTGCGGTCATCCATCAGTTCTGTCGCATCGGGGAGGGAGCGATGATTGGGGGAGGAGCGCGCATCAGCCGCGACATTCCACCATTTTCTCTTGCCACCGAGCGCAATGCGCTGATCGGTCTGAATGTGGTCGGGCTGCGCCGGCGTGGACTGGCTCGCGCGACGCTCGATGAGATCAAGCGTGCCTTTCGCGCCATGCACGTGCCGGTCGGCAATCTGAGGGACATTGCGAAATCCACCCTGTTGCAAGGTGGATTCAGCAGCTCAGAGGCGCGCACCTTCCTCGAGTTCTTTCAAGGCGGCCGGCGTGGCTTCGCTCGCCCAAGGCAAGACGCGGAGGGAATCGACGCAGCTGAATAGGAAGCGGCAGAGATTCTGAGCACGGCATCCTCCCGTCAGAAACGGTTCCCCGCGACCTGGGGCATGCTGACGATGGACCGGCGCGCGGGGCCGCGGATCAGGAAAAAGGCGAGCAGGAGCACGGCTCCGATGGCGCCGACGACCGCCTCGACGCCGGCCAGGCCACGAGCACCCCAGCGATCGGCGCCCCAGCCATCAACCTGCAGCATGTAGAGCACGGGTATGTTTCCAAGAGAATTGATGATGCTGTAGCGCCCGCTACCGCTCTTGCCTGAGTCGCCCAGGAACTCGAGCACCACGGCTGTGAACACGCCATAGCAGGAACCCACCGTGAACAGATACAGGAGGATGCCGAGGTAATAAGTCTCCGGGCTTGGGGGGCCAATCCACAGCACCGCCATGCATGCGCAGTTCACGAGCGCGACCACCATATAAAGCACCGGAACGCGCATCCGGGTCCGCACCAGGGCCATTGCCGCAGACCCAGCCGCCATCATGACTCCCCCGAGCAAGCCGTTGACCCAGGCGACATGGTCCCCGTCCACGCCATACCGCCGTGCCACCCCGGGCAGCAATGCTACGGCTGCCCCGCTTGCCATCGGAAAGGTCATGCAGGCGATGTACGGCAGCGCGTCCCAGCGCAGAAACGTGGTCTTGAACTCGTCCCACACACGCCGCATCGTCGGCCCGAGACGGTCCGAGGTGAGCTCTTGCTGGCGCGGCGCCGCGAGTGCCGCGAGTGCGGGTATGCCAATCAAGGCCGCAGCCAGGAAGCCCAACGCGCTCTGACTGATGCGGGAGCTGTAATAGATCAGCAGCCAGGCGGCCAGTGCGCCGAATCCCATCGAGCCCGCCTGATAAATACTGGCAGCGACGCGGCGCGTATGCCCTGATTGCAGCGCGCCCATCATTCCGCCACAGCTCGACACCACGAGCTGACTGCAGCACGCACTGATCAGCATCAGGCTCAAGGCGGCGAACGAGGATAGCGTGGGCTGCTGGAAGGCCACGGCCATGAACACTGCGGCGAGCAGTCCACCCGCGAGCAACCAGGTGCGACGGCGCACGAAGAAATCGGTGATCGGACTCCATAGGAAATAAAGACTCGTAGGCAGCGCCAGCAGACCGATCAGATGGGACTGCGTACCGCTGGTTACGTGCTGCAGGCTCAGTAGATACCCGAGAGCACCGCCCTGTATGACGCCATTTGCCGTCACCGCCGATGGGGCGATGAGAATGCCGAAGATCCAGGGGCGGTCGCGCTGGGTTTCGTGGGCGCGGCGGGCGATGTTGGCCTGCATGTTTGGCTATCGGCGATTTCGCGTCCCGGTCCGGTCTGCGCAATGGGCGTCGCGCGGCGACAAGTGTACGCCTTGCGGACTGCCGTACCCAGTAGATCCTCAGCGCGGACTGCGGTACGTTGCGCAGCTTTCGCAGCGCCTCGGAATGATCCACAATGTGTTCCTCCGTCGCTTTGGCGACGGGCCCGGGCCTAGAATAACAACCGGGTGAAAGGGGGGGTATGGCCGGCCTCTTGGATCGCGCGCACACGGTTGCGGCGCCGGGCTACAACCGCTATCTCGTGCCGCCCGCTGCGCTCTGCGTGCATCTGTGCATCGGGCAAGCGTATGCGTTCTCAACCTTCAATCTGCCGCTCAGTAAGCTCATCGGCCTTACCAAGCCAGCTCCGGGTGACTGGACACTCGTGCAATTGGGCTGGATTTTTTCGCTCGCGATCGTCTTTCTGGGTTTGTCCGCGGCGTTGTTCGGGCGTTGGGTTGAGAGCGTTGGACCGCGCAAGGCCATGTTTGTTGCTGCCTGGTGTTTCAGCGGAGGGTTTTTTGTCTCCGC
>DATJUN010000094.1:0-3077 GCA_035502275.1 Steroidobacteraceae bacterium
AACAGGTGCGGCGCGTAGGCATCAAACCAGTACCACCACTCGAACAGTTGCCAGGGGTGATAGATAGGAGTTCCGAAGACGTCGAACCAAGGCGCACCGAGGCGTAGCTGGTAGCCGAGTTGTGCCGCCGTCCACTGGGTCGCCGCCCAGGTTCCACCGATCGCGATGCTGAAGACCGCCAGCACCTGACCGAACAGCACGCTGGTGCCCTGCATCTCGGCCTCCGAAGTTCCCCTGTTTGCGTGCAGCAATGGGATGCCGCGCGCAGAAGGTTCGATGGCCGATCAAGTGCTGTCAAAGACCGTTACGGTGATGAGGAAGATCAAAAACGCAAAATTTCAAGGGTGGGACGAGTCGGGCACATCACAAGACATCTGCGCGCAAGACAGCGTGGCAAGCCGCCAAGCGAAGCCTCGTGCGACTTAGCGAGCGCTCGGAATTCGGTGATTCCCGTGGCGAGGTATGTATTGGGAACCAATACATGAACCCCTCATGGCCTGTCCTCTTGTGATGGCGGTCCGAGATCGGTCCTGACGCGCTCGATGAAGTGCCGCAGCGGTTCCGAGGGCTCGCTGTCCGGTCGTAGCAGGTAAGTTGTCAACATCACGGAGCGTCCAGCCAAAGGGCGAGCAACGACGTCAGGATGCCGAAAGTCCCCGATATGCGTGGCATTAGTGAGGCCGATGCCATAACCGGCTGCTACCAGTGCCAATAGCATGTCGTGCGTGCTCACCCGGTCGGCCACGATCGGCTCCGCATCCACCGTGCGCAGCACGCGCTCGATCTGTCGCGCACACCCCTCGCAGGCTTCTGGGTGGCACAGCACCAACGGATAGCGGAGTACATCTTCCAATGGAATGCTCCTATGCGTGAGCAACGGATGGCGTGCCGGCACCGCTGCCACCAGCGGATCGTGCCATACGGGCTCAGCGAGGATGCCATCGCCCACCTCGTCTGACTGGGCAAAACCTACGTCGTACAGATCTGCGCGCAGTCCTTTCAACTGTTGTGAAAGAGGCGTTTGAAACAGCCGTATCTCCACCTCCGGTTCTTCGACGCGGGATTGCGCCAACAGGGCCGCCAGGCGAGATGGCATGATGCTGTCGGAAATGGCGACGCGTAGCCTTCCCTGGTAACCGTCCGCCGCTGCCTTCACGTTGGCCGTAGCCTGATCGAGCGCCGCGAACACGCGGCGCACGTCCTCGAGGAAAACCTGACCGGCCCACGTCAGCCGAGTGCTGCGCGTGGTGCGCTCGAACAACTGTACGCCCACATGAAATTCAAGCTCCTTGATCGCACGCGACAGCGGTGACTGCTCAATGTGCAGCCGCTCGGCGGCGCGTGCAAAGTGAAGCTCTTCAGCGACGGCGATAAAGCAACGCAAATGACGAAGCTCCATACTACCTACCCCAACAGTGCCACGACGAACAGGTGCTTCGTAGTGTCCTGGCCCTCCGGCTTGATTCCCTGTGCAATGTAAGTTAGAGACTGTGCAGCGAATGACTTATACCTCCGCCTGTTCACGATCGGTCAGCGTAGAGGCGGAATGACGATCATTACGGTTGAGAACCGGGTACGCGAAGGTCGCGATATGGGAGTGGACGCGCCGCAGGTCGCAGACGATGCTCAGAAATAGACCACTTCCCTCAGCCGCAACCGCCACACGATCGGCCTCACCAGCCTTGACTGCGGTAGCCGCGTCGCGCAGCAACTTGACATGAAGCGCCGTCGCCGCTGTCTCCATTTCGCGCAGAGCGTTCTTACGTGCGACCAGCCTCGCGGCATCTTTCGGATCTGCGCTTAGGAATACAGTAACCGCCAGTCTCAGGCTCTCAAGGAGCTCGGCATGGATCGCGGCGATTGCATCGATCTCCGCTGGGAAAAACGGCCGACTGCGCTCGATTCTCTTAGCCGCCGCATCGAAGGTACTCGCGAGGATATTGCCCACGTGCTCTAGATTGATAACGGCGGAGAGAATTTCCTGTGCTCTGGCGCCTTCCTGCTCGTCGTCGAGAGGCTGCTCGTTCCCAAGATCGGCCAGGTAGCTGCGAATGCAACTGCCCAGCCGCGCCACCGCTCGGCCCGCACGCGCGACCTCGCTTGCGCGGCGCCGGTCCCCATTGCGGAGCGCGCCCATCGCACCTCCCAGCATCTCGGTAATCATATCGGCCATGCGCAGCGTTTCCCTTGACGCATTGGTGAGCGCAATGGTCGCGGCGTGCAGCGCGGTGTTGTCGAGGTACACTGGCTCGCCGGGGTCGGCGGGCTTCGGCGGGTCCGGCAGCCAGCGGGAGAGCCGCTGCGCCATCTGCCCCGTTGGCGCGATGAAGCAGGCTGCCAGAACGAGATTGAAAGCGGTGTGAAAATCGACCACTAGGCGCGTCGGTGCAGATTCGAGCTTTGAGAGCAGGTGAACGCACACGGGCAACAGCGGGAGCACCACCACGCTGCCCGCCAGCCGCACGAGGGCGTTGCCCAGAGGTAGTCGTCGCGCCCTCGGATAGCCCGCCTCTATTAGCGCTGGTAGTGTGGCGCCAACGTTCGCACCCACCACAAGCGCGAGGGCTGGTGTGAGGCCAACGACTCCGTTCGCGACCAGGGACACGACGAGCAGCACCACGGCGACGCTCGAATGGCAGGCCCACGTCAGCGCGGCACCGATCACGGCTAATAGGACGGATTGGTCCTTCAGGGCATCAAGAATGGCTCTCAACGCCGGCGCGCTCTCGATGGGAGCCAGCGTGCGGGTCATGCCGGCAAGAGCGAGCAACATCAAACCGAGACCGATCGACGCCCGGCCGACGTTCTTCCAGCGATCATCGTCCGTCGCCCTGAACAGGATGACACCCGCCAGGACTAGAGGCGGAGCAATCGGCTGCATGTTGAAAGAGAGGACTTGTGTAACAATCGTGGTGCCAACGTTTGCCCCGAGCATGACCGCCAGCGCCGGCGCCAGGCTGATCAGGCCCGTGACCGTAAAGGAGGTCGCCATCAGGGCAGTCGCCGTGCTGCTTTGGAGCAGTGTGGTCATTCCAAGCCCCACCAAAAATGCACGGCCCCGCCCCCGCAGGTTGCGC
>DATJUN010000095.1:0-37965 GCA_035502275.1 Steroidobacteraceae bacterium
ACCTCGAGCTGCATCCCTCGGTCCGGGTGGTGCGCTCGCGCTGGCCTGCTCTGACCATCTGGCTCATGAATGTCGGCGAAGGCTGCGCTGAGCCGATCGACCCGAGCTGCGGTGGCGAGGACACCCTGGTCTCACGACCGCAAGCGCAAGTGCGTGTTCGCCTGATGCCTGCCGGCGAGGCCGCCTTCCTGCAGGCGTTGCAGGAGGGCAGGTCGCTGGCTGAAGCTGCACACTATTCCACGGAGCGTCACCCGGAGTTCGAACTGGGTGCTCACCTGGCGGCGCTCCTTAGTGATGGACTGGTGCTTCGCGCCTGGCTGCCTGACGAGTCGCCAGGGAGGGAGGAGTAGTCATGGCGGTGGTCAGCACGGGCGCGCGAGCGCGGACCGGTGTGATCCAGACCTTCCGGTCATGGATGCAGTGGCTTGGCAGCGCGGCTGGGTTCATTGCTCCGCCGCTGGCGCGTATCGCCCTGGCCGTTCCATTCTTCCGCTCCGGCATCACGAAATGGAGTGGATTTCTGACCCTGGCCCCGACAACGGATTTTCTATTCGAGGAACAGTTCAAGCTGCACTGGTTTGGTAATACCTATGATTTCCCTGCGCCCGATCTGCTGGCGTACCTGGACAGCGTGGCCGAGATCGTATTACCCGTACTGCTGGTGATCGGGTTGGGTACGCGGCTGAGCGCGCTGGGCCTGCTCTTCATGACGGTAGTGATCCAGCTGACGGTGCCGTCCGGCTGGGCCAATTTCCACATTCTCTGGGGCGCTCTGGCATTCGCCATCATGGCAATGGGGCCGGGGCCGCTGTCTCTGGATCATCTCATCCAGCGGTGGGTCCAGCGTCGGTTTACCTGAAGGAGGTGCGCCGGCGCTTTGCGCCTATGATCCGCTTGCATCACCCGCTGGATAGCAACGCAGGCGGGGCGACAACTGCCGGCGCGTGCCCGGGTACGCGCGCCAGATACCGATGCAGCGCTGCAATCACCTGCGCGCCTTCGCCCACCGCGGCGGCGACGCGCTTGACGGAATCGGCACGGATGTCTCCAATCGCAAAGACACCCGGCAGGCTGGTTTCAAAGGGCAACCGGCCGTTGGAAGCGAAGGGATCGGCATGCACGAATCCCTTGGCGTCGACCTCGACATTGCACTGCGAGAGCCAGGAGGTGTTCGGGTCCGCGCCGATCAATAGAAACAGATGATGAACCGCGCGGCTCGTCATGGCGTTGGTGCGCCGATTCCGCCACGTGACGCCGGCGAGCTGGCCCTCCGCGCCCCGCAGCTCGACGATCTCGGATTCCAATAACACCTCGATGTTGGGCTGCGCGGTAACGCGCGTGCACAGGTACTCCGACATGCTGTTACTCAGAGCGCTGCCCCGCACCAGCATCCATACCTTGGCAGCGTGCTCGGAGAGATAGACGGCCGCCTGTCCCGCCGAATTACCCCCTCCCACCAGCACCACTTCCTGCGCCGAGCACAGCCGCGCTTCCAGCGGTGAGGCCCAATAATGCAGGCTGATACCGTCGTACTCGGAGGCGTTGGCCAGGGGCAGCTGACGATATTCGGCGCCACTTGCAATCACCACCGCATGCGAGCGTACACGGGTGCCGTCGCCGAGCTGAAGCTCGTAGCCGCCCCCCGGTTGCAACTGCTGCAGACCTTTGACCTCGGCCGGAATGGCTGTTTCGGCCCCGAATTTCTGCGCCTGCGTGTGAGCGCGTGCCATGAGGGCAAGGCCTCGTATTCCCGTTGGAAAGCCCAGGTAGTTTTCGATGCGCGCCGACGCTCCGGCCTGGCCGCCGAAGGAGCGGCAGTCGATCACAATGACTTTGAGTCCCTCGGAGGCTGCATACACGGCAGCCCCCAGACCGGCTGGCCCCGCCCCCACGATGGCGACGTCGTAGACGTGATCGGTGCTGATGGGCCGCAACAGGCCGAGGCATCGCGCGAGCTGGCTTTCACTCGGATTGCGTAACAGATCTCCGTTCGGACACAGCACGATCGGCAGCTCATCCGTTTGGACCGCAAAGCGCTCGATGAGCGTCAGGGCACAGCTATCCTGTTCGGGGTCGAGGCGCTTGTGCGGGTAGCCGTTGCGGTTCAGATAGGTTTCCAGGCGCAGTACATCCCGGTTGCTCTCGCGCCCGACGATAATCGGCCCACCCACCGCGATCTCCATCAGCCAGACGCGGCGCAGGATCAGTGCGCGCATGATGCGCTCGCCGAGCTCGACTTCCTCAACCATGAGGTCGCGCAGACGCGGTGCCGGAATCAGCAGTGCGGTGATGTCACTGGTCGCGATTACGTCCACCAGGGCCGCCGCGCCCGACAGACTGCTGAGCTCCCCGACGAGCGATCCGGGACCATATTGGATGGCGGCATCGGTTTCATCGTAACGAGGTTTGACCAGCGCCTGGCCGGTGAGCAGGACCTGCAGTCCCGGTACGGTGCTGCCCGCCGTGACGACCAGAGAGCCGGCCGCCACTGAGCGCGACGTTCCAAAGCGCTGCAGACGCGTGATCTCCCGGTCTGTCAGCGCAGGAAAAATCTGATCGCGCCGACTCTCCAGGCTGGGTGGTAGCGTTCCTTCCATCTGTCCCCCTTTGCCCGGAAATCAGGACCTGTGCAGCCGCCGCAGATCAGACCGCTCGACTAGCGGCTGAAGCGGGCGAGCTGCGGATCGGTCTCGCTCTGGGGCGGCAGGCCGGTGATCGATGGCAGCTGTGAGAGCGAGGGCATGCCATCCTGAGCGACGACATGACCGGCAACATCCTTATAGAAGAGGCCGGGTGTGCCCTGCGTGTTCGAGTCGTGCATGAGCTGCAGGTTGGCAGCCAATTCGCTGCGCAAATCCGGCGTAATGGTGATCCCGGCGATACCGCCACTCTCGGCGTTCACGTCGAAATGCTCCTGGCATTGCGCCAGGGCGGCTGCACCGCCTTTGAGCAGGGCGGCCGCCTTGGCCTCGGAATCCTGGTGCAAAAAGCCCACCGGGATCCAGCGAACCTGCAGCCCGGCTTTCTCGTAAGGCTGCAGGGCGATCCAGAGCATGTGACAGTAGATGCAATTGGGATCCATGATGACGTACAGCGTGGCCTTGGGCGCCGCCTGCGCACCGGTGACCACGACGTTCGCCTTCTGCAGCCTGGTCCACAGCGCCGTCAAATCCGGCGCCGGCAGGAATTGCCGGCTATAGGTATCGGAAAGACTGTCACCCGCGCTGTTCAGCAGGTCACCCGCGAACAGGGTCTGTCCATCCGCAGTGGTATAGACCAGTGCATAGGCCCTGTCGGGTCCCTGCAACACCCAGCCGGTCAGGCCCGAGACCGCCTTGAAGCTACGAATGATCCGAAAACCCTGCCGCAGGGGTAGCTGCAGCGCGGGCGGAGTGCCTCGCGGCACCGTCACGGTGTGGGGTTGGGCGCGCGGCACGGACACCTGTGCCAGCGTGGAATGGGGCAGCGCGCCGAGGCCAGCCAGGATCCACAGCGCCATGCGCAGGGAAGGCCGAAGGTGCCTGATCATCAATCCCACGTGTCGATCCCGATGTGCTGCCGCCGCATGTACTGTTTCACCCGTCCTTCCGGTCCAGTCTCCGTATCTTACGTGAGAGAGCCTGCGCCAGGCGGATTCTTGGCGGCACTGATTGCCTCGAAATGCCTGGGGCGCCCCTGGCGCTGGCCGGCCGCACTTCAGGTCGGGATGTGCTCGGCTGGCACCTCCGTCGCCGCGACGGTCATGGGGACTTCCAGCGCTTCGAGCTCGTCAAACCTGGAATAGTCGAAATAATCGATGCCCTGTTCATCGGTACGCAGAATGTCGACGAAGGCGTGATTCCAGCGCAGTGCCGAGCAGGGGTAGCGCTCGCGCGCCATCACGACCTGACCGGTCGTGTCATCGGTGCCGATGATCGTCAGTATCAGGAACGCCCTGGCTGCCTCCAGGGACTCGAGGTTTGCGTCAGCGAGCGGGCTGGCAGCATCGATGACGTGCATCAGGTTCCACCCGAACAGGAAGGCGGGCTGCTGGCTGCGCCTGAGCGGCAGATCGTAGATGCGCCGGATCCGTGCACCTTCGACGGTGGTGTCGTCGCGGATCATCCGCAGCGAGGCGGAGGCTTCCATGATGATGTTGGCTCGAGCGTTCGCGACACGCAGGATCAGCGTCTGCGCACCGTCGAAGGGCCTGATGACCCCGTGGCGCGCGAACAGGATGCGCGCCGTGGGTCGCGAGAATCGGGCGAACATCATGCCGGTAATGAGCGCGAGGCTCGTGAGACCCGCGAAGTTCTCCAGCGTGGCGATGCTGTGCGAGAAGGGCGTGCGCGGATGCATGTCGCCGTAGCCAACGGTAGCGAAAGTTTCCGCACTGAAGAAGAAAAGACCCCAATAGCCCTGCGGGTCGAGGTTCGCAATGTCGTGCGGACGTATGGCGTAGACGCCTGCGAACAGCAGGTTGATCGCAAAGAAGAACAGGCCGAATGCCATGAACAGCACCGGCCAGCTGACAGTCATGAAGAGGTGATAGAGGTCATGCCAGAGCGGCGGCCGCGGAAGGCCCTGGATGACGAATCTACGTCCGAGGAAGTCCAACTGTCGCGGGCGGAAAGTGCTGCGAGCCACCATGGCCAAAGTCTACACCGTCCACCCGACTACGGGCCGCTGTACGTGGAAGGGGACCTCGCGCGGCTCGTTCAGTGTCTGGGAAACATCCTCACGGCGGCATGCCAGCGGCAGTTTCGCGGGGTGCACTGCGAGCCGCGCGAACTCCTTCGTGTTTGTCACTGCAATTCGCAAGCCGTGAAGCGGGAGGCAGCAGGTCGTTGATGGCTTCGATCAGCCAGGCCGTCGTGTAGAGCAGTAGCACTATCAGCGCCACGATCGGCAGGATCACAATCTGGAGCAAGTTCCGGGGCACTGTAGCGCAACTCTTGGGTTCGTCGGCTGCTGGATAAAATGCGCCAAACAACGGCAGGCCGGGGAAGCTGGCCACATAATGCAGCCGCAGGAAGGCAGTCCGAACTGCCACACTGCTCGTAGGAAAGCACTGTCCTCGATGCTGATCGGCCAGCGGTGAAATTGGCGCTGGCGATGACCCGGCGCAGTGCGCCCGGGTCGGGCGGCGTTAGCTTTGTCGGCGGCCTGCAGAATGCCGGGGATATGCTCGGAGCCGGACCCCGGCGTCGCCTTCACTCGCCCTCGGGGCCCGCCTGGCAACGCGTTGCGTGAAGTTCAGTTGCACGAGGGCGATGCCGATCAGCCCGATACCAATCCATTCGGCCTGTGAGGGTCGTTCCTTCAGCAGCGCCCAGGCGAACAGCACACCCGCCGTCGGTACCGCAAGGCTGGTCATGCCGGAGACATTGGCCGAGAGCCGCTGCACGATCAGCGCCCATAACAGCCAACAGAGCCCCGAGGACAGCACGCCATTGTAAAGCAGTGCCCAGACGTAGGTGGCGGTCCAGTGGACGGGCCGTCCCGGCTCGGCGAGCGCGAGCATGACCAGAACGGCCGTGCCGACCAGCATCTGCCAGGCGGTAAGCTGCAGCGGCGTGACCGTCGGGTGCTGCTCGAAGAGTCGCTTGGAGACAACCGTGGCGACGGCCCACGACAATCCGGCGCTGACGGCAAGCGCGATACTCCGAGGTTCGCCGATACCCTGCCAGGGGCTGACGATGCAGATGAAGCCGGCGGCTGCCAGTGCGATGCATATCCAGCGCACGGCGCCGGGTCTCTCGTGCAGCCACCACCACGCGAGGGGCACCACCCAGAAGGGCATCGTATAGGCCAGCAGCGCGACCTTTCCGGCTCCGCCTCTCACCAGTGCCAACTGGGCGAGTGCCTGGAAGCCGGCCGTCTGTGTCAGGCCGATCACGATCGTCGGACGCCACGGTAACCTGCCCGTGGCCGGGCGCCGGAAGGCCAGTGCGATGAAAAGTGTCACCGTGCCGAGCACATAACGCTGGGCGCTGAATACCAAGGGCCCGCTGTAGTCCATCGCGACCTTCATCACGCTCCAGTTGAGGCTCCAGAGCAGCGTCAGCGCGATGAGCGCCAGCCATGCAGCGCGCTGCGACGGCAGCGACGGCTCCGCGTCCGGAGCGGTCATCCCGGTCTGCCGAATTCCGGCTTCGCTCACGGCACCCGTGCCCCGTCGGTGTCGACGGCGATGGGTGCTGGTCTTTGGCACATGGCGCCGGATATTACCCGGTCTGAGGGGGTCAATTGCGTCCGCCGCCCGCCATCCACTGCTGAATCACACTTGGCCGACCTGGCTTGGTGTCCCGGTCTTCAATTCGTCTCTGAGGGCATGCACCGTACCTGGCATAGCGCGACCGGCAGCTGGTGATGAAGGCAATAATCCATCCATCGTCGCTGGTTGTCCTGCAGGCGATCGCCGGGAGACTTCACTTCGATGAGCCGGTAATAAGCCTTATCGGTCCAGAACTGCACGAGATCCGGCAGGCCGGTTCGATTCTCCCCGGGATCAGCGAGCAGGCGCTCGAAATAGAGGTGCAGATGCGGGGCTGGAATGCACGCGAGCGCCAGCTCGATCAGCTCGCTCGAAATGGCGCCCCACGCCACAAAGGGCGATTGCAGAGAATGCTTGGAGCGCAGGTTGTAGCGAATGAGTTCCCGATAGGCGCCGGATTCGAGAGACGCGAGGCAGCGCAGAAAGGTGACCCGTCGTCGATTGACAAAGGAGCGGCTATACAAATCCCTCGGGCCTGCCTGAAACGCATGAAAGAAGGCCCCTCGCACCGGTGCAAAGACTGCCTCCCAGCACAGCAGTCCGAACAGCGAGGTAATGAGCGTATTTTCGACGTAGAAGGTCGGCGCCGACCGACGGGCAAGCTGCGCGCAGACCGCCCGCTCGATGGAGTCACCTGGTTTGAGTGCCGGCAGGGTGAGCTGCAGGCGCATGGGGTGGCGCAGCGGAGTGCGAGTACGGCAAGGCAGGCCGAGCCGTCGCTCGAGCCGTCGAAGTGCACGGGGAAGCCGCTGTACTTCCAGCTCCGTCGGGAATCGGCTCAGGACGCGGCGCGCCGCAGTGTATGCAGAGGTCAAACGGCCCTGACGTTCGAGCACCCGGACCGCGCGTATCCGCGCCTCGGGGTGACGACTCTGCCGATAGAGTGGCAGCGCTGCCGCGTGCTCGCCGGATGCTTCGAGCCGGCGCCCGATCTCGAAAAGGAGCCTGGCGCGGCGAGACTCCAGCCAGTCGTGATGCAGACGCATCTGCGACAGCCGCGCGGCGACGTTTGCGAGAGGCTGTTGTTCCTCGAGGGCGCGAGCGCATGCGTACAGGTCGTAAAAGCTTTCGATGTCCTCACGCGAGGCGAAAGGTCGGGAAGGGCGCGAAAGCTGCACTGTTTCGTATTGAACGACGCCGAGATCGACCAGCACAAACTGCGACCATTGCTGACGGAAGCTGCCAAAGAAGAGCAGACGCAGGTGGGTGCAGAGCTGCGCTACCGATAAGAATAAGACGCTATCGCAAAGGGTGGGACACCAGTGCTCGAACGTGCGCCTGTCGTGGTACCGCGAGCGAAGAAGTCCGGTCGTATCGCTCTTGCTGGCGCGTCGCGGCAGCTCGGGAAAGACCTCGGCGAGTTCTGCGCGACGTAGCAGGGCAGCAAGCTCCTCGATCGATAACTTCGGTTGAAGGTCAACCCAGCCCCGTTCGGCCACCGGCTCCAGCGCGGCGGTGATATCCCCGATCTCCACATAGCGTAGCTTCGTCGCTCGGAAGAAGGGCCCCGTGCGCATGATCATGCGCACGAGCAGAGCCTGTGAGAGTCGCGGGAGGCGTGGGAACCCCTCGATAAACGCCCGCTCCGGATGCGAAAGCAGGTCAGCGTAGTGGCAGCGCAGCCATTCGATGGCCAGCCGGAAGTGCTGCAGATAATAGAGGTCCGCGGCAACGGGCAGCGAAGCTGGAAAGAGGATCAACTGCATGCTTGGAGCCAATCATAGCCGCCGCCGATGTCCTCAGCCGAGGATCTCCCGCGGCAACGTTGCGGTGACGCAGCTCAGATGTAGCGCCGCAGTCAGCCGCTCCGGGCCGGATCCCTCGACTCGATTGTTCGCCGCAATAAATCCGGTGCTGGCATGGCGTCGGGCTGATCCGACAACGGCTGGCGGTTCGTTTACACACGACGCGGAGGGCGAATCGGTGGCAAGTTAGCACCGTCTTTCGCCGAGGGATGGAGACGCAAGTTGTCAGAGCGTTCGCGCCACAGGATGCCGCACTACCTGCAGCAAGCCATCTTCCTGCGGGACCTTGCGCAGCTTGCGAGGTCCGTCGAGGCGCGGCAGGAGCTGCTGACCCTGGCTATCGCGTACGAGCGACTGGCGGAACGCCGTCAGGCGGTTAGCGCACACCCTGACAGCTTCCCGTACTCAGCAGGGCTCGCCTGAAAACCGCGGGTATGGCGTCGAGCAGCCTGATGGATGTGCTCGCGGCATCGAAGCGCCACCCGGCGCCCGCGGCAGGGGTCAGTACCGGTGCTGCCAGGTCAGACCGATGCTGCTGCCGGGGTCGTTCTGCGGCGTAGTGCCCTGCGCGGTTGCGGTGCCGTTTCCAAGGCGCGCCTGCAGCTTGAGCCCGGCGTTGAGATCGACGTCCACCTGCACCTGACTCGTCCCGGTGGTGGATTGGGTCGCGGCGACATAGACCCGGTTGGACACGTACTTGCCAGCGGTCACGCTCGCACCGGAAATCGTCGAGCCCCCACCGGCCGCCGCGCCGGCCGGCGGGCTCGCGCCGCCCACTGAAAATGCGTTCAGTCCAAGCGCATGCTTGATCCACGTGAGCGGGTTGAGGCTGTGTCCGCCGCCACCACCGCCGCCGATGCCGCTGAGGCTCGCAAGGGCTGCACCGGTTTCTGCCAGCTGAACGGCCGAGAGCTGCGAGGCGGGTTGACCAAAGAGCAGCAAGGCCAACAGATCGTCCTGCGGCAGCGGCGGGGTGCTGCTCAACGAGATCTTCGGCGCGTCGGCGAAGCCGGTGATGTTGAGGTTCACCACGGTGGGGATGCCGTTGTAGGTCACGCTGGCCTGCGCGAGGAAATCCAACGTCGGATCGATCTTGTCCTTGAGGCCCTCGCCATTGAAGCTCACCCGGCCGCTGGTGAAGTTGATGTTGGTGCCGGCAAGGGAATAGGTGCCCCGGACCATGTTGAAGGCGCCGCCCACCAGGGGATGGTCGGAGGTGCCCGTGAGCTGAAGTTTGCCGCCCAGTTGCGCATCCAGCCCGCGCCCTTGCACGAAGATCGACTCGGGTGCATCGACGTTGATGGCAAGCGCAATGACGAGCTGCTGCGCGCTCGTGCTCGGCGGGGGCTTTTGCCCCGGTACGATCACGTTGAGCACGGCGACGCTGGGCGGAAAACCATTCGGGATGTTGATGGCGGCATGGTTGATGTGCACATCGCCCGTGACATCGAGCCGCTGGCGCAGGGTGCCGCCCACATGCAGGTTGGTATCGAGATTGGCGGTGAGGATGTCATTGACGATCGGCTGAATCCGCTGGCCTTTGACTGAAACATCGATGGGCATCTCAGGCTGCAGCACCCCGACCGTGCCGGTCATGGACAGCTGACCGGGGCCGGCGCGCGCAGTCATGGTCGCGATCCGGAGCGAGCCGCGCCTGCCAACGAGCTGCGCATTGATGTCGCCGAGGTGGATTCCCTCGGGATAATCACGCAGATCCCCCTTTGCGAGGTGCACGGTGCCCATGATCTGTGGGGCCCGGGCGGTGCCGTTGGCGGTGGCGGCGACGGTCAGGATTCCGGCGGCGTGCTTGCCCTGTTGCGCCAGGATCGAGTTCATCAGCGCCAGATCCAGCCGCCCGCTGAGCTTCACCGCGAAGCGTCCGTTGCGATTGAGCGGAACCCGCCCGGTCAGATTCATGGCCGATGCCGATCCGGCCTTGAACTGCATCGAGACATCGCCGCTCGAGCCCTCCAGCCGTGCCGTGGCGTTGGCCTCGAGAGCAGGCAACCCCTGTGCGGCCGCACGGGCGAGCTTGACGCCAGCGATTGAAAACGAGACCCGCCCGATCGGCGCCGAGCGGCTGCCGCGCAGCTGCGCGTCGGCATTGAAGGTGCCGGCTGCCAGCAGACCGGGATCGAATGCATCGACCAGCTTTGCATCGACCTGATGCACGGAGGCGCGAAAGTTCAACGCGGGGGAGAGCTCTCCATCGATCGCGACGGTCGCCTCTCCGGCTGCGAGTCGCAGCTTGCGTACCGACAAGCCTCGGGCGAACGTCACCTGCGACCGCGAGAGCAGGTGCAGCGTCTGGCCGTGATAGCGCATCTGCAACCCATCGAGCTCCAGCGCGCGCGCGAGACCATTCAGCTGCAGGCTGGCGTTCACGCTGGCAGGGGAGCCGCCGAGATTCGGGGAGGCCGCCGTCAGCTGGAGGTGCAGCGCAGTGAGCGGGCCGGCACCGCTCAGCCGTGCATTGGCCGCTACGGCCCCGATCTTCACATTGCGCGCGGTCAACTCCAGCTGAGCACGCGGGCGAGCCGAGGAGGAAACCAGGCTCACATTTGCCGCGAGACTGCCCGCGATCGCAGTTCCCAGCAGCGGCTGCAGGTCGGTGAGACGCTGGATATACAGCTGCAGATGGCCATGCGATGCGGCAAGGTCGGTGCCCGCTGTCAGGTCGCCACCGGCCGCGAAACTCTTCCATGCGGCATGGTTGATGACCACACGATACAGCGCCTTGCCGAGCCGACTGACCGTGGCATCGAGCTGCAGCGGTGCGCCCGCGAATGTGCCGTGCGCGTGCACCGTGCCACTGGGCGCGGAGGGCAGGCCTTGCGCCTGCAGGGTGGCTTCGAATGTGCCCGGTGGGCCACCGCGCACCGACAGTGTCGAGCGTGCGCTGATATCCGCCGCCAATGACTTCAGGGAGCCTTCGGCCGTGCCGGTCGTCTCCAGCGACCCGGCGACGACCGGGGAGATGAGGCCGAGCTTTGGCAGAGACACGTGCCATTGGGCGCGCAGAGCGCGAATCGAGGGCCCCTGGGCATTGGCCGATGCGCGCTGCGCGCTACCCGACGCGGCTACCGTGAGCGCCTTGCCTGCCACGGTCAGCTGCTGCAGCTCCAGCGTCGGCCCGTTCATCGTCGCCGCGAGGTGCAACCGCGCACGGGGACCGAGCAACTGTGCGGCAGGGCTCGCACCGGTGAGACTGCCCATGCCGTTCAACTCGGCCTTTAGCTGCTGGCCCGTTTGACTCACCGAGCCCGACAGCGTCAAGGTGCCGCGAAGATGCTGGCGATACAGTGCGGCGAGCGGGGCGAGATCGGGCAGGTGCAGCTCGAAATTGGCGCTGCGGTTGCCCTCCGTCACCGCCTGGGCCTGCAGAGCAAACAGACGGTCTGAAAGAGTGAGCTGCAGCGGGCGATCGGGCGCGTCCAGGCGCAGTGTGCCTGCGAGGATGAGGGGAGAATCCTGCAGTAGCTGCGGCTGTGACGGGGGCAGCAGGATACCCGCTGCGCGCCCCCGGAGCATCAGCAGATGTCCATCGGCGCTCGCGTCTGCCCGAAGACTGCCCAACTGTGTTCCGTCGGGCAACGTCAGCCCGTCAAGTTCGAGATTGCCGCTCGCCTGGGGGGTCGCGAGCGGGCCGCGCAGGCGTCCCTGCAGTGCGATGCGCTTCCAGGACAAACCAGGTTCCGGCGTGATCGCTGGCGAGTGCAGCACGAAGCTGACATCGGCCGTACGAGCTTGCAGATTCAATGTCCCGTTCGCACTGGCGCTCAATCCCCCCACCTGACTGGCCAGCTGGAGGCGCTCGGCATTGCGGGGGCCATCGAGACTGGCATCGACCGAGAGCGCTCCCAGTCCCGGCAGGTTGGCCAACTGTTCCATCGGACCACCGGCAGGCTCCCGCAGCTGCAGATGGGCGTTGATGCCTGTCGGGGCCAGTGCTAGCGCGATGTGGTAATTGCCGCTGCCGTTGCTGCGGTGGATGGCGAGCAGCGCGTGCGCATTCTGCAGCGAGCGGTAGTGAGCATCGCCCTGGACGTTGAGCGTCGCCCGCGCACCGGCCGCCGCCGGCTCGAGCACCAGCGTATCGATGGCCACGCGGTCGATGTCGATCGCGGGCAGGTGATGGCGTGCGCCGCTGCCGCTGCCTGGCGCAGATGGCGTGCTGGCCGGTCGTCGCAGCACCTGCGCGCTGCCGATATGAAATAGTTCGACGTGTAGCACTGCCCTGAACAGGGCGAGCGGGGACCACCTGAGCGAGAGGCGCTCGGCGCGCATCCACACGCCCTGGTCGTCGCTCAGCTTCAGCGTAGCCACATCGAGTGAAGACGGGAAACTACCCGAGAGACCGGACAGCTGGATCTTGCCCGAGGTCAGGCTGGACACCTCGCGCATGAGCAGTCTGCGGCCATAACCCGTATTGCCGATGATCACGACGCTGAGGACCAAGATCAGCGCCAGCGCGAGGAGGCTCGCGAGCCCCCATGCCGTTACACGCAGTGCCCGGCGCATCAGAATGCCTGTCCCAGCCCGATATACACTTCGAATCTGTCGTCATTGGCCTGGCGGTGTGCTGGCAAGGCGATATCCAGACGGACCGGACCGATCGGACTGTAGTAGCGCACACCTGCGCCCACGCCCATGCGGAACGCACCGGACAGAAGCCGGGCGCTCTGGCTGACGCCCCCCTCATCCATGAAGGTCACCATGCCAAAATGGGCGCCGATTCGCTGCCGCAGCTCCAGGTTGAGGACCCGCAGGGTGGTACCGCCCTGCGGCACCCCGTTCGCGCTTCCATTGGTAGTGAACTGTGGACCGACGGATTGATAGCGAAAACCGCGTACAGTGCCGCTGCCGCCGGCGTAAAAGCGCTCGTCGGGGGGCAGATCGGACCAGCTCGCGCCCGAAGCCATTCCGAGCATGACGCGCGCCGCGATGACGGTGCGGCCGGCCGGTGCCGCGGCGAAGAGCTTGTGTAAATCCAGATACGTCGCCGCCGTCGCCTGGCTGACCACGAAGACGGCGCCGGTGTGGCTGTACGAGAAGGTCGGGGTGACGTTGAGCGAGATCCTGAATCCGTGGGTCGGGTCGGCCAGGGGAGAGGCCAGGTCGGTGGAATCGTACAAGGCGCTCAGCGGCAGCAGCACCAGGCTGTAATTGTTGATCTGGGAGTACGGACAGACCGTCACGCCCGCCTTCGTAATCAACTGTGACGTCAGGCAGGTCGCGCCGGGCTGGCCGACCACCTCATATTCGTACGACAGCCCTGCCGTCGCGTTCCAGACGGAGGACAGCCTTCGACTGAGAGACGTGCCGACGATCTGGCCGTTCTCCGCGTATGCCTGCAGTTCCTGGCGCACGCCTTCGACGGAAAAATGCAGGGTCTGATCGCGATGATGGAAATCAGGCAGGCTGTAGCCCAGCGTAACGTCATATCCAATGCCGGTGCTGGCGCTGCCGCCCAGATCGATGGCGTTGGCATTGAACGTGAGCTGCTCGCCGTGGCCGAAGACATCGGCGTTGCCCCAGTTGAAGCCGGCAGAGCCGCCGAGGTCGGTCGAGTAGGCGGCGCTCACGCCGATCGTAAATCGCTTGGCTTCCCGGACCCTGAAGGTGATGGGCACGCGCCCTTGGGCATCGGGCGCGGCGCCCAGCTGCACGCTGACCGTGGTGAACAGACCCAGGCTCAGAAGGTCCAGCCGCGCCTTCTGGACGTCGGCCGCATCATAGAGCTCGCCCGTATGCACGAGCAGCCGGGCGTCGATCAGGGACTCATGCACGTGCTGCAGACCGTCGATCCTGATCTTACCGATGCGCACCCGTGGCCCACTCGATACCTTGTAGGTCAGATTGAGCAGGTGTTGTGCAGGCACCTCGTAGGCGACCGGCGCTGCCACGGTCGCAAACGCGTACCCGGCGTTCTGCAGCGCGTTCTGCAGCGCGCCCCCGGCTGCCAGTACCTGCGCGGCGACTGCAGGCGCGCCGCTGGTGAGACCCAGTCTGCCCTGCATGCCGGCCGGAAGGCTGCCTTGAATCTCGATACGCCCAATGTGAAACCGCGCGCCCAGCCGGGCGCTGATCTTCACGCGTGCGTCGCTGCCCTTTGGCCGCGCGGTCAGCTCGTCGGCCAGGCGGGCATCGTCCAGGCCGAGGCCATCGATCGTGATGGTGACCGCGCCCTGGTAATAGCCGAAGCTCTTGAGCACGGTCTGCAGACGGTTGATATCCCCGCGTGCGCGCGCAATGAGCTCGAAAGGACCTACCTTGGCGCTGGTGCGCAAACTCTGCAGCTGCGAAGTGGCCTTCATGGCCGAATCGATGCCATGGTTCCCGGACGAGACCCAGTCAATCCTGTAAGGCTGCGGATCTGCGGCACGCGCCTCGGGGACGCTCGCAAGCACGGCTGCGAGCACGACGAGCAGCGCCAACGCCCTGCGCGCAGCGCCAGCGCGTTCAGCAGCCATCGCCTCGGTGGATGCAGGCCGTGCATCGCAGTTGTGTCATCTCTCACGTCCGGACGCTGTCGGTACGCCGCGCGCAGTAAATGCCCGGCTGGACCCGCACAATGTGCAAAAACGCACGTCGGGACTACTCCCGCGTCGCTCAATCAGCGACCGGACGGTGTTACCCTCAGGTTGGCGCTTGACCGTCATCCCGCCAGAGCTGCCGACACCAGGCGAGTCAAGGGATGGGCGAGCCTTTTCCGGCGGGAAGCGCTCGGATTTTCGTGCTAGCCCATGGCTCGAGCATCCGAGCCAGGCGCGGCTACTGCGTAACGAACGTGCCAGACGGCCACGGCGTTGGAAGAGCCGACATAGGCGCTGCCGTCGGGAGAAAATCACCTCATCGTCACGCACTCACACACGTGAGCGTTGGATGGCTTGCGTCGCCTACGGCATCGTCTCGGTCAGTGCAGATATCCCACCTATTGCATCGTGCGACGCTGGTAGAAGTATTTGCGCCAGTGGACGCGACGGCCCGGCCTCCACCGGCCCTGCCGGTTGGAAGACCGTGCGGTCCGATCCTGCCGCAGCTGCAGCGCGGCTATTTGTTGGCGGTTGTTGGGTCAATGATCTGAGGAATTTCGGTGATTTTTGCGACGGGGATGCCGCTCAACTCGGCATGCCGGTGGATCGACGCTTCACTGTCAGCAAGATAGATACAGAAGGTCTTGTCGCCAGCCACGTAGCTATGCTGCCACTGAATGCTGGCGCTGCCGAGCTTGTGTAACGCCTGATTGGATGTGCGCGCTGCTCCGCACAGCTCGACAACCGACATGCCACCGATCCCGGGTATGTCGCGCTCAATCATGAAACGCTTCAGTTGAGTCATGGCGAGAGCTCCCTTGGTTTGGGTTGTATGAATCACTGCAGACAGGTTAGGGAGGGGGCCCTCCATCGGCAAGCTAAACAATATTGCCATAGATAAAGATATCCTTTAGTGTAACGCCGTGGTTGCTCCAACCCACCTCAAGTCGCTGCAGGCGCTTGAATTGGCGATACGCAGAGGCTCGCTGAAGGCCGCCGCTGACGCGCTCGCCATCACGCCGGCGGCGGTTGGTCAGCGCATAAAGGCCCTGGAGGACTATCTGGGTTATCAGCTGGTGCTTCGGGGCCGATCAGGTCTGCGGGCACCGCCGGAGCTGGCGGCGGCATTGCCCCATCTGCAGAGCGCGTTTCGCGCCCTGGACGCCGCTGTCGAGCAGCTTGACATGCAGCGTGGGCATGAAATTCAACTCGCTGCAGTGCCCGATTTCGCCGACCTCTGGCTTGCGCCGCGCCTGCCGCGCTTCAGGCAGGAAAACCCGCATATCCGCTTTTGCATCAATGGTGAAGGTGATGCGCCGCTGCGGCTCGGGCCGGCGGACTGCGAAATTGCCTTCGGCGCCAACCATGACGAGGAGCGGACGGATCAACTGTTTCGCGACTATCTGCTGCCGATCAGCTCGCCCTCGACTCAGAAACGCATCAGCAAGCTCAGGGCGAGAGTCCGGCTGGAAGGCTACCCGCTCCTGCACCTGGATTTTTACCGAGACGATCCGAAGGCACTCAGTTGGGCCGACTGGATCGCCTCCAACCGGCTTGCACGCACCGCTCCTGAGCGGGGTATCCGCTTTCAGCGCATCCTGCGCGCTGTGGATGCCGTACTCGCGAACGCCGGTCTTTGCATATGCGGACTGGCGCTCCTGGACGAAAAACTCGCGGCAGGCTCGCTTACCCTGCCGTTTCCCGTGTCCTCCGGCCATTGGACGTCGCATGGCTTTCAGGCGCGCTTCCGATCCGACGCCCTGGCGCGCCCTCAGGTGCGCCGCTTTCGTCAATGGCTGGTGCAGGAGTCGCGCGCGACTGCGGCATGGCTCGCCAGGCAGGTGCAGGGGCGGGCGAGAGGAATCGACTGACTACCATGTAGAGAATCGTGAGCGGGCGGCGGCTGACCCGTTCCGCCCGATACTCACGCTTCCAGGCCAGGACCGGACTGCTGGATGGATGCGGGTGGCTACTGCGTCTGATTCGTCCAAACCCGAAAGCTCTGCAGCTGAGTCTGACCGAAGCTGGTGCTGATCGCCGCGTCGGCCGCATCGCGCCCGCGGGCGATCAGAATACGGCCGCAGCGCGGCTGATTGTGCCGCGCATCGAACGTGTACCAGCTGCCGCCCAGATACGCCTCAAACCATCCGGAGAAATCCATCGGCAGATCCACGGGCGGCACGCCAATGTCCCCAAGATAACCCGAGCAGTAACGTGCGGGGATATTCAGGCAGCGGCATAAGGTGATCGCCAGGTGCGCGAAGTCTCGACACACCCCGCGCGCCTCGTTCAACGCCTCGGAGGCGGTGCGCGTGGAACGCGCGAACTGATAACCGAACTGCAGGTGCTCATGGACGAAATCACAGATCGCCTGCACGCGCCCCCAGCCCGGCGCCGTGTGTCCGAACCGACTCCAGGCGAAATCGCTCAGATTGTCGCTGTCGCAGTAACGGCTGGCGAGCAGGTAGAGTAGGGCCGCGTCGGGAAGCTGCTCCACGGGGATCGCCGGTGCATCCGGCACCACCGGCTCGGGCAGCCCGGAATCGGAAATGAGCCCATCGGCCGTCATGCGCAGCGTGCCGGCAGGGGCGACCAGACGAGTACACAGGTTGCCGTAGCTGTCGTGATAGGTGTGCAGGGGCACCCGCGGAAAGGTGGCCATGAAGTCCTGCCGGATCAAATCCATTTGCCTCGACGGATGTACGTTCAGCATCAGGATCATGGGCGTGGCCTGTGCCGACTCGAATACCAGCTCGTAACCCAGACGGATTTGCATCCTGTAGCCTCCAGCCGTGCGGCGTCACGGCGCGCCGCGGACGGGCGCACTACAGTTGCAGCACTTGGCAAAGTTCAACAAAGATGCGCGCGAGCCGAGCGCTCCACTGTTCCTGTCCTGACGGCTCTGTGATCAGATCCTGACGCACCTCGAGTCCTACGTATAGCACCCCTCGCTGCTCCCCATGCACCAAAAGGGTGTAATCGGACTCGACACTCATCGCGTAGGGCTCGTTGTCCCCGACAACCAGATCGGGTTCCCGGCGCAGGATGCCCAACAATGCGGCAGCGGCCCGACGATCGTTCAGAGACAGTGCACCGACATGCCAGGGGCGGTTGTGGCCCAGGTACTGCGGTGTAAAGCTATGCATCCCCAGCAGCAGTGTGGGGCGCCCCAGGCGCTGTCGACGCGTGAGCTCCGCATCGATCTGCCGGTGGTAGGGCTCGAAGATCGCCGCCCGACGGGCGAGCACGTCCGCCTCGGACAGCTGTAGGTTCCCCGGTATCGCGGTCAGCTCGCTCTTAAGGACGATGGAGTCGACTGCCTGCAGCGGACGGTTGCAGTCGATCACGAGGCGGGAGTAATTCTGCAGAATCACCACCGCGCCGAGCCTGGCGCCGAGGCTCAGCGCGACTTCACGTGCACCAATATCGTACGCAATGTGGCGCCGGCATTCGCGCTCCGGCAGACCGAGCGTGCCCAGCGCTTCCGGGAAGCGGCGACTGGCATGATCACAGGCGATCACGATAGGGGATGGACCCGTCGCGCCCACTACCTCGAACGCAGCTGGCTCCGCGGATCGCAGCAACGGCGTCGCGTTACTTTGTCCCATCCGCTGAGCCGGCTCGCTCGAGAAGGCTGCGGTCAGCGCCGACGCCGCCATGCCGCTCGAACATCGGGCCGGATGGCAGCTCGTGGAACACGCGCCGTACCCCGTCCCCCCAGGCACGTCGCACGGTCGCGAAGTAGGCGTCGTCTTCCCGGAAACGGTGTCGGCCACCAATCCGGCATTGGTCCCGCTGGATATACACCAGATCAATCGGCATGCCCACCGATAGATTGCTTTTCATGGTCGAGTCGAACGATACCAGCACGCACTTGACGACGTCGCTCAAGTCCGTCGAGGCCTCGATCACGCGGTCGATGATGGGCTTGCCATACTTGGCCTCACCCGTCTGGAAGAATAAGGTCGAATCTCCGGACTCGATGAAATTGCCCTCCGCGAAGGTGCGGAAGAGTCTCGGCCGCTCGCCCGCGATCTGCCCGCCGATGATGAACGACGCATTGAAGGCAACCCCATCCTGCTCCACGTAGGCTTTGTCCCGGCGCTCCAGCGCCCGCACCGCGTTGCCCACCACTGCCGCAACATCGAACATGGTGCGGGCGTTCCAGAGCGTCAGGCCGCTGCTCTCGCTTATGGCCTGACTGGGCTGCTGCAGCAGACTGATCACCGCCTGCGTACCAGCAAGGTTGCCTGAACTGAGCAGCACGATCGCGCGCTCACCCGGCTTCTCGAAAACGTTCATCTTGCAGAAGGTGGAGTAGTTGTCGACCCCCGCGTGTGTGCGCGAGTCCGAGGCGAGCACCAAGCCCTCATCGACGAGAATACCGACACAGTACGTCATGGCAATGCGAGCCGCGCAGCGAGACCAGCGGACGATCATCTTCGGTCAAGCGTCTGGCAATCTCAAGGGCCCCGGTAAAGTGCCGCTCCAGTCCCGCCCGCAAATATGCCCACGACAGTCCAATCGTCACTTTGGAGGTGACCACGGTCGCCGATCCCGAGTCCGTCGATTTGCGACCGAGCCACCGCGCCGACCCAGAGTTTCCGCCTAATGGCCTTTCGTGATCCGGTCAGCGCGTTCCAGAATCATCGTCATGGCAGTTATACGGGCGAGATAGTTCGGATCGTTGCCGTAGCCGGCCGCAGCATCTGCGTGGCAGCTGCCGTCTCTGCTGGGACATCGAGTCGCTGGTCGCGCCGGCGGTGGATGCAATGAACATCCACAGGCCCGCGCCCGCGCCGGGACGAGAAGGCAGGTTGCGCTATGCGGACTGCACGGGGGGCGTTTCTCTGCGACCGCCGTCGTGATCAATGATAAGACATGGAAGGAGGCAAAGACCGTGGGAATTGAGGTGATCTTGCTGTCTGATCTATAGAGCCGGTGGCGAAAGCGGGCCGTCGCGCCGCAAATGTCCGGTGCCCGGGTCAGCTACTGCGGATTAGACTGCTTTGCCAGGAGAGGCAGTGTATAGCAGATCATGGTCGGATCATCCGGCACGCCTTCGCCGTGAAACCCGAGTTTGTGCGCGAATTGTTGCATGCCATAGTTGGAGTTTGGGTCTACCGACATAAACCGCTTCACTCCGTGCTGCAGAGCTATGTCGATCAAGCGGCTCATTAAAGCCGTCCCGATGCCGTGGCGCTGCCAGGCATCGCTGACCACGACGGCCACTTCAGCACTCCCGTCGCTACCGGCACTGTAACGGGCGACACCTATAATTTCGTCGCGTTCTCCTTCAAGGGCCACCAATGCCGCCTCCCGATCGGGAGCAATGTGTGTTAAGCATCGCAAGAGGCCCTCGCTTGGCTCATTCATTGTGTCCAGAAAGCGCATGCGGCGCGATTGGGGTGACAATCCCAGAATGAAACGCCGCTCGCGCTCAACGTCAGAAAAATTCACCGGACGAATTCTGACTTTTTGGTTATCAGCCAGCGTAATTGATTCGATTGGCACACTATCAGCAGATGTCGTCGAGATACTCATCGGCGCACTCATGGTCTACTCCCTGATCCCAGGCTGGCGCACTCCGTATCCGGGGCCGTGTGGCTTTAGATAACACTGCGAACTGCGCGACGGGACTTGAAAACCCCGTGACTATCGCACCGATAGGTTATCAACCACCTTGGCGACGCCGGGCGCCTGCCAGGCCGCAAACTCAGCCTCGCTGCGTTCACTCCAGGACCCCACTTCGCCTTGCAGAGTCACGGTGCCATCGTTCGCGGACACATGAATGCTGTTCGCATCCAGCTGCGCCCGGCGATGTAGAGCGGCGGCGATCTTACGCTCCACGTCGCGCACCGATGGCTGTTTTCGGACGGTAATGTGATTGCTGATTCCCGTTACTCCACGCATATGAACCAAGGCGTTCTCAGCGACACTCTTCTGGTACCACGTCGATACCTCTCCCTCAAGGGTAATCCAGCCATCATGGACTGCCACTTTGACAGAATTGGAAGGGACCGAGACGTTTATCGCCAGAACATCGATCGCTGCTCGTGCAATTTCTGTATCGGTGCGTTTGCCGTCGAAGGGTAGATTAATTGCGATATCGTTAGCGACAGCTTTGACGCCGGCCACCGATTGCGCTGCCTGCTCAGCAACACGACGCTGTACATATGAGTCGACCTGGCCTGTGAGTGTGACGATGCCGTCCTGCACGGCCACCCCGATCTGTCGGGAATCCACGCGGGCATCCCAATCTAGTTCCGCTTCGACGCTATCTCTGACTTGGCTATCGCTGATCATGTGAATCTCCCGGTGTAAGAGCGACACATTCGAAAACCATGAATTAGATCTGGCTGAAACGAAATACGGAGAAACCCTGACGAGCTATCGAGTTCAGCTGCCAGGAGCGGCAATTTAAGTCGGCTCGCGGCGATGCGATGAACGTCGCGACGCGATTGCCTGGTTTTGTCTCACTTAGGCTTGCCGTACAAGACAGGGTTGTAATACTCGGAATGCATGATGATGCCCTGGGACGGTATCTCAGGCTTGAATTGCATGTGGCAGTCATTGCAGAGGCGGACGAGCTTGTCGCCGGTCTCGCGCATCCGGGCCTGATCCCGCGCCTTCGCCGCGCTAAGCGCCTGCATGCCCAGTGAGGTCAGCATTCTGGCGCGCGTTTGCCAGGCTGGGTTCTGGACCCAGGTCGCATCGAACTGCCCGGTCCCTGGCAAGGAGATTGCGACTCCGGCGACGGCGATATCGGTGGCGTAATATTGTACGAAGTCCCAATCCTTCTGGGTTCTCGGGCGTTTCTGAGAGGCGATCCAGAAGGGTTCAGCGGAGCGGTCGGTGAGCGCCACCATGACTGCATTGATGCTCACGGGAAGTCGTGTGACGGGGGTCGGTGATTGCGGACTCTCGGCTGCAGAGGCTTGGCAGAGCGCAAGCGCGCCGTTGATTAGTGCTGCACCCAATACAAAAGCGGGTAATTTGCGAACCGGGTTATGGGGTATGGATGACGCTTCGCTCTTCATGGTGCCTGCCTCCCATCGTTATGGATCTTGGAACTTGGCTCAGACGCTAGCAGGCGCGTGGACGAACAGTAATACGGATATACCGTAAGGTAAGCGCAGTCCCCTGGTCAGAACGCAACGAATGGCCTGGTCTATGCCATTGCCGTTCTTGCACGTCTGCACGCCATCGGTTCCACGAAATCGGCGACAGAAGGGGCGAATCGGAGTGAAATGCTGGCGGTTGTTTGGCCGGCGCAGCGAGCACCGTCGAGTGACGAGAGGGCGAGGTAGAGCGATCGGTTGCATAACGATGAGTGATGAGTTCCTTGGAGGGCAGGCGGACGCCTAATGTCCCCGCGCTCATATTTGCGATAGCCTTACTATCGATACTCTTCAAGCGAAATGGGAGCGATTGCAATGCATCTGCACACAGCGGGCATCCTCGAAATGTTGGGTGAGAAGACTGGCCGCTTTATTGAGCATCACCATGGGGTCTATGTGATGAAAGAGGCCGACGGAAGCAATGTTTTTGTCATCGAGGACGGACAGAACGTCCACATACACCCGTCCGAGCACCAAGTAGATGATTTGCTTGCCGCCGGTCACTTACTTAAAGAGGGTAATCGGTATCACCTGCAGTGATTGGGGTGTTCCTAAGAAGATCGAGGTGATCGGCCCAAGGCTGCATCATCCTGCGCCGCGCATCGAGACGTCTCGTTCTTGCCGTGGCGCTGCACACGTTTCAGCGCATCCGGTAATGCGGGCGCGGCAGGCAGGAGGTGTCCCTGGCGATAACACATCCAGCGCGCAGGCGAGATGGCGCCGCACGAAGGCCACTCTACTCACGCAGCGAGCAGCGGCAGCGTCGGGCGAGAGCTAGAATTCTCCTCATGGTCAGCGAATAAGGAGCCCCGTCATGTTGAACAGACGCACAGTACTCGGGTCGATGTCGCTCGCGGGGCTCACCGCAGCCAACCTGGCCAACCCGGTCCGGGCCGCTACGTCGCCACTGCCAGCAGGCGCCAGGATCCCCGCGATCGAGTTTCTTTACGAATGCATTGTGACGCTCGCACCGACGCTCGAGTTTGGTAAGACTATCGAGGGTATGCGTCGTGTGATCCCGATCACCGGCGGCACCTTCGAGGGTCCGCGGATTCGAGGCATGGTTCTCGCCGGCGGCGCCGATTGGAATCTCTCACGCAGTGATGGTGCGGGCAGTGTCGATGCCTCGTATTACCTGCGCACCCACGACGAGGTCCTGATCCGAATCACCAATCAGGGCGTCGGCGGAGATCGACCTGCAGCACCTGCCGATCCAGACGCCCCGGAGCGCTTCTTCATGTTCACCAGTCCGCGCTTCGAGGCCCCCATCGGGCCCTATGACTGGCTGAACCGGGGGACTTACATCGGCACGCTAGGAGCCCGCAAAGCGGTCGCCAACGCTGTCTTGATCCGCGTCTTCCAGGTCATCTGACCGCCGAGGCGAGCCTGACTGCGATCGCGCAACAAACTGGAAACAACCGACTCTGCGGCGGCCTGGAAATGCGCGCTAAGCGCTTGATTTAGTGGCTCCCCGGGTTGGACTCGAACCAACGACCAACGGATTAACAGTCCGACGCTCTACCGACTGAGCTACCGGGGAGTGGAAGCTGTAGCCCGCCGCCCCGGCGGGTAAGGCCGCGAATTCTCTAGGCCCGGTCGCGGGCCGTCAAGGACCGCGCCGTGCTTCGCGGCACAGCGCGGCTTGTCAGGAGGGGCTCTGGCTAGGCCGTCTTGACCTTCGCCTCCTGGGGCAGGACCGCGCGCATGCGCTCGATGGCCTTCTCGAGGTTCTGGCGGCTGGTGGCGAAGGAGAGGCGCATGTGGCCGGGAGCACCAAACCCCGAGCCCGCGACCACGGCGACGCCGGCCTGCGTGAGCAGGTACTCGCAGAAAGCGCCATCGTCGCGCAGGCCGAGGTTACGCATCGCGCCGCGCACGTCGGCGAATGCATAGAAGGTGCCGGCGGCGGGCAGGCAGGAAACCCCGGGCAGGCTGTTGAGCGCGGCGACGACGTAGTCGTGACGCTCCTTGAAGGCGCGGTTCATGTCCGCGACGCACTTCTGGTCGCCGGCGAGGGCGGCGACCGCGGCCTTCTGCGCAATGCTGCAGGCGTTGGAGGTCGACTGACCCTGAATGGTCGACATGGCGGTGATGATCTCCTTCGGACCACCGCAGTAACCGATGCGCCAGCCGGTCATTGCGTACGCCTTGGAGCAGCCGTTGATGGTCACCGTGCGCTCATAGAGCTCGGGGGCCACCGTGAGCAGACTCACGAAGGGCTCGGGCGCCCAGTAGATCTTCTCGTACATGTCATCGGTGCCGATGAGCAGCCGCGGGTGCTCAACCAGCACGTCGGCCAGCGCACGCAGCTCCGCGCGCGTATAGGCCGCGCCGGTGGGGTTGCTCGGGCTGTTCAGCAGCACCAGGCGTGTTTTGGGGGTGATCGCTGCGGCCAGCTGCTTGGGCGTGATCTTGTAGCCCTGCTCGGGGCCGGCGCTCGGGGTCACGGGGATGCCGTCCGCGAGCATGACCATGTCCGGATAGGACACCCAGTAGGGCGCGGGAATGATGACCTCATCTCCCGCGTCCAGCACCGCCATGCAGAGATTGAACAGGGACTGCTTGGCGCCGCTCGAGACCAGGATCTGCGAGCGCTCGTAGGCGATGCCGTTGTCGCGCTTGAACTTGGCGATGATGGCATCCTTCAGCTCGTTGATGCCGTCCACGTTGGTGTAGCGCGTGAAACCCTGACGGATGGCCGCGATACCGGCGTCGGCAATCGGCGCCGGGGTATCGAAATCCGGCTCACCCGCCCCCAGACTGATGATGTCCTTGCCCTCGGCCTTGAGCTTGGCTGCCAGTGCGGTGACGGCCAGGGTCGGGGAGGGCTTGACGCGCTGCGCGCGGCGGGAAGTGGTTAACGGCACGGAGGTTCCTCGGCGGTACTGTGGCGGTGCTGACCTGGGGGGCGTTCTCGCGCGCAAAAAGCCTGCGACGAGTCCGGCAGCTATATTAAGAGATTCCGTGCGCGCGGACCATGCGCGTGTGCACATCGAGGCTCAATGAGCAACAGCGCCGATCGCTTTGAACTGCAAGCCGATTATCAGCCAGCCGGGGATCAGCCGGAGGCGATCGAGCGCCTGGTCGACGGTCTGGTTTCGGGCCTCTCGCACCAGACGCTGCTCGGGGTGACCGGTTCGGGTAAGACGCACACCGTCGCCCGCGTCATCGAGCGCGTGCAGCGCCCCACGCTGGTGCTGGCGCACAACAAGACGCTCGCGGCGCAGCTGTATGGGGAGCTGCGCGGCTTCTTCCCGCGCAGTGCCGTGGAGTACTTCGTCTCCTATTACGACTACTACCAGCCCGAGGCCTACGTCCCCTCCAGCGATACGTACATCGAGAAGGACTCCTCGATCAACGAGCACATCGAGCAGATGCGCCTCTCCGCGACCAAGGCGCTGCTCGAGCGCCCGGACGTCATCATCGTCGCGACCGTCTCTTCGATCTACGGCCTGGGCGATCCCAAGGCTTACCTGTCGATGGTGCTGCACCTGGTGCGCGGCGAGCGCATCGATCAGCGCCGTGTACTGCGCCGGCTGGCGGAGATGCAGTACACGCGCAACGACGTGGACCTGCAGCCGGGAACCTATCGGGTGCGTGGCGACATCATCGACATCTTTCCGGCGGAGTCAGGGCGCGAGGCGCTGCGCGTGGAGCTCTTCGATGAGGTGCTCGAAAATCTCTCGCTGATCGACCCGCTCACGGGGGCCACGATCGGGCGCATTCCGCGCTTCACTGTCTATCCTGGCACTCACTACGTCACGCCGCGCGAGCGGCTCGTACAGGCGATCGACCAGATCCGCGACGATCTGGCCGAGCGGCTGGCGCTGCTGCACAACGAAGGCAAGCTGGTGGAGGCGCAGCGGCTCGAGCAGCGCACGCGCTTCGATCTGGAGATGATCCAGGAGGTCGGCTACTGCTCGGGCATCGAGAATTACTCACGCTATCTGTCGGGACGCCAACCCGGAGAGCCGCCGCCCTGCCTGTACGACTATCTGCCCGCCAGTGCCCTGCTGATCGTCGATGAGAGCCATCAGACGATCCCTCAGCTCGGAGCCATGTACCGCGGCGATCGCTCGCGCAAGGAGACGCTGGTCGAATATGGCTTTCGGCTGCCCTCGGCGCTCGACAATCGCCCGCTCAAATTCGAGGAGTGGGAGCGGCTCGCCCCACAGATGATCTTCGTATCGGCCACGCCCGGCCCGTACGAGGCACAGAAGTCCTCACAGGTCGTCGAGCAGGTCGTGCGCCCGACCGGGCTGGTCGATCCTGCCGTGGAGGTGCGACCGGTGCGCACCCAGGTCGATGACCTGCTCTCCGAGATCAACCGCTGCGTGGAGCTCGGGCAACGCGTGCTGGTCACGACGCTGACCAAGCGCATGGCCGAGGATCTCACCGAATATCTGCACGAGCATCGCGTACGGGTGCGCTACCTGCATGCCGATATCGAGACGGTGGAGCGGGTGGAGATCATCCGGGATCTGCGTCTGGGCCGCTTCGATGTGCTGGTGGGCATCAATCTGCTGCGCGAGGGCCTGGACATGCCCGAGGTCGCCCTCGTGGCGATCCTCGATGCCGACAAGGAAGGTTTCCTGCGCTCAGAGGGCTCGTTGATCCAGACCATCGGGCGCGCGGCGCGCAATGCGCAGGGGCGGGCGATCCTCTATGCCGAGCGCATCACCGGCAGCATGCAGCGCGCGATGGCGGAGACCGAGCGGCGCCGCAATAGACAGGTCGAGCACAACCGCATCCATGGCATCACCCCGCAGAGCATCGTCAGGCCCGTCCCGGACATCATGGAGGGCGCGCGCATCGGTATTGCCGGCGCTGCCCGCGGCGGCGCCGGGCGCGGGCGCAAGGGAGCGGCTGCCGAGCCGGTGAAGCTGAAGAGTGCGGCGGATATCGCCCGTGAGTTCAAGCGCATCGAGACCGAGATGTACCGGCGCGCGCGCAATCTGGAATTCGAGCAGGCCGCGCTGCTGCGCGATCAGCTCGACCAGCTGCGCAAGCTCGAGCTCGAGGTCTCCGCCGGGAAGCTGACCTCGGACGAGCCCGCGTTGCCGGGATAGAAGACACGGGTGGGCGCTGCCGCGCGGCTTGCCACGGGCCCTTGACCTCCGGTATCGTCCCGGCGCCCTCGAATTCCGTCGCATTTCCGTAGGCGCGTAGCTCAGTGGTAGAGCACCACCTTGACATGGTGGTGGTCGGTGGTTCGATCCCACTCGCGCCTACCAGAACCACCAGCAAATGAGCCTACTTCAGGTTCGATATATAGATCGCAGGATAAAAATCATGTGCAGGCCGATGGGGTTGAGCGGGGAAATCTGGCTGAGCGGCGCTTCACGGCGGGGCGATGGCCTGCGCGGGCGCCTGACATGGGTCGCAGTCCTGGGAATCACCACAGCCCTGGCGCTGCTGGACGCGCCGCCGGTGAAGGCGGCAGCGCCCACGTGTCAGGAGCCGCCTCTGCCCTCCAAGGTACTGCAGGACCAGTTCAAGGATGTCGCACCGGGGGTTCCGTATCAGGCGGGTGTGCCGCCGGTCAAGGACGGGGAACGCCCGAAAGGCAAGGCTGCGATCCTGCGGCTGGTGGAAGACCAGATGGGCTTCATCCGCGGGCCGGGAGCGGGTGAAACGCTCCACGCCATCAATCGCCTGCGCTATGGCGGCTGCGGGGAGATCGCGGAGGACGGCCGCACCTATGAGGTGACGCAGTACACCTATGGAATGAGTCTGCAGCAGGACGCGGCGCGCGAGGACATTCAGGCCGAGGGCAACGTCCACTTGATTCGCGTGGTGCGGGACCGTGACGCGTGGGATGAGAGCACGCCCGGAGTGGCGACGCAGTCGGCCGATAAGCTCGCGAAGCAGCGGCTGCTGCAGCTGGGACGCACGCCCTTCGGGATTCTCAACGCCATCGTGAATCTCAATCCCGATCAGATCAGGGTACACGACCCCGGTCGCGGCGCGGTGACGCTGCAGCTGCCGGTGGATGGAGTCTCCACGAAGGTCGTGCTGGATCGGAACTACCGGCCGGCGACGGTGACGCAGCGGGTGGATCACCACGTGATCGTGGACCAGTTCAGCGACTATCACGATCTGAATCAGTACGGGCTGATGATCCCCAGGCACATCGTGGAAACCATTGATGGGCATCCACACCTGAGCCTGCACATCATCCGCTCGGAGATGGCCGACTACGAAGTATTCCCGGTGCCGGCGTTCGAGGCCGCGCTACCGCCGCCGGCCCAGAGTGACAATTTTGAATTCACGCAGGGTTTCAATGGCAGGTTTCCGCCCCCTCGCGCGCCAGTGGTCGGGACGACGCCGCGTGCGGCCGACGGGCATCCGAATCTGGACGGCTACTGGGGCCTGCCGCCCGGGAACTTTCAGCGGCCCGCGACGGAGGACCCGGGGCAACTCAACTTTCCGGCCCGTCACGGTATCTTTTCCAATTTCGAGAACGACTTTTACGTGCTCAGCCAACAGGGCAGCAACATCCCGCTCTACAAGCCGCAGTACTGGGCGCAGATACATGAGAATCAGACCAACGCCGCCAATCTCGATCCCTATCTGCAGTGCATGCCGGTCCCGCCGCCGCGCCTGGGTCCCCCGGTGAGGATCGTGCAGACTGCGCACGATTTCCTGTTCTTCAATAACGGCGCGGTGGGTACCCCCAACACTTACCGTGACATCCCCATGGGGCCCATGTTCCGTAAGCCCGATCGGGATGGCAGCGAACAGGGTGATCCCGCCTCCCACTGGGACGGGGATACGCTCGTGGTCGAGACGGTGGGATATATGGACCAGAGCTGGCTGAGTCGAGCCGGATACATGGCCGGCTACAACCTCAAGACCATCGAGCGCCTGCAGCGGCAGGGCAACCAGTTGAGCTACGACGTCACGGTCGAGGATCCGGACTACCTGCAGAGGCCGTGGTCGCTGCCGACGCGCTACGTCTATGCGCTTCCCAACGACCACCGCTTCGTGGAGCGAGGCGGCCCGTATATGTGTACCAGTCCCGGAATCCAGGCAGTCGGCGGGACGCTGGGGTAAGCCAGGTGCCCGGCGCTGTGGTCTCAGCCGTTTCCGATACGGCCCTGATCCCCGCCGTGCACGGCGAGGAGGTCGCGACATGAGCAATGCCATCCAATTCGAAACGGCTAACTTCCGCTGGGCCGTGAATCTGGAGCGCCAGGCGCATCACACGACAGCGACCGTCCGCGGCTCACCGCACGTCGTGGGCCCCGCCGCTGTGGGACAATCGGTTGAACCGGGGCGCCATCCCGAATTCACCGTCGATGGTGCCAATCAGGACGACTTGTTCGAGCAGATCCGCACGACGATCGTGGGCCTCGATGGGCCCATCACCAAGGGCGACGCTGCCGGGGACAGCGAGGACTAAAGCGCCAAGGAATTTCCCGGCGCTACTGCAGGCCGCTGCGAACCGAGGTGATACGCTGGGTATTGAAACCCATCCAATGCATGCGGCCGGCGTAGCGGGCGTGTTCCACCTTGATGCAGCGGTCCATGATGACGGTGAGGCCGGCCAGCTCGGCGATCCGGGCGCCTTCCTGGTTGATCACGCCGAATTGACACCACAGACACCTGGCGCCGATGGCGACGGCGTCTGCCGCGATAGCGGGCAGTGCGGAGGGGGCGCGAAATACATTGACGATGTCCACGCGCATCGGCAGCTCACGCAACGTGGCGAAGCTGCGCTCGCCGAGGATCTTCGGCTCACGCGGATTGACGGGGATCACGGTGTAACCGTGACGCTGCAGATAGAACCCGACGAAGTGACTGGCACGCAGCGGATTGCCGGACAGCCCCACGATCGCAACGTTCTGCGCGGTCAGAAGCGCCCGCTGAGTCGCCAGCGGGTCCTGATAGCGGGCGAGGTCGGCGGGGCTCATGGCGCGGTCTCGGCTGCCATGCGGGGGCGTACAGCCGCAAAGCCCTGTTCCAGGTCCCACAGCAGATCTTCTACGTCTTCAATGCCGACCGAGAGCCTGATCGTCCCCGGCCCGACGCCGCTTGCCCGCAGCTCCTCCTCGTTGAGTTGCCGATGCGTGGTACTGGCCGGATGGATGACCAGACTTTTCGCGTCGCCGACGTTGGCAAGGTGCGACCAGAGTGTGAGAGCTCGGATGAAGGCTTCCCCGGCATCGCGGCCGCCGCGGATGTCGAACGAGAACACCGAGCCGGCACCCCGTGGCAGGTATTTGCGGCGCAGCTCCCGGTAGCGGCTGGCGTCCAGTCCGGGATAGGTGACGTTTGCCACCATCTCGTGGGTGTCGAGATAGCGGGCGATCTGCCCGGCGTTCTCGACGTGACGAGCCATGCGCAGAGACAGCGTTTCCAGTCCCTGCAGGAATAGAAATGCGTTGAACGGGCTCAGGCATGCCCCCAGATCGCGCAGCGTTTCCGCCCGCAGCTTCATGAGGTAGCCATAGGTACCGAATGTCTCATGGAACTGAAGCCCGTGGTACGCAGCGGACGGCTCTGCCAGTACCGGGAAGCGGCCGTTCGACCAGTTGAATTGCCCGGAATCGACCACCACTCCACCGATGCTGGTGCCGTGACCGCCTATGTACTTGGTCGCCGAATGCAACACGATGTCTGCCCCCCACTCGAGGGGCCGGCACAGATAGGGCGTCGCAAAGGTGTTGTCGACCAGCAACGGCAAGCCGTGCTGATGGGCTGTGGCCGCGATGGCCTCGATGTCGAGCACATTGCCCCGTGGATTGCCGATCGTCTCGGCGAAGAAAGCCTTGGTGTTGTCGCGCACGGCGGCATCCCAGGCGTGCAGATCATCCGGATCGACCCAGCTCAGCTCGACGCCCATCTTGCGCAGCAGGTGCTTGAGCTGGTTGACCGTCCCGCCGTAGAGAGCGGACGAGGACACCACGTGATCGCCCGGCATCAGCAGGGTAAAAAGGGCGGCGGCCTGGGCCGCGAGACCGCTGGCGAAGGCCACGGCACCGCATCCGCCTTCGAGGCTGGCGATGCGCTCTTCGAAGACCGCGACCGTCGGGTTTACGATCCTGGAGTAGGTGTTGCCGAATTCCTGCAGATTGAAATACGCGGCGGCCGAGGCCGGGTCCTCGAAGACGTAGCTGGTGGTCTGAAAGATCGGCACAGCCCGTGCCCCGGTATTCGGGTCTGGACGCTGGCCCGCGTGCACCTGACGGGTCTCGAACCCGAACGAACGCGCAGCTTCCATGGCGCGGCTCCCCGAGAAGATCGACCCCCATCATAAGCCCATGGGGAGGCCGGACCCAATCAGAGCAGACGATAGGCTCACGACCGGCGGGGCATGGTCTTGCGGCGATGCTGCGCGTACCCTTTGCGCATACCCTTGGGGGGGCGGCGCGTAGCGTGGGCGGTGGCTCGGGCGCCGCTATCCCCGGACCATCCAGTTACCAAGGAGGGATACGATGGAACAGTTCAATCGCGTCAATAATGGGGTCAATGTTCAGGCGCTGCTCGATGCACGCGAGGCGTTGCGTCAGGCACCCGCTGCCGCCGAATTCACCTGGCGGGCCACCTGCAAATGGAAGAACGGCACCTTCGCCCGGTCAACCGTGCGCGGCTTTCACGGTCTCGGCCAGGAGCAATCGCATAAGAGCGAGTTTTCGTTCGAGACGGATCACCCGGAGGTCTTTGCGTCCGAAGACCAGGGTGCCACCCCGGTGGAGCTGGTGCTGGTTGGTCTTGCGAGCTGCCTGACGGCAGGGGTTGCCGCGGTGGCCCAGAACCGCGGAATCCAGCTGCGCTCGGTGGAGGCCAGGCTGGAAGGCAAGATGAACATCTACGGCATCCTCGGCATCGACAGCAACGTTCGCAACGGGTACGACGATATCAAGGTCACCTTCCATATCGATGCCGACGCTTCGCGACAGGAAATTGAGGCGCTGGTGGCGCAGTCCCAGAAGCGATCGGCGGTGTATGACATCGTGACCAATCCGACCAACGTCACCGTCGAGGTCGCATAGGGCAGGCTCAACGCTCGCTGGCGGGCGGATCATCGAACAGGTCACTACCGTCGTCGTCGGTGCCGGGCACGCGGGACTGGCTGTCAGCCGCGTCCTCACCGAGCATTCGATCGAGCACGTGCTGCTCGAGCGCGGCGAGGTGGCCAATTCCTGGCGCCGTCAGCGCTGGGATTCACTTTGCCTGCTGACGCCGAACTGGCAGAGCCGTCTGCCTGGATACGCCTACCAGGGCCCGGACCCCGACGGGTTCATGACGGCGCGCGAGCTGGTGGAGCATATCTCGGGGTTCGCGGCAGCGAGTCACGCTCCGGTGCGCACGCATACCGAGGTGACGGCGCTGCGCCCGATGAGTCGTGGCTATCGGGTCGTGACGGACAGGGGGGAGCTGTGCTGCCGCAGCGTGGTCATTGCCAGCGGCGCAGCCAACATTCCGCGTGTCCCCCGGCTGCGCTCCGAGGTGCCGCCGCAAATCGACTGCGTGACCCCTTTCGAGTACGGCAATCCGCAGCGGCTGCCGCCCGGCGGGGTACTCGTCGTGGGCGCTTCGGCCACCGGGGTGCAACTCGCCCGCGAGATCCATCAGTCGGGGCGGCCGGTGACACTCTCGGTCGGCGAGCACGTGCGGCTGCCGCGCACCTATCGCGGACGGGATGTGCTCTGGTGGATGGAGACATCGGGGGTGTGGAACCAGAGGTACGATGAGATCGCGGAGCTCGAGCGCGCGCGACGCCTGCCTTCACCGCAACTCGTCGGCACACCTGAGCGCGCGACGCTCGATCTGAACACGCTGCGCGCTGCGGGCATCGAGATCGTCGGTCGCCTGGCCATGATACGCGAGGGCCGTGCACTCTTTTCCGGCGGCCTCGCCAACCAGTTCGCGTTGGCCGACCTGAAGATGAACCGTCTGCTCGACACCTTCGACGCGTGGGAACGCGACAGCAGGCCAGACGTACCGATCGGTCCGGTAGAGCGCTTCGAGCCGACGCGCGCGCCTGCATCGCCGCGCCTGTCCCTCGATCTGCGCGGTGGCGAGATCCGCTCCATCGTCTGGGCCACGGGATTTCGCCCCGACTATCGCTGGCTCGACCTGCCGGTGCTCGATGCGCATGGAGAGCTGCGTCACGATGGGGGTGCCGTCGTGGGCGCGCCGGGCCTGTACGCCATTGGCCTGCCGGTGCTGCGGCGACGGAAATCGACCTTCATCCTGGGTGCCGAGGACGATGCGCGCGACATTGTCGACCACCTGATGCGTCATCTGGCTGGACCAGCCGCCCAGGCGTGAGCGCGACTGCGCTTCACCGAGCGCATGCCCTTACTTTCCTGACTGTGGCGCTTCGGTACGCCTCGCAGCCACAGGCCGTCGGCGGCCCGGCAGACAGGTTTGCCGTTCGTCCGAATGCCGCTCTCCGGGATGGGCGATACGGTTCACTCAACGATTGGCGAAACCCAGGCATGCCGGATTTTTCCTCAGATCGACTGCTGCGAAGCCTCGAGCAACTGATCCGGATTCCGACCGGAGAGTTACAAGTGGCCATGCTGCAGGCTGCGGACCTGCTGGCCGAGGCGCTCAGGGCAGACAAGGTCGATGTATTTCTGCACGATCCGGCGCGCGAATCGCTGGCGGCCATCTGCAGCAGCAATCAGCCACTGTCCGCGCTTCAGCGCAGCCTCGGCCTGGACGTGCTGCCCATCGCCAACGGTGGGCGCGTCGTCTGGGTGTATCAGCACTGGCAGAGTTTTCGCTCCGGCAACCTGCAGCAGGATCCTGAGGAGCTGAAGGGCGTCAAGGAGGGGCTGGGTATCCGCTCCAAGCTCGGAGTGCCCTTTGCAATTGACGGCCGCCGACGCGGCATGATCATGATCGCATCCCTGCAGGAGGACTTTTTCTCTGACGAGGATCTGCAGTATGCCGAGGCTATGGCGCAGTGGATCGGCATTCTTGGGCACCGTGCCGAGCTCGCCGAAGAGAGCCGGCGCAACGCGGCAGAGCACAGTCGCCGCGCCGTCGCCGAAGAGCTGATCGCAGTTGTCGCACATGACCTGCGCAATCACCTCACGCCGATCGAAATGCGCCTGGAGCTGCTGCGACGGATGTCGGTGCGCGATGGGCTGGCGCAGCCTTTCATCGGCGAGATCGGGCACGTCTCGCGTTCTCTGTCGCAGCTGCGCACACTGGTTTCAGATCTGCTGGATGTGGCGCGGCTGGATCACGGCCTGTTCCAGGTCGATCTGACGAGCGTGGATCTGATGGCGCTGATCGAGGAGAGCGTCCAGGCGCTCTCCCGGCCCGACAGAACCATCGACGTGCGCGTGCAGGCGAGCCACCGTGTACTGTTACTGGCTGATGGCGTGAGGCTGCGCCAGTGCCTCGACAATCTGATCGTCAATGCGATCGATCAGTCGCCACCCGGCAGCACCGTCACCATTCTCATTGCCAGCGAGCGACGCGAGGACGGCGAATATGCCCGCGTCGCGGTCATGGACGAGGGTCCAGGCGTCGCCCCGGAGATCCTGCCACGCATCTTCGAGCGTCACGCCACCACCAAGGCGCGGGGCGGTGGCCTGGGGCTGGGTCTGTTTCTGGCCAAGCGCATCGCCGAGCTGCACGGCGGCGAATTGACGGTGGACTCGGCGCCGGTGCGAGGCGCGCGCTTCAATCTTGCGCTGCCCTGCCATCTGCAGGGCGTCCCGTCGGCTCACTGAGCGCTCGAAGAACTCTGCGCTTGGGCATTGCCCGATGTCTGGTCCGCGCCGGTCGCGGCGGCGCCGGCGCTCGAGGCGGCGAGCGGGGCGGTCGGATGCTCGGCCCGGGCCCGCAGTGCCAGCAGCGCCGCGGGCAGCTGCTTCTTCAATGAACGGCGCACCATGCTGTGGGGAACGAAAAACCCTGGTTGCATCGCCACCCGATATTCGATCGTCGTGGTGCGTCCGTCGGCGGAAGGCTGCAGCAGCCAGGTGCCGACCTCGTCCTTCATATCACCGGCGATGCGGTGAAAGTTCATGCGATAGGGGGCGTGGTAGTCGGCCCGGAACACCGAGTGCACCATGGGCAGCATCGCGGCGAACTTGATGTCGTGCTCGACCACCGCCCAGGAGCCGTCCGGGGCACGGCTGAGTTCCTTGCAATGTCGCAATCCCGGAATCAGCAGCGACGCGGAATCGCACTGCGTGATCAATGGCCAGATGGTCTGCGCCGTGGCATGGATGCGGATGGCGGCATCGACATTGACGAGCGCACGGGCCGCGTCGAAGCTGCTTTGCACGACGACTTTGCCGACATCGAGCTGCGCCTGTGCCGCCGGGGCCTCGACCCAGGCACTGGGCTGATCACTCGGCTGATCAGAGGAGCTCTCAGGCGAGGAGACCTGCGGCGCGCTCGGCGAAGGGGAGGCAGGCGCTGCTGGAGCGGCTGCGAAGGCCTCGATCGAGAACATCAGCGCTGCAGCGGCAGTGGTGCCGATGAACCCCGAGGCTGAGTGACTCGCTCGCATGCGATCTTCCTTATAAACAAATAACGATGTGAGTGCCACACGGCTGGGTGCCACACGGTGCGGAGGCCGCGGCGCACCGGGCGTTGCCAGTTCGTACGGACAATGCGGGCACTGGCTCTTCACGGCGGCCGCGGCAGGTCAAACCGGCCGCGCGGTTGCTGCGCCGCGCGGGCGTATGGGACAATTCCCCGACAGTGCCAGTCATCACCCTGCCTGACGGCAGCCAGCGCAGCTACGAGCGCGCCGTCACAGTCGCCGAAGTCGCAGCCAGCATCGGATCAGGTCTCGCGCGCGCCGCTCTCGCGGGACGCGTGGACGGCCGGCTTGTGGATACCTCGTACCTCATCGATCACGATGCCGCCCTGAGCATCGTCACCGATCGCGATGCCGATGGGCTGTCGGTCATCCGCCATTCGACGGCGCACCTGCTGGCGCAGGCGGTCAAACAGCTGTTTCCGCAGGCCCAGGTGACCATCGGGCCGGTCATCGAGGACGGCTTCTACTACGACTTCGCCTTTGAGCGCACCTTCACGCCCGAGGATCTGGCGGCGATCGAGGCGCGCATGCGCGAGCTTGCGAGCGAGGACCTCAAGGTCTCTCGGCGCGAGATGCCGCGCGATGACGCCGTGGCCTTCTTCGAGGGCATCGGCGAGCACTACAAGGCGCAGATCATTGCAGCGATCCCCGCCAATGAGCCCATCAGCCTCTACGGTCAGGGCGACTGGGTCGACCTCTGCCGCGGTCCCCACGTCCCCTCGACCGGGAAGCTGCGTGCCTTCAAGCTGATGAAAGTCGCCGGCGCGTACTGGCGCGGTGACTCACGCAACGAGATGCTGCAGCGGATCTACGGTACGGCGTGGCCGGACCAGAAGCAGCTCGATTCCTATCTGCATCGGCTGGAGGAGGCCGAGAAGCGCGATCATCGGCGTATCGGGCGGGAATTGGACCTGTTTCACCTGCAGGAAGAGGCGCCCGGTGCGGTGTTCTGGCACCCCAAGGGCTGGCACATCTTCCAGACGCTGATCGCCTATATGCGCGCCAAGCAGCAGGCCGCGGGCTTCCAGGAAGTCAACGGACCTGAGCTCATGGACAGGAGCCTGTGGGAGGCCTCGGGCCACTGGCAGCAGTTCGGCGAGAACATGTTCACCACGCGTACGCCCGATGAGCGGGTGTATGCCATCAAGCCGATGAACTGTCCGGGTCACGTGCAGATCTTTAAGCAGGGGATCCGGAGCTACCACACGTTGCCGGTGCGGCTGGCCGAGTTCGGCAAGGTGCACCGCTATGAGCCCTCGGGAGCGCTGCATGGACTGATGCGCGTGCGGGCGTTCACACAGGACGATGCGCATATCTTCTGTACGGCCGAGCAGATTACGGCCGAATCGGTGGCGGTGACGCGGCTCATCCTGGACGTGTATCAGGACTTCGGCTTCGATGAGGTGCGCATCAAGTTTTCCGACCGGCCCCCCAAGCGCGTGGGTGAGGATGCGATCTGGGATCAGGCCGAGGACGCGCTCAAGCAGGCGGCGCGCGCAGCCGGGATCGACTACACATTAAACCCAGGCGAGGGGGCCTTTTACGGGCCAAAGCTCGAATTCGTCTTAAGAGATGCGATCGGGCGCGACTGGCAATGCGGGACGCTGCAGGTGGACCTGAACATGCCCGAGCGGCTCGGGGCGCACTACATCGATGAACACAGTGCCAAACGCACGCCCGTCATGCTGCATCGGGCAATCTTCGGTTCTCTGGAGCGCTTTTTCGGCATTCTGCTCGAGCACCATGCCGGCCGGCTGCCGGCCTGGCTCTCCCCGACACAGGCGGTAGTATTGAGTATCACGGACCGCCAGGCCGAGTACGTGCAGCGCAGTGTGGATTTCCTGAAAAATCATGGAGTTCTGGCCCAATCCGACTTGCGTAACGAAAAAGTCGGCTTTAAGATTCGCGAGCATACGCTGCAGCGTGTTCCGTATCTGCTCGTCGCAGGCGATAAGGAAGTTGCAGCGAATCTGCTCTCCGTTCGCACCCGCAGCGGCAAGGATCTGGGCGTCATGACGCCTCAGACCTTTGTAGATCGCTTGCGCGTGGAGCTCGAGAGTCGCGGAAGAAAGACATTGGAGGATTGATATATAGCTACATCATCGAAGCGGGTCCGGCGCAATGAAGACATCACTTCTCCCACGGTGCGAGTCATCGGGGCGGATGGTGAACAAGCAGGGGTCATGACGCGCGCGGAAGCGCTGCAACTGGCGACCTCAGCAGAGCTGGATCTCGTCGAAGTCTCGCCCATGGCCGAACCGCCGGTGGTGCGAGTCATGGACTACGGCAAATTTTTGTTCGAGCAGAACAAGAAGGCGCACTCTGCCAAGCGCAAGCAGAAGCAGATCCATGTCAAGGAAGTGAAGTTTCGTCCCGGAACGGAAGAGGGCGATTACCAGGTCAAGCTGCGTAATCTGGTTCGCTTCCTGTCCGAGGGTGACAAGGCCAAGGTGACCCTGCGGTTCCGCGGCCGAGAGATGGTGCATCAGGACATCGGTCGCAGGCTTCTGGACCGGGTGCAGGCCGATCTCGCTGCCCACAGCGTGGTCGAACAGCAGCCGCTCATGGAAGGCAGGCAGATGGTCATGTTGTTTGCACCAAAAAAGAAGTGATCGCCAGCAAGGCGTGAGCTGCTGTGTGCCGGCCATCGTGCCGGCGCACCTCGCTCAGCGCTGAGTTGTCGATCCGCGAGCAGCGGGCAGCAATCGTGGCGGTGTCCACGGGCGCGGCCCTGTGAGCTCTGGCAACAAACAGGAGTCAGTTTCATGCCCAAGTTGAAAAC
>DATJUN010000096.1:0-6220 GCA_035502275.1 Steroidobacteraceae bacterium
ACTCAACGCTCTAGCAGCGGATCGTCGCTCGCGAGCACCCGAGCCTCGTCCTCCAGCATGATGGGAATACCGTCCCGGATCGGAAAGGCGAGCCGATCCGTTCGGCAGATCAACAGCGATTCCTTGCGCTCATAGCGCAGCGGCCCCTTGCAGACGGGGCAGGCCAGAATGTCGAGCAACCTTGCATCCACACGTATCTCCGTCAGGAGGAATGGGCTCTCGTCGGCGACGACGCCGACAGCACCGCAGCACGCAGCAGCTCGCGCAGCGCCGCCGCCTCCGCGACCGGAAAGCTCGCGCTCACCGGCAGGTACCAGGCTTGGTGCAACCCGAGCGAGCGGCATTTTACTGCATCTTTTTCCGTCATCAGCAGCGGCAGGCCGTCGGTAAACAGCAGCTGCTCGCTGCGGTAGGCATGGTGGTCGGGAAACGGGTGCTCGATCGGCGCCAGCCCGGCCGCACGCAGCTGGCGGAAAAAGCGTGCCGGGTCACCGATGCCGGCTACGGCGTGTACGGCGCGGCCACGCAGGCTCGCCAACGGCAGCTGCTGCGCGCTGGCGTCGAGCGCGAACAGCTGCTCGCCCATCAGCCGCATGTGAAATTGCGGCACCGACCCGGCCGTGGGCAGCGCCGTGCCATCGGGCGCCTCGCCATTCCAGATCAGCGCCTGGACCTGGGCGAGGCGCGCCGGGGATTCGCGCAGCGGCCCTGCCGGCAGCAGCCGGCCATTGCCCAATCCGCGCCCGGCATCGATGACCACCAGCTCCAGATCGCGCGCCAGACGCAGGTGCTGCAGGCCATCGTCGGCGACAATCACGTCGATGGGCGCGCGCGCCAGCTCGCGCGCGGCAGCAACCCGATCACGCCCGATCACGACCGGCACGCCGGTGCGCTGTGCCAGCAGCAATGCCTCATCGCCCACCACACGCGGATCGGCGTGTGCATCGACCGCGTGCACGCCACCGCTCTGGGCGGCGCTGCCGCCGTAGCCGCGCAGGATGATGCCGGGCGAGAGGCCGAGCGCACGCAGCTGCTCGCAAATCCAGATCACCAGCGGGGTCTTGCCACTGCCACCGACCGTGAGATTCCCGACCACGATGAGTGGCCGGCCGCCAGTGCGTCGGGGCAGAAGCTGCGCGCGGTAAGCGCCCGCGCGCAGGCGCATCGCGACACCGTAGAGAGAGGCCAGCGTGCGCAGCGACCAGGGCGCGCTGACCGGGCCGTACCAGATACTCTGCAGCCATCGCTGCGCTGCTTCGCGGGCTGGCACAGAACTCCCCGCGGCGGGATGTCAGGCGCTGAACTGCATGCGATACAGCTCTGCATACGGACCGCCGCTCGCGAGCAGCTGCGCATGCGTGCCGGTCTGAACGATGGCTCCGTCGCGCATCACCAGAATTCGATCGGCGCGTTCCACCGTCGAGAGCCGATGGGCAATGACGAAGGTCGTGCGATTTCTGACCAGCTGCTCCAGCGCTGCCTGGATGTGACGTTCCGCCGCGCTGTCCAGCGACGAGGTAGCCTCGTCCAGGATCAGGATCGGCGTATCGCGCAGCAGGGCGCGCGCAATGGCGATGCGCTGCCGTTGTCCTCCAGACAGCAGCACACCGCGATCGCCCACCGTCGTGTCCAGTCCCTGCGGCAGCTGTTGCACGAACTCGTGCACGTACGCAGCGCGCACCGCGGCATCCATCTGCGCATCGCTCACGTCGGTGAGACCGAAGAGTATGTTGTTGCGAATCGTGTCGTTGAACAGCACGACGTCCTGGCTGACCAGGCTCATCTGGCGTCGCAGGTCCCCGATGCGGTATTCGCGAATATCCACACCATCGAGCAGCACCACGCCGCCGCTCGGATCATAGAAGCGCGGCAGCAGCGACACGAGCGTCGACTTGCCGCTGCCGGAGTGCCCCACGATGGCAACGCTGCTGCCGGCAGCCACCGAGACATCGATGTGATGCAGCACGGTGCCCTTTTCCGCCGCGTATTCGAAGCTGACGTCCTGGAACTGCACTTCACCGCGCGCCCGCTGCAGCGCGCGCGAGCCACCGCGCGGCTCGGTCGGCGCATCCAGCACTGCGAATACGCTGCCGCCCGCAGCAATGCCCTGCTGCAGGGGACCCGCGACGCTCAGCAGGCGTCGCAGCGGTTGGACTACGGCGGCCATCACCACCATGAACGGCACGAAGATCTCGAGGGTCAACGCACCGGCGATCATCTGCCGATCGGCAATAAAAAACACGGCGGCCATCGCCAGGGCGGCGATCATCTGCACGATCGGATTGCTGCTCGAGCGTGCCGAGATCAGCCGCACATTGGAACGGCGGTTGAGCTCGTTGGCCTGTTCGAAGATCGCATCGATGTGCGCCTGGGCATTGAATACCTTGACCACGCGGTGCGCGTCGAGCGCCTCCTTGGCAACGCGCGTGACATCGCCCATGGAGTTCTGGATGCGCGTGCTGTAGCGTCGGAAGCGGATGTTGATGCCGCGGATCAACCAGGCGATCGCGGGCGCGGCGACGAGTCCGAACAGCGCCAGGCGCCAGTTATAGTAGAACATCAACCCCACATCCACTGCGATCGTCAGCGAGTCGCGGATGATGGTGGTAAGCGAATCGGTGCCGGCGGCGGCTACCTGCTCCGCATGATAGATGAGCCGCGTGAGCATTGGGCCCGATGACTCGCGATCGTACTGCGAGGTGGGCAGTCGCAGGTAATGGGCGAACAGATCGCCGCGAATCGCCTTGATGACCTGGCGGCTGACCCAGCCGGGGAAATAGCTGCCGAGGTAATCCCCCACGCCGCGCACGATGAAGATGGCGATGATGCCGAGCGGCAGCAGCGCAAGCACATGCGGATTGAGCGGGCTGACGGCCGCCGTGCGGGATGCTGCCGCGCCCAGTGGCAGGGCGGTGTCGTGTATGAAGGTCTGCGCAAAGCGGGCCCACAGATAATCAGTGGCCGCGTACAACCCCATACCCACCATACCGAGGAGGTACATACGCCAGTAAGGCTTGGCGTAGCGCAGCAGACGCAGATACACACGGCCTGCCCCCTGCACAGTCTCGATATGCATCGGGGCGCCATCCACGGCGACGACGCTCACCGGGCTGCTCCGGCCCCGCCCACGTCCGCGGCGTCCTGAGTCGGGCGCACCGTGGCGAGATTCATCTGCGTAAAGCCCAGGCGCCCGAGCACGTCCATCGCCGTGACGACCGCCTGATGCGTCGCGCGTCCATCGGCGCGGATCGTCACCGGCGCGGCGCGCGAGGCCGTACCTGCGGTTTTTACGATGGCATCGCGCAGCGTATCGGGGCTGGTGTTGATGAGCTCGCGGCCATTGACGAGATAGGTGCCGGTCGCCGAGACCGTAATGACCAGCGGTTCGGCGCTGCGCTGTTCGGTGGGCACCGAGGCCGCCTGGGGCAGGCGGATGCGCAGCCTGCCTTCCGCGGAAAAGTTTGATGACAGCATGAAGAACACCACCAGCAGCAGCACCACGTCGATCAGCGAGGTGACGTTGATCTCCGGTTCTTCCGTGCGCCGGGCGCGAAACTTCATATCGGTCTGTCCGCGCTGTCAGCCGACGGCCGCACGCATGCCCTCGCGCACGTCATGCTCGCGAGCGTGCATATGGGCGCTGGCGTCGCGGCGTGTCGCTGCCTCCATGGCATCGGCCAGCCGCAGTGCATTCTTCTCCATCTCCACGACGATCCGATCCACGCGGCCGCGCAGGTAGCGATAGGCGATCAGCGAGGGAATCGCCACGCACAGGCCCGCGGCCGTGGCCACCAGCGCCTCGGCGATGCCACCCGAGAGCATGCGCGGATCGCCCGCGCCCCCGGCATTGATGGCATTGAATGCCTTGATGATGCCGGTCACCGTGCCGAGCAGCCCCAGCAGCGGTGAAACCCCGGCGATGGTGCCGAGTGTATTGAGAAAGCGCTCGAGCTCGTGCACCACGTGACGCCCGGTGTCCTCCAGGCGCTCCATGAGCACCTCTCGCGGCCGATGCCGATTGGCAAGCCCGGCCGCCAGCAGTTTCCCGAGCGGTGAGTTCTGCTCGAGCGCCTGCACGACCTTGTCAGTGACCTGGTCGGCCTCGACGAGTTTCCAGACCTTCTGCGTCAGGTCCGCGGGCAGGACGCGGCGATCCTGCAGCGTCCAGAGCCGCTCGAGAATGATGGCCGCGGCCACCACCGAGCACAGAATGATCGGCCACATCAAGGGGCCGCCGGCCTGTACGATTTCCCACATCGCTCGGAAGGACTCCTGCTGTATCGCCGCAGCGATAGGCCCACATCGGATTTATCCCGCTTCGCGCCGGATCATACCTAAAGAACCCGAGCGAGATCTGAGGCATTTGCCCGCTTCCGCAAAGTGGCCCTTTGACAGCGCCACCGGCAGTCAGGTTCCACAGCGCCCGCAGCGTCGCTGGAACGCGACGGGCTCGATAGGGTTGCCGCCGACAAGCTGATAAAGTGCTGAGCTGATGCCCCGCAGGCTGGTCAAAAAGCTCTCACAGTTCATCCATGGTCGCCGTCACCGCTGGTACCTCAGTATCTTCGGAGAACGACTCACGGATTCGCACCTGTGGTCCCTGAACCGTCACTCGATCACGGCCGCCTTCGGCGTGGGGATCGGGGTGAGCTTCATCCCCCTGCCTGTGCACCTGGTTCTGGTGGTCATGGCAGCCATCTGGTGGCGGCTGAACGTTGCCGTGGCCATCGCCGGCTCCTACTTCGTAAACCCCTTCACGATGGTGCCGGTCTACTACGCCGCCTACCGCATCGGCACCCTGGTGCTGCGCTATCGGCCCCATCATTTCGTCTTCCATCTTTCCTGGAACTGGCTCGAGCATGGCCTGGGGCCCACGTGGAAGCCCTTCCTGCTCGGCTGCCTGATCTGCGGCGTCACCTGCGGGCTGGCTGGCCGCTTCATCCTCGAGCTCATCTGGCGGGAAGCGGCCATGCGCCGCTACCGCGCACGGCGCGAACGACAGCGTGACTCGCAGGCCGTGTCGTCCTCCTAGCTGCGCCTGCCTCGCTCTTCCCGGACGTTCGCTTTCCCGTCATTTCCCGGCCTTCCCGCTGCCTTCTCCCCCGGTCTAGCCCCCCGCCGCCACGAGCCGCCCACCGCTGAGCTCGAGCACACGATCCATGCGCGCTGCCAGGCGCGGGTCGTGCGTGACGACCACCAGGCTCGTGCCGAGCTCGCGATTGAGCTCGAGCATCAGCTCGAAAACCTGCCGGGCGTTGTGGCCATCGAGGTTGCCCGTGGGCTCATCGGCCAGAACCAGGTGCGGCGAGACGACCAGCGCGCGCGCCACGGCCGTGCGCTGACGCTCTCCACCGGAGAGCTCGTGCGGCCGGTGCTGCAACCGATCGGCCAGCCCCACGCGCGTGAGCATGGCGGCCGCGCGCTCAGCCGCGCGAGCTCGCGGCTCGCGCCGTACCAGCAGCGGCATGGCGACGTTCTCCAGGGCGGAGAACTCCGGCAGCAGATGATGAAACTGGAACACGAAGCCGATGGTGCGGTTGCGCAGCGCGCCCCGCTCCCGCTCGGCGAGCGCATGGATGTTCTGTCCGTCGATGCGCACTTCTCCCGCATCGGGCCGGTCCAGGCCACCCAGAATCTGCAGCAGTGTCGTCTTGCCCGATCCGGAGGCCCCGATGATCGCCAGCCGCTCACCCCGCGCTACCTGCAGCTGCACACCGCTCAGTACCTCCAGGCGCGCGCTGCCCTCGCGAAAACCGCGGCAGACACCCTCGGCTGCCAGGACAGGGGCGAGCGCGCGCGAGGCTTCAGTCATGGCGCAGCGCCTGCGCCGGATCGATGCCCGAGGCGCGCCAGGCCGGATAGAGCGTGGCCAGGGCGCACAGCAGGAAGGCGGTGCCGCAGATGCGCAGGACATCGCCTGACTCCGGATAGGCGGGCAGGTCACTCATCAGGTACACCTTGGCGTCCAGGAACTGTATGCCGAGCAGATGCTCGAGGCCATGCACCAGCGACTCGAGATTCTCCGACAACACCAGCCCCAGCGCCGCGCCCAGCGCGGTGCCGGCGAAGCCGATGACCGCGCCCTGGATCGAGAAGACGGCCAGCACGCTCCTGGGGGCTGCCCCGAGCGTGCGCACGATGGCGATATCGGCGCGCTTGTCCTTCACGACCATCACCAGCGTCGAGACGATATTGAAGGCCGCCACGGCTACCACCAGCA
>DATJUN010000097.1:0-88360 GCA_035502275.1 Steroidobacteraceae bacterium
GCTCAGTGGCGGGCGGGACGACGGCTCCTGCCGCGCCGGCGCGCCGACGGCTGCTGTGGCGCGTCCCGATGGAATAGCGCACGCAGTTCACTCTTCGCCGCCTGTAGACGCTGGCGCTGACCGGCATCCAGTCCCTTGCCCGCGCGATTGATATAGAAAGTGAGCATCGACATCGCGGAACGGAACGGCTCGCTCTTGCGACGGCGGCTGTGCTCGGCGGAGCTCTTGATCGATTGGGCGATGCTGTGCGGGTCGCGGCGCTTGAACACGCCGGGCGTCAAGTCCATGGCATCGCTGTGCTCGGTGACCTGCGCGGACCAGCGTCGCGCAGAGCCCCGCGCCTTCGCCGCCGTGCCCCGTCTGCCCTGCGTGCTGCGCGATCCTCCGGAGCGGGCCGACGATGCTGACCGTAGGGAGCGCGAGTGTGCTTGTGCCATGGGCCGATCATCCGGGCGTGGCGCTACCCAGGCTGTCGGCGCAGACCGCAAGCAGGCCGCCGTCCTAGGGGTGCGCTGGTACCGGTGCGGACTGACCCGGCGCAGATGGGTCTGCGCTCGCGGACGGGGGAGCCCCGGCGTCTGCGTCGCCCGCGGCTGATTGCTCGGAGGTTGCGGCCGCGGGCGGCGGCACCAGATGCGTTGCGATCTCCTGCAGTGCCTCGTCGGTGGCGCTCTGGTAGGCGGCCACCACCGCCTGCATGCGGTCGGCCTGCGCGAGCGCATGAGTCTGGATGGAAAGCGTCATGACCGCGCGGCGCGCATTGCGCTGGCCGAGCGTCGCGATGAGCCCGACGCGCACGGTGGGCGGGGCGCCCCCGGCATAGTCGGCTTCGAAGTGCGTGAGCTCCAGCTGCAGCACCCAGTCGGCCGCGAACGGCGCGCCGTCGGACTCCACCAGAGCAAAGCGGCCCTGGCGGCGCAGGGATTCGATGGCGAGAGTCTGCAGCATGAGCGGCGCCGTCGCCGCCCAGCGCGCCCCGGTGTAGTAGTCGAGCTGCTCGCCGGGGCGCAGCACGGCGATGCCATCTCCCTCCAGCCCCGGCGCGGCCGTGGGCAGCAGGACTTCGAGCGAGCGGGCAGCATCCAGTGGGCCCGAAGCCGCCGACGCCGTGCTCGCATCGGCGGCCGCGGTTGCCGCCGTGGCAGCGGGAGCGTGCAGCAGATATTCCTGCTGCGCCGGCTGATTGCTGTGCAGGCCGCCACCGATGCAGCCGCCCAGCTCCGCCGCGCCGATCAGCAGCCCGGCGCCGGCGATCGCCAGCCTGAGATGCCGTGCGTGCCTCATGGCGGGATCGTCACCCCGTGTCGGGCCGGCTGATATAACAGCCTCGAGGGGTCCGAGCGCAGGCTGCGCGCGAGGTCATCGATCTGCTGGGCAGCCGCGCGCGTGTCGCGCAGCAGCCCCTCGAGCTGCGGCACCCCGTCGCGCACCAGCCCCGAGATCTGCTCGCCGTTCTGTGCCATGAATGCATCCAGTCGCCCGCTGGCGCGCGCGAGATTATCACTGGCGGTACGCAGCGCCCGCGTGCTTGCGACGAGATTCTGGCCGGCGGGTCCCACATCGGCGCGCGCGGTGCCGAGGATCGCATTGGCCTGCTGCACCGCTGTGCGCAGCTGCGCGACCAGCTGCGCTGCCGCGTGCATGGTCTGCGGCATCCCCGCGGTGGCCTGACGCAGGTTCTCGGTGATGCTGTCCACGGCCGCCACATTGCGCTCGGACAGCAGGTGCGAGGCGCGGTCGAGCAGCTCATCGAGCTGCGCCGCCAGGTCCGGCAGGCTGTCCAGCAGCACGTCGAGATTGGAGTGCACCGAGGCAATGACCGGATATTTCTCGCTCGGCACGTTGGCCAGCAGCGAGCGGCCACTGCCGGGCGTGAGTCGACGCAGGTCGATGAACATGACGCCGGTAACGCCCTGCAGCGAGAGCTGCGCGACGGTTTGCGCATCGATCGGCGTCGTCGGATCGATCTGCGCGATGACCCGAACGCGGTCGCTGGCGCGCGTGTCGATGCCGATGCTCTCCACGCGCCCCACGTCCACGCCAAGATAACGTACCGGACTGCCCACCGAGAGCCCGCTGACACTGCCGTCGAAATAGATCTCATAGCGCTGGAAGGCACGATGTCCGTTGGCCGCCGAATACCAATAGACGAACAGCACCGTCATGCCGAGCACCAGCAGCACGAAGCTGCCGACGGCCAGGTAGTTGGCCTCACGCTCCATCGAAACCCCGCCGCTCCCGTGCGCGCTCCCCGCCGAAATAGGCGCGGATCCACGGGTGTGGATTGTGCGTGATTCCCTGCAACGTGTCGCTGATCATGCGGCCCTCGACGATGACACCGACGCGGCTGCAGGTGGCGAGGATACTGTCCAGGTCGTGTGTGATCATGACCACCGTGAGCTTCAGCTGTTGATGCAGGTAAAGCAACAGATCGTCCAGCGCGGCGGCACCGATCGGATCGAGCCCGGAGGTCGGCTCATCCAGCAGCAGCAGCAGCGGGTCGAGCGCCAGAGCGCGTGCCAGGGCAGCGCGCTTGACCATGCCGCCGGAGAGCTCGGCCGGATACTTGGCGGCGGTCTCCGCCGGCAGGCCGACCAGCTGGATCTTGAGCGCGGTGAGCTCCTCGAGCCCGCGCTCGGGCAGCTGCAGATGCTCGAGCATCGGCAGCTGCACGTTCTCGCGCACCGTCAGCGAGCTGAACAGTGCGCCCTCCTGAAATGTCACGCCGTAATTCGCCTTCAGGCGCTTGAGCTCGCGCGGGGCCATCTGCGCGAGATCATGTCCCATGAAGCGCACCGTGCCGGCCTGCGGCCGGTTCAAGCCGAGGATCGTCCGCAGCAGCACCGACTTGCCCGCTCCCGAGCCGCCGACGATGCCGAAGATCTCCCCGGCCTGCACCTGCATATCCAGCCCACGATGCACGGTCTGGTTGCCAAAGCGGTTGACGATGCCCCGGACTTCCAGCAGCGCGGCCATCAGATATTCAGATTCAGGAACAGCACGGCAAACAGCGCGTCGGCGAGTATCACGCCGAAGATCGCCTGAACCACCGCGCGCGTGGTGAGCCGCCCGAGCTCGCGCGAGGAGCGGCGCACGCGCATGCCATTGAAACAGCCGGCCATCGCGATCAGCGCGGCAAACACCGGCGCCTTGATCAGGCCCACCCAGAAGGTCGTGCTGGCGATGGCCCCGTGCACGCGCGACAGATACTGCAGCAGGGGCATGTGCAGCAGCACGTGGCAGAGCAGCCCTCCGCCCGTGAGCCCGACGATGTCCGCCATCACGGTCAGCAGCGGCAGCGCTATCACCAGCCCGATGAGACGCGGCAGGACCAGCAGCTCGAAGGGATCCAGTCCGATCGCCAGCAGCGCATCGACTTCTTCGTTCAGACGCATGGCGCCGATCTCGGCGGTGAAGGCGCTGCCGGAGCGGCCGGCGATGATCACCGCGGTGAGCAGCACCCCCAGCTCGCGCAGCACCCCGATGGTCACCAGATCCGCGACGAACACATTGGCGCCGAACTGCTGCAGCTCCTGCGCGCCGAGATAGGCGAGGATGACGCTGACCAGGAATGCGATCAGCGCGACGATCGGGATGGCCGTGATGCCGGTATCGTAGACATGACGCGTGATTGAAGTGAGGCGCAGGTGCCGCGGCTGCACCACCCCGCGCATCAGCTGGGTGCTGGCATGACCGACGAAGCCGACGATTGCAAGGCCGGTGCGCAGCCCCCGTACGAACTGGCGTCCGAGCCCCTCCACGGCGCTGCCGGGCGTCGGCCATTCGACGTGCCGTGTGTGCTCGGGGATCTCGCCGGTCAGCGTTCGATCCACCAGCTGCAGCATGGGCGGCGGCGCACCCGCGAACTGCGCGGTCACGCCCGCCTCACGCGCACGGCGCAGAAAGTCGCGCAGCAACCAGGCGCTGGTCATGTCCACACGCGCCTCGGTGGCACTGATCTGCAGCTGCCGCGCCCCGTCCAGATCAATCGCCGCGAGCTGGGCCTCGAGCTCGCCGAATTGCCGCGCATGCCAGTCGCCACTCAACTGGATGGCAATGCGGTCCGCCTCCCGACTGGCGCGCACCAGGCAGGCGGGCAGGGGACCATGCGGATCGGAATCGAGCGGGGCTTGATCGTTCGGCATCACCTGGCGGCGCTCATCCGGCTGCCACGCGATGCTAACAGCCCCGTCAGGAATCGTCGCGGTAGCGGCGCAGGCGGATCACCAGCAGCAGCATCAGAGCGGCCGCCAGCAGACCGAGCCACATCTGCGGGCTCGTCAGCAGCACCGAGGCGCCGCCGCCATTGGCCGGCGCGGCGCGCGGGGTTGGCAGCTGATCACCGAGGGTATAGGCGAACTGGCGATTGAGGTTGAAGGCCAGCCGCAGCACCTGGTTGAATCCGCGTTCGACCACTCCACCCAGATAGCGTGTGCCGAAGATGATGTTCTCGAACATCGCCAGCAGCACCGGAGGCACGAAGGCCCAGGCGTAGGGAGAGCGGCGCGCCCACACCGAGGCGAGCATGAGGTAGGCGGCGTAGGGGGCGTACCACAGCAGCAGCACCGTGAGGCCATAGAGCATCAGCAGCTGCATGTGCAGCCAGGTGGCCGCGTCCCACAGCGGCGCGAGCTGCCCGTTGACGAGCACGTGGTGACGCAGCGCGAGGATCGCGCTCGCCACCAGGCTCGTGACAGCCGCCAGCAGGTACGTTCCCAGCGGCACGACCACCAGTCCCACCAGCAGCTTCGCCAGCACGGTCTGCGTATCGGAGACGGGCATCGAGCGCCAGAACAGGATGCTGCGGTCACGCCGCTCGCCGTAGAGACAGTCCAGCAGATAGACGACTATGACGATTCCGGCAGCCAGATAGAACGGAACACCCCAGCCCAGCAGCATGAGCTCGAAGGGTGAGTTGGCCGCGGCCGGCCGCGCCGGACCCTGGTAAAACTGGATGCGGCCCACGGTCGCCACCGCGACCAGCAGCAGCAGGCCCACGAGCAGCGGCGCAATCCACAAGGAGCGGTGCTCCCAGATCTCGCGTCGCATCTGCATGAGAAATACCTTCATGCGACCGCCTCCACGGGCACTGCCACCGGCGCGCTGCCGGGCGTGGCCGATAGCTTGGCAATGAACAGATCGGCGATGCGCGGGGTGCTCAGCTCCCCGAGTCCCGCCAGCGCTTCGCGGGGCCGATTCTCGAACAGCATGATGGGACGGCCGAGCACCTCGCGCGTGTAGAAGGGCTGCAGCGCGCGCGCCGCCTCGCCCTTGCCGGCCGCGACGCTCAGCTGCACGAAGCGCTGCGGCAGCTCCTCCACGGCCGCATCCAGCGCGACGCGGCCCTGGTCGATGAGCAGCACGTCGGTCAGCAGGTGCTCCACTTCCTCGAGCTGGTGGGTGGCCAGCAGGATGGTGCGTTCCTTGTCCAGGTAGTCATTGAGCAGCGCATCGAAGAAGTGGCGCCGATAGATCAGATCCAGACCGAGCGTCGGCTCATCGAGCACCAGCAGTCGTGCATCGATGGCGAGGATCAACGCCAGATGCAGCTGCGTCATCATGCCCTTGGACAGCTCGCCGATGCGCGCGCGCCGCGGGATCTGCGTGCCCGCCAGCACCTCCTCGGCGCGCCGGCGATCGAAACGCGGGTGCACACCCTCGACGTAGTCGATCGCGTGGTGCACGCGCAGCCAGCGCGGCAGGACACCGGTGTCGGCGATGAAGCAGATCTCGCTCATGAGCGCAGCGTGATCCCGGTCGGCCTCCAGGCCGAACACGCGCACACTGCCCTGATAGGTCGTCAGACCAAGCAGGGCCTTGAGCAGGGTAGTCTTGCCCGCGCCGTTACGGCCGACCAGTCCGACAATGCGGCCGGCGCCGACCCTGAACGTTACATCATCGAGCGCTCGCAGCTTGCCGTAGCGCTTGCTGAGGTGATCGACCTCAATGAGATTCGCCATCGTCCTGCTCCCGCCTTGCCGCCGAGGCCGCCCCGGTGCGCCCGAGCAGCTCTTCGCGCGACAGCCCCAGTCGCGCGATCGTGGCCTGAATGCGCGGCCATTCGATCTCCAGAAAGCGTCGTCGTTCATCGATGCGCAGCGCCTGCGCGGCCCCATGGTTGACGAACATGCCGCGGCCGCGGCGCTTCTCCACCAGCTGCTCATCCACCAGCTGCTGGTAGCTCTTCAATACGGTGATGGGATTGATGCGAAATTCAGCGGCGACGCTGCGCACCGAGGGCAGGGGGTCGCCCTCCTTCAGCAGTCCTTCGAGAATCATCGCGACGACCCGGTCGCGCAGCTGCCGATAGATCGGCTGGCTGTCATCCCATTGCGCTGGCGTTTCCAACCGATGTGGCTCGTCTGCTGATCGTCTCTGCGATGCGTCGGCGCGCGACTGTAGCAGACCCGCACGCGCAAGCTTCGCCGGCGCAGCGGGCGCCGGCGATCAGTGCCGCGCTTAGCGTGCGCTCACCGTCATGGCCGGAGCGCTCGCCGATACCGCCTGCGCCAGACCGGCAGCGCCGGTCGCCTGGCCGATGATCGAGGCGGTCAGCAGCGTGATGATCAGCGACAGGGCGGCGCAGGTCACCACCTTGACGTTGCTTGCCGGCGCCGGGCGCAGCTCCTTCAGGCCGGGGCTGGTTGTCACTGTGTGGGCGTTCATGATCGACTCCTTGCTCTGGCGGCTTACCGCCGGTGTGTTACTTAGCTTGTGTTGTAGTTAACTACAACACTAGTTATGTGTCAAGCATTGCTTGGCGAACCGTGCGGACCCGCCCAGAACACAAAGGGCCATCCCGGAGTTGCTGCCCAGCCGCAGGTCCTTAAAATCAGCGCTCTTTTTTTCGGCCCGGAGTCACCCCATGAAGCAGCCCCTGAACGTCGCCATCACCGGCGCGGCCGGCCAGATCGGCTATGCCCTCGCCTTTCGCGTTGCAGCAGGGGACATGCTGGGGGCAGATCAGCCCATCAACCTGCACCTGCTGGAGATCACCCCGGCGCTGCCGGCACTCGGCGGGGTCGTGATGGAGCTCAATGACTGCGCCTTCCCGACCCTGCACCAGGTCGTGGCCACAGACGATGCCAAAGTGGCTTTTCGCGACTGCCATGTCGCCTTGCTGGTGGGCGCGCGCCCCCGCGGGCCTGGCATGGAGCGCAAGGATCTGCTGATGGCCAATGCGCAGATATTCTCCGCGCAGGGGCGTGCGCTGAACGAGGCCGCAAGCGCCGAGGTGCGCGTGCTGGTGGTGGGTAATCCGGCCAACACCAATGCCCTGATCGCCAGCCGCAATGCCCCACGACTGGATCCGCGCCGCTTCACGGCGATGACGCGCCTGGATCACAACCGCGCGCTCTCCCAGCTGGCGGAGAAGACCGGCACCCACGTGAGCGCGATCCGCAAGCTCACGATCTGGGGCAATCATTCCTCGACTCAATATCCGGACGTCAGCCACGCCGAGGTCAACGGCCGCGCCGCCCGCGAGCTGGTGGATCAGGCGTGGCTCGAGAAAACCTTCATCCCCACCGTGCAGCAGCGCGGAGCAGCCATCATCAAGGCGCGCGGCGCCTCCTCGGCCGCCTCGGCCGCCTCGGCCGCCATTGACCACGTGCGCACCTGGATGCTGGGCACCGCACAGGGCGACTGGACCAGCATGGCCGTGCCCTCCGATGGCAGCTATGGAATCCGGGAAGGAATCATTTACTCCTATCCGGTGACCTGCCGGCAGGGTCAGTATCAGATCGTGCAGGGGCTCTCGGTCGATGAATTCAGCCGCAAGCGCATGGATCTGTCCGATGCGGAGCTGCGCGAGGAGCGCGACGGGGTGAAGTCGCTGCTCGGCTAAAGCACTCGGGGCGCGGGCGACTGCGTCGCGCTCGCGCCCCGGCGCAGCTATAGTCCCGCTGCCTCACAGGCAGGCTCGTCACGGGAGCTCTCGGGAATGGTCGGCGCACTCATCACCGTCGCCTTCATCGTCGCGCTGCTGTACCTGGCCAACCGCCGCGCGTCGCTCATCGTCTATGCGCTGACTTTCACGGCGCTGCTGCTCATCTACAGCCTCGCGGGCAGCCCCGCGCCGGTCTGGAAAGCCATTCTGTGGCTGTTGCTGGTCGGGCTGTGGGGGCTGACGGTGCCCCCGCTGCGCGCCGCCCTGATCAGCGGACGCTTCATGCGCACCTACCGCCGCCTCTTGCCCTCGATGTCCGATACCGAGCGCGAGGCGCTCGAGGCCGGCACGGTCTGGTGGGATGGGGAGCTATTCACCGGCCGTCCGAACTGGCGGCGTCTTGCGGCGGCAGCGCCCCCGAGCCTCAGCGCCGAGGAACAGGCCTTTCTCGATGGGCCCTGCGAGACGCTCTGCGGCATGCTCGATGACTTCGACATCACGCACCGTCGCGGCGATCTGCCGCCCGAGGTGTGGGAGTACCTGAAGTCACAGGGCTTCTTCGCCATGATCATCCCCAAACAATATGGGGGGCTCGCGTTCTCGACCTTCGCCCACTCCTGCGTGCTCACCAAGCTCGCCAGCCGCAGCGTCACCTGCGCCTCCACGGTGGCCGTGCCCAACTCGCTCGGCCCCGCGGAGCTGCTGAATCACTACGGCACGCAGGAGCAGAAGGACCACTACCTGCCGCGTCTGGCGCGGGGCGAGGAGATCCCCTGCTTCGCTCTCACCGGGCCACGCGTGGGCTCGGATGCCGCAGCTATCCCCGACACCGGCATCGTGTGCCGCGGACCGTGGCAGGGCCGCGAGATCATTGGCCTGAAGCTCAACTTCTCCAAGCGCTACATCACCCTCGCCCCGGTGGCCACCGTCATCGGCCTGGCCTTTCGCATGTTCGACCCCGACCATCTGGTCGGCGAGCGCAGCGACATCGGCATCACCTGTGCGCTCATTCCGCGCGATACGCCGGGCATCGAGATCGGACGGCGCCATTTTCCGATCAACATTCCCTTCCAGAACGGCCCGGTGCGCGGACACGATGTGTTCGTGCCGCTCGACTGCATCATCGGCGGGCTTGCGATGGCGGGCGCAGGCTGGCGCATGCTCGTCGAGCAGCTGTCCGTGGGTCGCTGCATCTCGCTGCCGGCCAATGCCACCGGGGGGGCGCTGGCCGGGGTCTACGCGACCGGCGCCTATGCGCGCATCCGCCGCCAGTTCAATGCACCGATCGGTCGTTTCGAAGGTGTGCAGCAGTCGATCGCGCGCATGGTGGGACTGTCATACATCATGGAAGCTGCGCGCAGCGTGACCACCGCGGCGATCGACCAGGGCGAGAAGCCGGCGGTGCCCGCGGCCATCCTGAAGTATCACGTCACCGAGATGGGCCGGCGCGTCGCCAACGATGCGATGGACGTGCAGGGCGGCAAGGCGATCATGCTCGGACCGCGCAATAACCTGGCGCGCGGCTATCAATCCATTCCGATCGCCATCACGGTCGAGGGTGCGAACATCCTGACGCGCAACCTCATCATCTTCGGCCAGGGCGCGATCCGCTGCCATCCCTATGTGCGCCGCGAGATGAACGCTGCGCGCGACGAGGACCGGCGCCGTGGTGTCAGGGAGTTCGACCGCGCCCTGTTCGCACATATGGGATTCGCCTTCTCCAACGCCGTGCGCTCGGTGCTGATGGCCATCACCTTCGCGCGCTTCGAGTCGGTGCCGCAGTCGGGGCCGACGCGTCGCTACTATCAGCACATCGTGCGCTTCAGCGCCTCCTTCGCGCTGGTCACCGACATCGCCATGCTGACGCTTGGCGGGTATCTCAAGAAGAAGGAAACCATCTCGGCGCGCCTCGGCGATGTGCTCTCGATGCTGTACCTGGCCTCCATGGTGCTCAAGCATCACGCCAATCGTGGCGCGCCAGCCGAGGAGGTGCCGGTGCTCGAATGGTGCTGCCGCGAGCTGCTCTATCAGGCGCAGGAGCAGCTGCACAGCGTGCTGCGCAACCTCCCCAACCGCCCTACGGCGGCGCTGGCGCGGCTGCTGGTCTTCCCGCGCGGCCTGACTTACTTCGCACCCTCGGACCGCCTCGGCCGGCGGGTGGCCGAGCTCGTGATGTCGCCAACGGCGACACGCGATTCGCTCAGCCGCTTCATTTATCATGGCGCTGCGCCGGTGCCTGAGGCCGCGCCGACCTATTCACTCAACGCACTGCAGCAGGCGCTGCAGCTGGCGGAACGGGCCGAGCCACTGGAGAAGCGTTTGCGCGTGGAAGGCGTACGCACCGGACGCATCAGCGCCCTGGAGCCGCAGGCGCAGATCGAGCAGGCGCGCACGCTGGGCCTGCTCAGCGAGGACGAGGCGGCCTTTCTCGCCGATTACGATCGGCGGGTACTCGAGCTGGTCAGCGTCGATGATTTCGATGCGCAGGAGCTCGGCTTTGCCACCGGCCCCGGCGCCGGGGAGGCGCACCGGCGCTGAACGATCGGACGCGCGAGGGCTCCAAGGACAGATCATTGGCAAGCGGCACCGCAGTCACGCACAGCGCGCACAGCATGTACCCGAAGACAGCATGTACCTGACGTTCTTTGGCCTGAGCGAGAAGCCCTTCGCGATCACACCCGATCCGCGCTATCTCTACCTGAGCGCGCGACACGCGGATGCGCTCGCGCATCTGGTCTATGGCATCAATGAAGCCGGGGGCTTCATCCAGCTCACCGGCGAGGTCGGCACCGGCAAGACCACCACGATCCGCTCGCTGCTGGCGCGTGCGCCAAAAAACGCCGAGATCGCGCTCATCCTCAATCCCAAGCTCGCGCCCGGGGAGTTCCTGCGCTCGCTGTGCGAGGAGCTGGGGCTCGGGGTGGCGGACGCCGACGACGACAACACCAAGGAGCTGGTGGACGTGCTCAACCGCCACCTGCTGCGCATGCACGGGCGCGCGCGGCGCGTGGTGCTCATCGTCGATGAGGCGCAGGACCTCTCGCCCGAGGTGCTCGAGCAGATCCGCCTGCTCACCAATCTTGAGACCGAAACACAGAAGCTGCTGCAGATCATCCTGATCGGTCAGCCGGAGCTGCGCACGCTGCTCGCGCGCCAGGATCTGCGCCAGCTCGCCCAGCGCATCACCGGCCGCTATCACCTCGATCCGCTCTCGCGCGAGGAGACCGCCGCGTACGTGCGACACCGCCTGCGCGTGGCCGGAGCGACGGCGGATATCTTCTCGCGCGGCGCGCTGCGCGAGGTGTACCGGGTGAGTGGTGGTATCCCGCGCGTCATCAACATCGTCTGCGATCGCGCGCTGCTCGGCGCCTATACACAGGACCTGCACGAGGTGCCCGCAGGTCTCGTGCGCCGCGCCGGCGGCGAGGTCTTCGGTCGCACGCTCGCCCCGGCCTGGGTACCGATGGCCACTGCGGCCGCAGCGGCCGTGCTGCTGGCGGCCAGCGCGTTCGCGCTCTGGCGCTACGTTCCGCACCACCCGCTCGCCTCGCGTGCCGTTCCCGCCACGGCCGCGACCGCGGGACCGGCTGCGGCAGGGGCCGGCACGGCGCTCACCCCGACCGCCACGGCCGCAGCCCCCCCACCCGCCGCGGCCACGGCCGGCGCCGCGCCCGGAGTTGCGGCTCGCGTTGCGCCCGCTGTCAGGCCAGCCGTGGCAACGTCCGCCGCGGCCGCTGCTGGTTCCGCGGTGCGCGCGCAAGAGCCGACGGCGCGCCTTGCCGCGCTGCTGGCGGCCCATCGTGACAGTACCGACACGGATACGGCATTTTCCTCCCTCATGGGCCTGTGGAAGGTCCGCTACATCCGCGGCAACACCGATGGCTGCAGCCAGGCCGTGGCGCAGGGCCTGCAATGCCTCGCGCGGCGCGGCTCACTCGCGCAGCTGACGCTGCTGAATCGTCCTGCGATCCTCATGCTCACCGATGAGCGCGGTACGCCCTACCAGGTCGTGCTTCGCAGCCTGAGCGGCGATGACGTCGAGCTGCAGCTTGGCGCCCAGCGCGCGCGTGTATCCATTGCGGACCTGACGCGCTACTGGTTCGGCGATTTTCTGCTGCTGTGGCATCCCGCGGTCCGCGATGCAGCCGGTCTGGCGCTCGGTATGCATGGAGCGCCGGTGCAACGCCTGCGCAGCCAGCTCGAGCGCTGGCGCGGGCTTGCGGCGGCGGCGCAGAGCAGCGATCGCTACGATGCCAGCCTCATGCAGCTGGTCGAGCAGTTCCAGCGCGCCAGTCATCTGGCAGTCGATGGCGTTGCCGGCATCGAGACGCAGGTGGCGCTGGATGCGGCGCTCGCCGCCCCCGACTCGCCGCTGCTGCAGGCTCGCAATCAACCGCGCGGCGATACGACGACCGCACTGACGCAGGGTGGCTGATGTCCTTCATCCTCGATGCACTGAAGAAGTCCGAAGCGGAGCGCCAGCGCCAGAGCGGACCGACATTGCTCGAGCTGCGCATCACACAGCCGCGCAGACGCTATCCGGCGTGGGCGCTGTGGGTCGGTGTGCTGCTCGCGGTCAACGTCGCGGTCCTGCTCTACGCGCTGCTGCGTCGACCGGCGCCCTCCGAGCCTGCGATCGCGGCGACCGCGGCCGCACCCGCCGCGACGTCAGCAGCTCCCCATCCTGCAGCGATCACGCGTTCCCCGGCGCCGGCCGTGGCAGCGGGCGCGCCGGGCGTGCCGGGCGTGCCGGCCAGCCCCGCCGCCCCGACAACACCCAATGTCGCGGCCGTCGCGCCGCTGGCCCCTGCCCCAGGGGCAGCAGAAAGTGCGGCGGTGGAGGGCACCGCAGCGCCGGCGTCGGCAAATCCTGCGGACGATGAGCCTGCCGTGCCCGCAGCAGCGAAGCCTTCCCGACCGGTCGATTACTCCGAGCTGCCGAGCCTTGCCTCACTCGGGGGAGACTTGCCGGCCCTGCAGCTCAACATGCTCGATTACTCCGCACTCGCAGATGAGCGCTTCGCCCTCATCAACATGCATCGCGTCCGCGAAGGGGATGTGCTGCCCGAGGGCCCGCGGGTGCTGGCGATCACGCGCAATGGCGTGGCCCTCGACTATCACGGCGAGCAATTCATGCTGCACTCGGGCGGCAGCGGCGCGGCGCAATAGGCCGGGAGGCTAGGCGGACTGCTTCACCAGGCTGTGCAGGTCGAAGCCCGTGTCGGCGATCTGCTCCGCCGTGGGCGAGAGGTCGTTGTCCAGCAGGCGCTTGGCGAGCATGTGATCGGAGATGCGGTTGAGCGAATCCACCGCGATGAGCCGACCGTCGCGTAGATAAAAAGCCGAGAACGCCGGCTTCTGCACATCGCCTCGCGCGATGACCTGGTCGTAGCCATGACTGAGCCCTGCCATCTGCAGCTTCACGTCGTACTGGTCCGACCAGAACCACGGCGTCGCATGGAAGGGGCGGTCGCGTCCCATAAGCGCCGCGGCCGCAGACTTGCCCTGTTCCACGGCGTTCTGCACCGATTCGAGCCGCAGCAGCCGGCCATCCGGCAGGCGACGGGCCGTGCAATCGCCCGCGGCGGCGATCTCAGGATCCGAGGTGCGCGAGCACTCATCGACAATGATGCCGCGATCGCAGGCCAGACCCGCGGCGAGCGCCAGTCGATCATCCGCCGATACGCCGATGCCGACGACCACGCAACCGGCCGGATATTCGCGGCCGTCGGCGGTGCGTACGGCACTGACGTGATCGGCCTCCCCGAGCAGCTCGGTGACCTGTGCGTTGAAGACGAATTCCACGCCATGGGCGCGATGCAGACGCTCGAACGCCTCCGAGACAATCGGTGCGGTGACCCGTGACATCAACCGAGGCAGGCCTTCCAATACCGTGACCGAAGCGCCCAGTTTGCGGGCCCCGGCCGCAACTTCCAGGCCGATGAAGCCACCTCCGACGACGACGACGCGGCGGCCCTCGCTGCCGCAGCGACGAATGGCCTCGGAAATCGCCGCCGAGTCGGCGATGCCGCGCAGGCACAGCACACCACGCAGCGCTGCACCGGGGACCGGCAAGGCGCGCGGCACCGAACCGGTCGCAAACACCAGCTTGCTGTAGCGCAGCCGCTCACCGCCCGCGAACTCCACGGTCGAGCTGTCGCGATGGACGGCCGCCACGCGCGCGTCCAGCTTCAGATCGATGCGCCGGCGCGCCAGCGCCTCGGCACCCCGGATGGCAAGAGAGCTGGGGTTGCCGGCCTCGAACAGCCACTTCTTCGACAGCGGTGGACGCTGGTAGGGTGGATGCGGCTCCTCTCCGATGAGCAGCAGCTCTCCGCCATAGCCTTCCTGCCGCAGCGACTCGGCTGTCTGCACACCGGCCTGGCCGGCGCCCACGATGACGATTGGTGCCTGTGAACTCATCTCACCCACTTTCGCAGTTAGGACGGGAGCGCGGCTGCCGGGCGCCGGCTCAGCTCTGGCGTTCCGGAAACTGCACGCTCAGACCATCGAGCTCCGGTCGCACGATCAGCTGGCAGGACAGGCGACTGTTGTCACGCAGCTCTGCCGCGACATTCTGCAGCATCAGCTGCTCATCAGCGCTGGGTGGCGGCAGCTGCTGCGGCCACGGATCCTGCACGTAGCAGTGACAGGTGGCGCAGATCATGTTGCCGCCGCACTGCGCCTCGATACCCTCGAGACCGGCATTCATGGCGGCACTCATGACGCTGGCGCCGTTGGCAACCTCCAGCGTGACGGCACGGCCATCCGGCTCAATATAAGTGACTCGGGGCATCGTTGTCTCCTGTGTCGTATCGGCGCGGGGTAGGACTGGTCGGGGCTGCCGGCACCGCTAGCTGAGCTCCTTGCGAAACAGTGTCCAGCCTTCATTGGGTGCAGCGCCGAAGCGGCGATAGAACTCGATCGCGCCCTGGTTCCAGTCGAGCACGGACCACTCCAGGCGCCCGCAGCCGAGCTCGCGGGCACGCCGCTCGAGCGCGAGCAGCAGCTCGCGGCCAATGCCGCGGCCCCGAAGGCCCGGGCGCACGAACAGGTCTTCCAGATACAGCCCGGGACGGCACTGAAAGGTCGAGTAGTTGTGAAAGTAGAGCGAATAGCCGGCGAGCTCCTCATTCCAGAACGCCAGCATTGCAGCCGCATAGCGTGGCTCGCCGAAGAGGTGACGGCGCAGGTCTTCAGGCGTACCGACGACTCGATGGCGCAACCGCTCGTAATCGGCCAGCTCACCGATGAGCTGGTAGAGCACCGGCACATCGGCCGCCTGGGCATCCCGCAGTTGCAGCATGGGTTTCTCCGCTCCGGGTGAGACGCGTCACATTATCGGCCGAGCGCGCCGATGAGCATCACAGTTCCATTTCCCCCCGACCGCTAAGCCATTGTGCGGCCGCAGAGAGCGCTTAGAGTCGGGAAGCTGACCGCAGCCTTACGTCATCTTGCGAGCCTCATGCGCATGGACCCGCGAGCGCCTGTGTCCTCTTCTTTCGCCGCCGAGCGCATCCTGCCCGACAGCCGCACCCCCTTGCCCCCGGTGGCCCTGGAGTCCACCGCCATGCTGCTGGTGCTGGGCTCGGAGGCTCCGGCGCCGTCGCTGGAACCGCCGCAAAGCCCGGCAGTGGTGGCGCTCTCGGAGGATCACCCGCTGCTGCAGTCGCTGACTGAGGCGGTCATCGAGCGCATTGCCGTGGTCACCTGCCCTTCGGCAGATCGATTTGTGGACCAACTGGTGGCGAACGGCGCTGAAATAGCCCTGATCGATGCCGCAATTGCGCCGAAACCGCTCGATGTATTCCTGCTCGCCCTGCACCGGCAGTTTCCGCAGCTGCAGCTGCTCGTCGTGGGCGCCGCCGAGCTGCAGGCGCAGCTGGCCTCCCAGATGGGCGATGGCACCCTATTCCGTTTCGTGCCCAAACCCGCCTCGGCGCAGCGGTTGAAGCTGCTGCTGTTTGCGGCCCTGCGCCACCGCGAGCAGACGCTCGCGGAACTGGATGGCACCGAAGCGGCGCTCGACCCCTCCGGCCGCCGGACGTCGGGGCGATTCCCGCGCGCGCATCGCTGGCGCTGGGCGCTGCTGTTTGCCCTGACTGCCAGCGTCGGCGCCGTGGCCGGCTGGTTTGCTTGCGCCTATGCCAGCCGGCACCTGCTGCCTTGAATACACGCCCCCTCATGAACCCCCGGGTTCTGATCGTCGATGCCGACCGTGAGCTGCGCATGTGGCTGCGCCACCACGTCGAGATCCTCTGGCCGGATGGCTCGGCCCTCGAGATGGAGCCCGGGGAGCTCGAGAAGAGTCACGCGCGCCACTCCAGCGCGCGCAATCTGGATCTGATCGTGCTGGGGCTCGCCTGCGGGGATCCGCCGGAGTTCCCCACGGCGGGACTTGCGCCGCTGCGTCGCCTGCTGGATCTCGAGGAGGTGCCGCCGGTCGTGGTCATTGCCTCAGGAGGCAACGAGCTCAACGCGGTGCAGGCCATGCGCATGGGCGCGGTCGATTACCTGCCGCGTCGTCTGCTGAACGCCCAGCGCCTCGCCACGGCCCTGCGTCAGGCGCTACGCCAGCGCCAGCGCGCGCTCGCGCTTGCACGCACCCCTCGCCGCGGACTGGATGCGCTGCAGCTGGCGCTGCCGCAGTACTCGATCGTTCGCCGGCTGGGAGAGTCGGCGCGCGCAGCGGTGTACCTGGCTCACAGCGCCGTGCTCGGACGCTACGTGGCGCTCAAGGTCACCAAGCCCACCGCGACCCCCAGCAGCGAGGACTCGCGCGAGTTCGCGCGTGAATATGCCGCGATCTCCGCGATCCATCACCCCTCCGTGGTGGAGATCTACGACTATGGCTATCACGCCGGGCGCGAATTCATCGCGATGGAATACTTCCCCTGCGGGGATCTGAAGGCACGACTGCTGCAACCGATCACCATCGCCGAGAGTCTGGAATATGCGCAGCGCATCTGCGGCGCTCTGAGCGTCATTCACGCCGCCGGGCTCATTCACCGCGACCTGAAGCCCCCTAATGTCATGCTGCGACAGGACGGCTCGATCGTACTCATCGACTTCGGCCTGGCGCGCGGCGTGGAGAACGATGCGCGCACCACCGCCGCCGGCGTGCTGCGCGGCTCTCCCTACTACATGAGTCCCGAGCAGGCACAGGGCCTGCCTCCCGATGCGCGCAGCGATCTCTACAGTCTGGGCGTCATGCTGTTCGAGATGCTCAGTGGCGCCAAACCCTACTCGGGCAGCAGCGCCGTGGAAGTCATCCAGCAGCACGTGCGCGGCGCGCGCCCGCCGCTGCCGATCGAATGCCAGGCGCTCGAGCCGCTGCTCGAGCGGCTGATGTCGCAGGAGCTCTCCGAGCGCTTTGCCGATGCAGCCACGGCGCAGCGCGCGCTGATGGAGGCCGCGGTCAATCTGCCGCCGGCGGTGGCCCCGCTGGACGTCGCGGTGGGGCTGTCATGACCGACATGATGACGCGCCTGCTGCCCCCGGCCGTGCAGCTCGAGCTCGACACGCTGCGCGACCAGCGCGATCTGTACCGCTCGCTGCTGCTGGCGGAGCCGCAGATGCTCGCGGGCTTCATGACCCATGCGCTCGAAACGGTCGAGCGCATCCGCACCTCGCTGCGTACCCCGACGCGCGATCAGGCCGGTTTTCGCGCCAAGATCGAGCGCTTGCTCGATGAGCTCACCGCGCTCGGCGAGGCGTTGCTCGGGCTGCACCTGCCCACCGTCAGTACGCGGCTCGCCAATGCCCTGGCGGCGCTGCGCGAGGTGGAGTCACGGCTGGCCGCCACCGGCAACGATCTGCTGCCGGCGATGGTGGTGCTCGAGGAGCTCTGCAGTCACCTGACCGTGGCCGCCGACTGCGCCGCTGTGCACGTTCCGCTGGAGATGCACGAGCCGGCGGCTCTGGAGCTGGAATCGAGCCAGCGCCGCAGCCAGCTTAAGCTCGTCACGGCGCTCGAGCAGCTCGCCGACCGCTGCGCCGCGGACCTCGGCAAGCGCGTGGGACTCGTGACCATGGGTCTGGAAGACATTCCCGAGGAGTGGACCGGAACCCTGTTCGATCTGCTGACACAGCTGGTGCGCAACGCCATCGAGCATGGCATCGAGCCTGTGGCCACGCGCGCCACGCGCACCAAACCCGCGATCGGCACGCTGGTCATCGAATTCATCCACTGCGGTGCCCACGGCTTCGAGCTCAACGTGCAGGACGATGGGGGTGGCCTGGACGCCGAGGGCATTGCCGACGCCGCCGCCAGAGCCGGCCTGGTGCCCGCCGAGACCGCACGCGCGCTCGATCCGACGCGCCTTGCGAGCCTGATCTTCCAGCCAGGGCTGACCACCGCGGTGGGCGATTCGCGTCGCGGCCAGGGCATGGGCATCGTGCGCGATCATGTGCAACGCCTCGGTGGGCGGCTGCAGTTCTCCACCAAGCGCGGACAGTTCACGCGCTATCGCATCAGTCTGCCGCCAGTGGGCGGCGCCGCGGAAGAAGCGGCGGACGACTCGGAAGTCCAGCAGGCGCAGGGCTGACAGCGCAGGGGGGCGGTCCCCACTGATCGCCCCTCAGGGGCGACACTCGAATATCGACAAACCGCCGCTGGCGTCCCCGACAGCCAGCAGCGCGCCGTCGCGCGAGAAGCGCAGCAGACTGCATTCGTCGGCGAGCAGGTGCGCATCCTGCGGGGCATCTCCCGCACCCGCGCGCCACCACAGCAGCCGTCGGTCCACACCCGCACTTGCAAACCAATTGCCACCCGGCCGAAAGCCGAGGGCCGTGATGCGCTCAGAATGCGCCGGCAGGCGCAGCGCTGCCGGACCGGCGTGCCCGCCGGTGCGGCCGCTGAAATCCCACAGCGCCAGCTCGCTCCCGGCGGCGCCGGCAAGATAGCGTCCGGTCGCGCTCCACTCGGTGGCGAGCACGCGTGCGCCAAACCCATCGAGCCGTGAGTCGCTGCCCGTGGCGAGGTTCCACAGCTGCACGCTGCCTTCCTGCAATCCGGCGGCGAGCAGCCGGCCCTCGGGATGAAAGGCGATGCACACACAGACCGCGCGCAGCGGCAGCAGACGCGCAGGCGGGGCGGCAGCCTCCGGACCACCCGTGGAGCGCTTCAGGTCGATCCGGTGCAGCAGCACTCCGCCATTGCCGGCGCTGGCGAGCTCGGCCGCGCGCGGGTGCCAGGCCAGCGCGCTGATGGCGCCGGCGCTGCCGGCGTGTTGGTAGCGCAGTGTTCCGGCCTCATCGAACACCCGCAGCGTGCGCCCCGTGGCCACCGCGAGCCCGCTGCCCCGCTCGGCGAAGGCGAGCCGCTCGCTCCACTGGCGCTCCTCGTGCACCACCTGGGGCTGCTGCACGCGCGCATCCCACAACAGCACGCGGCCATCCTGCCCGGAGGAAGCCCACAGCCTTCCTGCCTTCTGCCAGGCCACGGCGAGCACGCTCTGGCTGTGGGCCCGCAGCACCTGACTAGCCTGCAGCGCCTGCGCAGGCGGCAGCACCTGCGGTGACGTGAGCGGCGGCAGCTGCACCAGGGTCACGCAGCCATCCGCCAATCCCACCACGAGGCTGCGCCCATCGGGAGCCCAGGCCGCATCGACCGGATACTCCGGCAGCTCGAGATGGCCGAGCGTAACCAGTCGCCCCGCCGCGCTCGCGCCTGTCGCAGCGCTCACGCGATGCAGCCCGCCAGGCCGCGCTCGAGCTCGCTTCGATCCAGATTTCGACCGATGAAGACCAGTCGACTCACGCGCGCGCTGGCCTCGGGCCACGCGCGCTCGAGACGGCCGTCGAAGGTCATGTGCACGCCGTGAAAAACATAGCGGCGCGGCTCAGCCTTGAACTGCAGCACTCCCTTCATGCGCAGGATGTCCTGCCCGCGGCTCTGCAGGAGCTTTGAGAGCCAGTCATTCACGCGCTGCGCATCCAGCGGCCGCGACTCCGTCAGACCGATGGAGCCGATCGCAAGATCGTGATGATGCGAGCCGAAGCTGCGCTGGTACAGCAGCTCTGCGCCTGGCAGCGACAAACCAAACTCCGCCGGCGCATGCTCGCAGAACAGCGCCCAGAGGCCCGGTGCCAGGGCCAGCGGCAGCCTGCGAGACCGAGCCGCAGGCAGGCGCAGCCGTCGCTGCGGCTGCAGCGGAGCTTCCCCATCGACGTTCAGCGCGTCGCTGTCGAACACTGCCGCGGCGCGCTCGAGCAGGGCCTCGAGTGTCGCGCCCTGCGCCTCGGGCGTTGCCACATCCGCCGCCGCAGGCAGCGGCAACAGCACGACATCGACCTGCGCCAGTGGCATGCCCTCGCCCTGCGCCTGCTCATGGTGAGCCGCTTGGTCGTGATCGTGGTGATCTTGATCGTGGTGGTCGTGGTCGTGGTGGCCGTGGCCGTCGTCATCGCCGATGCGTAGCAGCGCCGGTGCGCTGCCGAGACGATAGATCCCCGCCCATTCGAACGGACGTGGTGGCTCGAGAAAAGCGCTGTCGCGCGCCAGCGCCCGCTCCAGATCGAAGGCACCCAGATCGAGCACCTGCTCGAGCGGCAGCTGCGCGGCCTCGGTCGGTACGATGCGTGCGGTGCCGTTGATCGCGTGCAGCTGCTGTGTCAGGCGAGCGGCGATGGCGCTGCTGACGAGATCGATCTTGTTCAGCAGGATCACATCGGCGAAGGCGATCTGCTCGAGCACGACCGGCACGTGGCCGAGCTGCTGTGGCAGATGCAGCGCATCCACCAGCGTGACGATGGCGTCGAGCGCATAGTGCTCGCGCAGCTCCTCCTCGACGAAGAACGTCTGTGCCACGGGTCCCGGATCGGCGAGCCCCGTCGTTTCGATCAGCACGGCGTCGAAACGCTCGCGACGCTTGCGAAGCTGCGCCAGGATCCGGATGAGATCCCCGCGCACCGTGCAGCACAGGCAGCCGTTGCTGGTTTCGAAGATCTCCTCCTCCGCACCGATGACCAGCGCCTGATCGACCCCCACCTCGCCGAACTCGTTTTCGATCACCGCAATGCGCCGGCCGTGCTGCTCGCCCAGGATGCGGTTGACGAGGGTGGTCTTGCCGGCGCCCAGAAAGCCGGTCAGCACCGTCACGGGAATGCGCTTGATCATTCGGGTCTCACTTCAGCAACCGGGAAACGAGCGGCACGCGCAGCAGCGTCAGCAGTGCGGCCCAGGCGACGCGCGTGCGGCGAGGCAGGCCGACGCGCGGCAGTGCCTGGTAGAAGCTTCCCGCGGGATCATGATGCAGACGCACTGCTTCGGGTTCGAGGCTGTAGCTGCCCTCGCGGGCTTGCAGCTGCAGCCCGGGTCCGGACACCAGCCCCTGCACCCGCAGCTCATGCAGCCGGGACGGCAGGATCTGCGCCGAGGCGGTGGGCCGCACGCCCGACAGCAGCAGCTCGGCTGGTGCGGCAGGTCTGGCGCCATCTTCACTGCGCAGCCGGCCGCGCAGCCGCCAGTCACCGGCGCGCGGCTGGGCAAGGCACTGCACGGGCCCCTCGAAGATGAGGGTCCGTGGCGAGGGGGGCAGCGCGCTCAGGCCGCGGCGTCCAGGTTCCACAGCGTGAGCGGCAGGCCGCGCCTGAGCCACATGCCACAACCCAGGGCAACGAAGTGACGCGACAGCTCGCGACGGTACCAGCGCCCCGGTCGCAGTCCAGGGATGCGATCCGTGCGGCTCTGATCGCAATTGTCGCGCCAGTCCTCGCTGGTCAGCGCGCCGAAATACAGCGCCCCGCGGCACCAGCGCGCGAGGTTCGCAATGGCGCGGCGCGCCCGCGGTGCGGTCAGGTACTGCAGCACGTCATAGCACACCACCAGGTCGAAGCGCTCGCGTGTGCGGAACGTGTCGACGGAGCCCTGCAGCCAGCCGTAGCGCTCGCAGAGGTATTCGCTGTATTCCAGCCCGACGTAGCGCGCACCGCGCAACGAGCGCTGCAGCGGGGCGCGCAGCAGTCCGATGCCACAGCCGGCGTCGAGGATGCTGCGCACCGGCAGCCCGACATAATCGACACAGCCGGCAATCAGCCGCGCTCGCGAGCCCATCTCGGCGCGCGAGGTCACCGCGGTGCGAGGATTGAAATAAAAACGCTGGTAGTAGGCTCGGTCGAAGGGCATCGGCGGTCCCGGTTCATCCAGTGAGGCGGCTCGGTTACTATACCCGGCCCATTTGCGCCTGACCCTCCCATGGCTGCCAACACCCGATCCGGCACCGCGCGCAGCGTTGCCCGCCGCCGCAGTGACACCCCGGTGCCCGCTCCCGCGGTGGGCTTCGTCAGCCTGGGTTGTCCCAAGGCGCTGGTGGACTCCGAGCGCCTGATCACCTCGCTGCGTGCGCGCGGCTACGACATCGTCGGCGGCTATGAGCAGGCGGACCTGGTCGTGGTCAATACCTGCGGCTTCATCGACGAGGCCATCGACGAGTCACTCGAGGCCATCGGCGAGGCGCTGGCGCACAACGGCCGAGTGCTCGTGACCGGCTGCCTCGGCGCACATCCCGAGCGCATCCTCGAGCGGCACCCAAAGGTGCTCGGTGTCACCGGTCCGCATGCCTACGAACGGGTGCTCGAAGCGGTGGACCGGCACCTGCCGCGCCCGCACGATCCATTTCTCGAGCTGGTGCCGCCGCAGGGACTGCGGCTCACGCCGCGCCACTATGCGTACCTGAAGATCAGCGAGGGCTGCAACAACCGCTGCAGCTTCTGCATCATCCCCTCGTTGCGCGGCCGCCTCGCCAGCCGTCCGCTCGATGAGGTGATGCGCGAGGCCGAGGCGCTGGTGCGCGCAGGCGTGCGCGAGCTGCTGGTGATCTCACAGGACACCAGCGCCTACGGCAGCGACCTGCGCTATCGGGCGGTGCAGTGGCAGGGGCGCGATTACCACACGCGCATGCTGGACCTCGTGCGCGCGCTCGGCACTCTCGGCGCCTGGGTGCGATTGCACTATGTCTATCCTTATCCGCACGTGGACGAGGTGATCGCACTGATGCACCCCTCCGGGGTGCTGCCCTACCTGGACATCCCGTTTCAGCACGGCAGTCCCGCCGTGCTCAAGCGTATGCGGCGTCCAGCTCATGCGGAGAACACGCTGCAGCGCATCGCCGCGTGGCGTCGCGAGCGCCCGGAGCTGGTGTTGCGCAGCAGTTTTATCGTCGGCTTCCCCGGAGAGACCGAGGCAGAATTCGCCGAGCTGCTCTCGTGGCTCGAGCAAGCGCAGCTCGACCGCGTCGGCTGCTTTCAATATTCCCCGGTACGGGATGCCGCGGCCAACGCGCTGCCGGACCCCGTGCCCGAAGAGCTCCGGCAGGAGCGCTACGAGCGCTTCATGCAGAAGGCTGCCGAGATCAGCCGCGCACGCCTTGCGGCGCGGATCGGCCAGCGCTGCGAGCTACTCATCGATGAGGTGGACGCGCAGGGGGCGACGGGCCGCAGCTTCGGTGAGGCGCCGCAGATCGATGGGGCGGTACAGCTGGCCGATGCACGCGGCGTGAAGGTCGGTGACATCGTGCCGGTGCAGATCAGCGGCGCGCACATCTACGATCTGCAGGCCCGCCGCATCCGCGCGGGCTGAAGCTCCCGTCAATCCTGTGATCCGTCGCAGGTGAATACGGGGAAGGCGCCGCTATAATCGACCTGATGCGCAGCTTCATGCTCAATGGCCGGGGGGTCACGGTCGACGTCGATGACGCCATGCCGCTGCTGTGGGTGCTGCGCGACGAAATCGGCCTGACCGGCACCAAATACGCCTGTGGTCAGGGCCAGTGCGGCGCCTGTACCGTCACACTCGACGGCCGTGCGGTACGCTCCTGTCAGACCCCGGTCGCGCGAGTAGATGGCCGCAGCATCGTGACCATCGAGGGGCTCACCGACGACAGCGTGGGCCGCGCGGTGCAGGAAGCCTGGCGGCGTCTGGACGTGGCGCAGTGTGGCTACTGCCAGAGCGGGCAGATCGTTTCGGCCACGGCGCTGCTGCAGTCCAATCGCAAGCCGAGCGATGCGGACATCGATGCGGCCATGGATGGCAATCTGTGCCGCTGCGCGACCTATGCGCGCGTGCGCGCCGCCATCCATGAGGCGGCGAGGACGCTGGCGACTTGAAGCCTCCCGCCGCCCGCGCAGGGTCGGCGCAGGGCGCCGCGCGGCGGTCCTCACGCCGCCAATTTTTGCAGCAGGCCTCGGTCCTCACGCTGGGGATCTATCTGGCGCCGGCGCGCGCCGCCGAGACAGCAGACGCCGCATTGCCGGTGCGGCCGTTCGAGCCCAATGCGTTCGTCCGCATCGGCGCCGACAGCAGCGTCACGATCATCGCCAAGAATCTCGAGATGGGCCAGGGTGTCTTCACAGGTCTCGCCACGCTGCTGGCCGAGGAGCTCGATGCCAACTGGCTCGATGTGCGCGTCGAGGGTGCGCCGGCCGATGCCAGCCGCTATATCAACGTAGCGCTCGGCATGCAGGGCACCGGCGAGAGCACTTCCATGTCCGGCGCCTGGATACAGATGCGTCAGGCGGGCGCCAGCGCGCGTGCACTGCTGGTGCAGGCGGCGGCCGCGAAGTGGGGCGTGCCGCCAGCCGAGATCAGCGTCGCCAATGGCGTGGTCTCGCATCAGGCTTCGCAGCGGCACACGCGTTTTGGTGCACTGACGAGCGCGGCCGCGCTCCTGGCGCTGCCGGCCGATCCGGTGCTGAAGAATCCGAGCCAGTTCCGGCTCATCGGCAATCCTTTCGTGCGCCGCAAGGACTCACACGCCAAGACCAACGGCTCGGCGCTGTATACGCAGGATCTGAAACTGCCGGAGATGCTCATCGCCGTCGCCGCCCACCCGCCGCGCTTCGGTGCGCGCCTCATCAGCTTCGATGCGGGCGCCGCACGGGCCGTGAGCGGTGTGGTCGATGTAGTGCAGATCCCTGCCAGTGAACGCGTGCCAGGTGGCGTGGCAGTGCTGGCCACCAACACCTGGATCGCGCAGCGCGGCCGCGATGCCCTGCAGATCCAGTGGGACGAGGCGGCGGCCTCTCACCTGGACAGCGGGCAGCTCTCGGCGCGTTTGCGCGCGGCAGCCCTCGATGGTGCCGCGGCAGGCACCGGCGAGACGCGCGTCGCGCTGCAGAAGGGGGATGAGGCGGTGCTGGGCTCGGCTTCCGGTGTGCAGCTCCAGGCGCTGTATGAGGTGCCTTATCTGGCGCATGCCGCGATGGAGCCGATGAACTGCCTCGTGTATCTCACCGAAGGCGGGGCCAGCCTGTGGAACGGCGAGCAACTGCAGAGCGCCGATCAGGCCGCCATCGGTACCCTGCTCGGCATCGCCCCCGAGAGCGTCAAGATCACGCAACTCTACGCGGGGGGCAGCTTTGGCCGCCGCGGCAATCCTCACGCCGATTATGTTCTCGAAGCGGTTGCGATCGCGCAGGCGGCGGCCGCGCAGGGCCATCGCGTTCCCATCAAGCTGGTGTGGACTCGCGAGGACGACATGCGTGCCGGTTACTACCGACCAGCGTTCGCGCATTCGATTCGAGCCGCCCTGGATGCCAACGGTGCCCTGATCGCCTGGCAGCAGCGCAGCGTGGGGCAGTCGGTGCTGGCTGATTCACCCTTCGCCGGCCGGATCAAGGATGGCATCGACCCAAGCAGCCTGCAGGGCTCGGCCGAGCCCTATGAAATTCCCAACGTGCGGCTCGAGCTCCTCACGATCAAAGACGTCGCCGTGCCGGTGCAGTGGTGGCGCTCGGCGGGTCATTCGCATACGGCCTTCGCGACCGAGTGCATGATCGACGAGCTCGCCATCGCCGCCGGCGTCGATCCCTATCAATTCCGCCGCGGCCTGCTCGCCTCTCATCCACGCCAACGCGCCGTGCTGGATCTGGCGGCCACGCGCGCCGGCTGGGGCAGTGCGCTACCGGCGCGCGCTCCCGCGGAGCGCCGTGGCCGCGGTATCGCCCTGCACGAGAGTTTCGGCACCTGCGTCGCACAGGTCGCCGAGGTGTCCGTCGAGGCCGATGGCGCGCTGCGTGTGGATCGCGTGGTCTGTGCCGTGGACTGCGGCATGCCGATCAATCCCAATGTCGTCACCGCGCAGATGCAGGGAGGCATCGGCTTCGGACTGTCCGCGGCGCTCTATGGCGCAATCACTCTGAAGGACGGCGTCGTGCAGCAGTCGAACTTCGATGCCTACCGCTGCCTGCGCTCGAGTGAGATGCCCCTGATCGAGGTGTACATAGTTCCCTCCCACGAGCCCCCAAGCGGTGTTGGCGACCCGGGCACGCCACCCATCGCCCCCGCCCTCGTCAATGCCATCTTCCAGGCGACGGGCCAGCGGCTGCGACGTCTGCCGCTGGCGGGCCAGCTCGCCGCCGCTTCCGCGTGAGCCCGCGCGGCGTGCCAGGCTCGCCAGTCGCAGCATCGGTCGCGCTGCCGCTGGGGCTGGCGCTCGCAGCCCTGTTATTGTCCACACCTCATCCGGCCGTCGCGGCCGATGCGGCCCATGCGGATGCGGCGCTCGCGCGCGCCGCTCGACAGATCGTGGGCGCCGACCAGGGCGTCTACGTCGAAGCTGCTGACGGCCACGTGCTGCTGGCACAGGCTGCCGCGCGCCCGGTGCATCCGGCCTCGGTTTCGAAGGTGCCCACGACGCTGGCGCTGCTGCGACGGCTCGGCCCCGCCTACCGCTTCGTGACGACGTTCAGCGTCACCGGCCATCTGGACGGGCATCAGCTCGATGGGCAGCTCCAGGTGCAGGGGGGCCCGAATCCCGACCCTGCGCTGGTCGATGAGGACGCCCTGCTGGTCGCGCAGCGGCTCAACCGCCTCGGCATCGATTCGATCCGCGGGCCGCTGCGGGTACAAGGCGAACTGATCTTCGACTGGCAGAACGATCCGCAGGGCGAGCGACTCGCACGCGCCTTGTCCGGGCAGACTCCGGCGGCGGCCTGGAACGCGGTGCTCGCACTGCGGGGCGGCGCGGCTCCGCTGGGTATGACGGCGCCCCCGTCGGTGCGCTGGCTGTCACCTGCGGTAACCGCCGATGCGGCCACCGTCCCGCACGCCGGGACAGACCTCGTAACGACGGCTACGACTGGCGTGCGGCCCGTGTCCGTCACCGGCGCGACCGTCACTGACGTGCTGACCTTTCGCTCCGAGCCCCTGCTGCCGCTGCTCAAATCACTGGATGACTACTCGAACAATATCGTTGCGCCGCTGGCGCAGGCGGCGGGGGGTGCCGCGGCGGTGGAGCGCCTGGCGCGCGCCAGCGTGCCCGAACCCATGCAGGCGGAAATTACACTCGGCGATGGCGCCGGCACCGATCCGCGCAACCGGCTCAGCCCGCGCGCGGCCGTGAAGCTGCTGCGAGCGCTGGAGCAGCAGCTTGCGAGCACCGGCCATGCGTTGCCCGACGTGCTGCCGGTATCGGGCGTGGATGCCGGCACGCTGCATGACCGGCTGAACGGGCCCGATGCGGCCGGCCACGTGGTGGGCAAGACCGGCACCTTTGGCGACTACGGCGCGAGCGCCCTGATCGGCGCCATCCGCACGCGCGATCACGGCGAGGTCTACTTTGCGATTCTGAATCACGGGGTGCCGGTGCCCGAAGCCCGGCGGCGCCAGGATGCGTTCGTGCGCGTGCTGCTGGCGCATCTTCCCTCCCTGCCCTGGCAGCACGTGGCCGATGCGCAGGCGGCGGTCGCCCGGGTGCAGCTCGTGTCCGCACCGTGATATCGGCGCGCAGCGCGTGAACGGCGTCAGCTTTGAGATGCACTGCCGACGCCCATCCTATCGCGCGCCGCCCAGTTGCGACGCCACGCCGCCGGCGGCACGCCGAACTCGCGTCGGAAAGCGCGACTGAAGGCGGTGTCTGTCTGGTAGCCGACTGCTTCGGCAATCCGCGTCATCGAGGTCTGGCTTCGCTTGAGCAGATTCGACGCGAGCAGCATGCGCCACTGCGTCAGGTACTGCATGGGAGAGCTGCCCACGAGGAACTGGAAGCGCTCGGCCAGCACGGAGCGCGAGCTGCCGGCAGTGCGCGCGAGCTCCTCGAGGGTCCAGGCACGCGCCGGCTCGCGATGCAGGGCCGCCAGCGCCGCGCCGACGTGACGATCACGCACGCCGGCGAGCCAGCCGCGCTGCCCGGCGCTCTGCGCCTGCATGTGCAGTCTGAGCACTTCGATGAACAGCACCTCGGCGAGCTTGGCAAGCACGCCGGGACCACCCGGACGCGGTGAGCGTGCCTCGCTGAGCGCATAGCGCACCGAGGCTTCCAGCCAGGCACCGGCGCTCGAGCCGCGCACGTTCACGCGCAGCAGCGGATCCAGCCCGGCGAGCAGCAACCTGGCCAGGCGCGCGTCGCAGGCCAGATAGCCGCAGACCAGGCGCGTCGTGGCTCCGCCACCCCCGTAGCTGAGCTGCCGGGGCCGGCGCGAAAGCACTGCTGCAAGCCGCGCGCCGCCGCCGGCAGGTTGCAGGCCCGGGTGCGAGCTCATCAGGTGCGCATGCCCCTCGGGAAAGACGACCACGTCTCCCGCGCGAAGCGGCACCGCCGGCTCTCGACCGAGCTGCACGAAGCAATCGCCCTCGGTGATCAGATGAAATATCACCACGCGCTCGGCACCCGGCTCGAGCAGCGGCGCCGCAGAGTCGGCCGCCGGTGAGCGATAACACCACGGCGCCGTGAAGCGCGCATTGATGAAGATGGCGCCGATGAGCTGCACGACCCGCAGCGTCTCGGAGAGCGCGTCCATCAGGCCTCACGCGCCTCCACGCTCATCTCGATCGGCACCGGTTCTAGCAGCGCTGCGAGCACCGGTGAGCAGCGCCCACCCTCATCGACCACTGCACGCAATTGCGCGGCGTTCGCCCGGCGCGCGGCAATCAGCACGCTCACGCGCACTGCCAGCGGAGCGGCGCTGATGCAACGCCCCTCTGCATCGCTCATGCCGAAGAGCCCGCGCGCATCCGAGCGGCTCGTGGCCTGCACCTCCAGCTGCGTAAGCTCGATGCCGGCGTGCGCGGCGGCCATGACGATGCTGCTGGTCAGACACGCCGTGAGTCCGGCACGCAGCAGCCACCCCGGGCTCATACCCTCTCCGGTGCCACCGAGTGCTTCGGGCAGATCGGTGAGCACCTGAGTGCCATGTACATGGCGCGTCGCGACGCGGCCCGCTCCCTGCCAGATCGACAGCGCAATGGAGTCCTCTGCAAGGCCCGCGGCCGGGCGCCGCTGAAGGATGGACCGCAGACGCTGCATCGCTGCCGCGATGGGCTCCGTCGTCATGATGGCCTCCTCGGCTGCGCCGTCGATTATGGAGTGCTCCCGCCCAGCTGCGCAGACGATTGGGCAGTAAATCCGGACCCTCAGTCAATTCGCCGTGCGCGCTGCGCGCGATGCTGCGTCCCGCTGTCGCGCGTATCAATCGGCCGGAGGGCAATCCCATGGGACTTCTCGCAGCGCTGTACGGATTGGTCTGTTATATCGTGTTTCTTGGCTCATTCCTCTACGCGATAGGCTTCGTCGGCGACATTGGCGTGCCCAAGGGTATCGATGCCGGCGCCGCGATCGACTGGCGCGTGGCCCTGTTGACCGACATGGCATTGCTCGCCGCCTTCGCCATTCAGCACAGTGTCATGGCCCGCCCGGGATTCAAGGCGGCCTGGACACGCATCGTGCCGCGCTCGGTGGAACGTAGTACCTATGTACTGCTCTCGAGCCTGTTGTTGCTGCTGCTGTTCTGGAAGTGGCAGCCACTGACCGCGGCGGTGTGGGATGCCACGACGCCGGCGGCACGCCTGGCGCTGCAGGCTCTGTTCGGCATAGGTTGGCTGATCGTGCTGCTCTCCACATTCATGATCAACCATTTCGACTTGTTCGGCCTGCGACAGGTGTTCCTGCGCCTGCGCGGACGCGAGTACCGCCCGCTGAGCTTCCGGCAGCGCGCGTTCTATCACCTCGTGCGTCACCCCATCATGCTGGGATTTCTGATCGCATTCTGGGCCACACCGCGCATGTCGTTCGGCCACCTGCTGTTCGCGCTGGCGACCAGTGGCTACATCCTGCTCGGCGTGACGCTCGAGGAGCGTGATCTGGTAGCGGCACACGGCGTCGACTACCAGGAGTACCGTTCCCGCGTTCCGATGCTGCTGCCCACGGGACGGCGCCGTGCGCGCGCCTTCGAGGCAATCCACAACACATCGAAGTAGGTTTCAGTCCTGAGCAGGCTCTTCAGCCCCCGCCGGCAGCAGCGATGAAGATCACCGAAGCCGGGCGGCCGGTGATGGGGTGCAGCGGCTCGCGGACTTCCAGCAGCCGCAGGCCGTTGTCGACATGCAGCTGCACCCAGCTCTCCAGAGTACGGAAATACCAGGGCGCCGGGTCGCAGAAGGCATCGGAGAATCCCTGCCAGCTGCCCTTGCGCCAGCCATCGCGATAGGGAGCGTCACCGCAGGCCATGAGCGGATGCAGTGTCTGAACGATGAAGGCGCCGGTGGGTGTGAGCAGTCGCGGAACCGCCCGGAACAGTGCCGCGACCGATTGCTCGCCGAAGAGCGCGAAGTTGCAGATCGCGACGTCGACTCTGCGCCATGCACCTGACTCCGAGGCGTCGAGAAGATCCGCGTAGGAAGCGACCTGGAAGCTGCCGCCGCCGGCCTGCCGTGCCGCGTCCACCAGCTCGGGTACGACATCCACGCCGAGGACAGTTACGCCCGCGCCGGCGAGCGCGCGCGCGAGCCATCCTTCGCCGCAGCCCACATCCAGCGCCAGGCGCGGCGAGCGTGCCAGTACCGCGTCAATGACGGCCTGATCCGTGACCAGGCGGCGGCTGTCGATGGCGTGGTCGCGCACGGCCTGCGTCCAGGGCGCCGCGTTGGTGTGCCACGAGGAGACGATGTGTTCCTCGTGCCGGCTGGATTCATTCATTGAGCGGCACGGTATCGCATCTGGCGTGCCCCGGCGCGTCTCGCTGCCCTATTCCACGGTGACCGATTTGGCGAGGTTTCGCGGCTGATCGATCTCGGTGCCACAGGCACGCGCCACGTGATAGGCGAGCAGCTGCAGCGGAATCGTCATCAGGATCGGATCGAGCTCCGGCTCGGAGGGGGGCACCTGCATCACTCCCTGCACGCTCACCGGCAACGCGCCAGGCTGCGTGACCACGAATGTCGGGCCCCGGCGCGCATGGATCTCCTCGATGCTGGAGAGATTCTTGGCGAAGAGCTCATCGCGCGGCAGCACCACGATGGTAGGGGTGCGCTGATCGATCAACGCCAGCGGCCCATGCTTGAGCTCAGAGGCCGGGTAGGCTTCGGCGTGCCGATAGCTGACTTCCTTCAGCTTCAGCGCGCCCTCCATGGCAACGGCATGCCCCGCGGCGCGGCCGATGAAGAAGAAGTTCTGATAGGCGACCAAGCGGCGCGCGATTGCCTCGATCGGACCCTCGTCCTCCAGAATCGCAGCGATCTGCGCGGGCAGCGCCTCGAGAGCGCCGATGAGCCGCGCGCCGCGTGCGCTGGACAGATCGCGCAGGCGCCCGAGGTGGATCGCCAGCAGCGCGAGCGCAGTGGCCGTGCAGGTGAAGGTCTTGGTGGCTACCACCGAGATCTCCGGTCCGGCGTGCAGATAGATGCCGCGGCCGCAGGCCCGGGCGATGGTACTGCCCACGGCGTTGACGATGCCGAGCACACGGCCACCCTTGCGCGTGACCTCCTGGACAGCTGCCAGGGTATCGAAAGTTTCGCCGGACTGACTGACCGCAACGTAGAGCGTGTCGGCCTCGATGACCGGATTGCGATAGCGGAATTCGGACGACGGCTCCGCATGCGCCGGTACGCGCGCCAGCTGTTCGATCAGGTGCGCACCGAGGCAGCCGGCCAGGTGCGCCGAGCCGCAGCCGAGGATCTTCACGCGGCGGATTTCCAGCAGCTCGCGCGCGGCCATCTCTACGCCACCGAGATGCGTGGTCTGAAAGCGTCGCTCGAGCCGGCCGCTCAGCGTGCGCCGGACGGCCTCGGGCTGCTCGCGGATTTCCTTGTGCATGAAATGCGCGTGCTCGCCCTTGCCCAGCGTGTCTTCCTCCCAGTCCAGCGCCAGCGGCACCTTGACGGTCGCACCGCCCTCCAGCGTGGAGGTTTCGTAGCGATCAGCGCGCAGCACGGCGAGCTCCCCGTCATCCAGGTGAACGACGCTGCGCGTGTGGCGCACCAGCGCCGCCGCATCGGAGGCCACGAACATTTCGCGCTCGCCGATGCCCAGGATGACCGGACTGCCGAGGCGCGCGACCACCAGCGTCTCGGGACGCTGCGCATCCAGCACCGCTATGCCGTAGGCGCCACTGACCAGGCGCAGCGCGCCGCGCACCGCATCGGCGAGTGTCTGCGCATCCATCATCGCGATCAGGTGGGCCAGCACCTCCGAGTCGGTCTCCGAGCGAAACTGCACGCCCTTCGCGGCCAGCTGCGCCCGCAGCGCCGCCGCGTTCTCGATGATGCCGTTGTGGACGATGGCGATGCGATTGGCCGTATCGGTGTGCGGATGCGCATTGCGCTCGCTCGGCTCACCATGCGTCGCCCAGCGCGTATGGGCGATGCCCGCGCTGCCTTTCAGCGACTCGGGCAGCAGCTGCTCGAGCTCGCGCACCTTGCCCTGGCTCTTGAACACACGCAGCGCCGCACCGCGCACCACGGCGAGGCCGGCCGAGTCATAGCCGCGATACTCGAGGCGATGCAGCCCCTGCATCAGGATCGGCGCCGCATCCTGTCGGCCGATATAGCCCACGATTCCACACATTGAGTCTGTCTCCTGCGCGAGCCGTCGCTAACCGTAGATCATGCGGCGTATCTGTCGCCGGCTGAGGGCGGGGGCGCAAAAGCGCCAGCTCGACAGCTCCGCGGCGAGCCGTGCATAGATGGCCTCATTGGCGAGGCCTTCCGACTGCAAGGCGCGGTGCCGGCGACGCACGTAGGCATCGGGGGTCTCCTGCAGGTAACCGATCACCTCGTGGACGACGCGCTGCGCCTCCTCGGGCGCCAGCCGGGTGGTGCGTGAGAGGTGATCGGCCAGGTCCTGGAGCTCGCTGTGGTCCAGCATGACAGGAGTTTGCGGTGCGCGGGCAACGATTTCCAACGATTCTGCCTGATTTCGGGCAAGATCGCATCAGATCTGGTCCACGGGTGGCCAGACGATCGGTGACGGGGGCCTCAGCGCCGCCTGCTCCAAGGGCGACGCCGAGGGCTCGTGCACGGTTCAGTCCAGTTCCGCCGCTGGCGCCGCCTCGGCGCTGGCAGTCTGTGCGCCCGCGATGGCCTGCTGAATCTGCGGACCGGCCGCACGGATGGCGTCCTGGACGCAGTCGCGCGTCTGGCGATCCAGACCGTCGAGCGGGAAGAGCTCGTCGAGTTGCCCGCAAGCCGCCCGCGCCGCCGTCTCGATGCGATCCTGCAGGCTCATCACGTCGGCATGTTTCACCAGGTCCAGGTCCGCATAGCGCACGTGGTAATCCACCTTGACGAGTTCAATCGGCGCGCCGGTCGTCAGCGATCGGCCAACCACGCTGCGATTGACAGGTCCTGCCTCCACCACCACTTCGGGAAGTTGCTCACTCTGCTCAATTGGCTCATCCGGTACCGACCGCTCAGCGGTCGTTGCCGGACCAGCGATCGCCGCGGCAGCGCTCGACTGAAGCGGCTGACGCGACCAGGGGGCTTCGCTGTGCACGAAGCTCTTGAGAGCGCACCGGTGCCGGGGATGACGTCCGATCACATAACTGAAGCGATTGAAGCTTCCATCGGGGTTGAATTTGAGAGTGACGCCGTCGAAATCCGTCGCCCAGGCACACGGACCGAGAAACTCACCGTAATACCACTGCCCGTCGACTGCTTCGATCCAAAGACCCTCATGACCGTTGAGCGCCCAATTGCTTATGCGATGCGCGGCCTGCGGCAGCGTAGTGTCTGCCGTCGCCGGCAACTCGGCCGCACCGAGGGTACCGAGGGTACCGAGGGCACCGGCCGTCAGCAGGGCCGGCACAAACTTTTTGATGACGCGAATACTCATTACCGTTACTCCAGCGACGATGTCGATGGGCGTCACTCTCCCAACCCCTGCTTACATCAGCCTTACAGGAAATTTGCGCCGGCCGCGCTCGCGCGTACCCTGCCCGCAGGACAGTGAAGGACGCCTCGAATGCGGGTCTTATTGGTGGAAGATGATCCGATGATCGGCGAGAGCATCCGTGACGGGCTGCGGCCCGACGGTTTCGCGGTCGATTGGCTTCGCGCCGGCAGCCCGGCGATTCACGCTCTCGAGAGCGAGCCGTACGTGCTGTTGCTTCTCGACCTTGGGCTGCCGGGCTTGTCGGGGCTGGAGATCTTGCGGCTCGTGCGCGCCCGCGCGATGCCGATCCCCATCCTGATCATCACGGCCCGAAACGCGGTAGCAGACCGGGTCGCGGGTCTGGATGCGGGCGCCGACGATTACCTCACGAAGCCATTTACCCTGGAGGAGTTGGCCGCGCGCATGCGCGCACTGCTGCGCCGGCAGGCTGGCCGGGCGGAGCCTCTTATCGTCCGCGGCGCGCTCACTGTCGACCCCGTCAGCCACGAAGTCACCTACCGGGGCGCACACGTGGTGTTATCAGCGCGCGAGTTCGCGCTGGTGCATTGCCTGCTGGAGCGGCCGGGGGCCATCGTGCCGCGCGCGCGCCTCGAGGAGCGCTTGTATGGCTGGGGAGAGGAGATCGAGAGCAATAGCGTAGAGGTGCACATTCATCGCCTGCGCAGAAAGCTTGGTGCCGACGCCATCCGCACCGTACGTGGCGTGGGCTATATGATTGCCAAGGCGCCGTGAAATCCATACGGCGCAATCTGCTCATCTGGCTGCTCTCGGGCATTGCCGCAGCTGCCGTGTCGGAAGACGTAGGGACGTACCTGGCTGCACGGCGGGCGTTCGATGCGGTCATGGACGCGCGGCTGCAGGACATCGCCGCCGCTCTGTCGGACAAAGCGCTTGGCGCCGGCGAGCCGCGCACCGAGCGCGGAGCCGGAAATCCCGCGGGCCCGGTGATTCAGCTGTGGGATCAGGCTGGCAAACTGGTCCAGAGCTCGCGCCCGGCGGTCGATGTTCCCTTCATCGCCACGCCCGGACTCGTCACGATCCCGTGGCGCGGGGATCGTTGGCGCGTCTTTGTTCGGAGCACCCGCGGCTATTCCATCCAGGTGGCCGAATCGCTTTCCGCGCGTGACGCCGCCAGCTCGCGCATCGCCCTGCAGATCGACGAGCCGCTTTCCATCACATTTTTGCCGGCCCTGGCGCTGCTGATCTGGCTGGTGGTGGGGCGTAACCTCCGGCCGCTGATCGACCTGGCCAGATCGCTCGGCCGGCGCGCCCCGAGCGCACTGCAGCCATTGGCGGAGCCGCAGCAGATTCTGGAACTTCACCCGATCGTCGAATCGTTGAACGATCTGCTGTCGCGTATCGGCAGGGCGCTGGAAGGAGAGCGGCGCTTCATTGATGATGCTGCTCACGAGTTGCAGACGCCGCTCACTGCCCTGCGTCTGCAGCTTCAGGTATTCACCCGCGCCCAGACGCAGGCGCAAAGGACTGAGGCGCTGGGCAGACTCGAACGCGGCATCGAGCGGGCAACGCACGTGGTAAGCCAGCTGCTCACACTGGCGCGGGTAGAGCCCGAGGGCAGTCAGGCGCCGCTGCGCATGGTGGCGCTGGATGAAGTGGTCTACGAGCAAGTCGCCGAGTTCACCGTGATCGCCCAGGATCGAGGCGTGGATCTGGGCACCAGCGGCATCGAGCCGGCCACAGTGCCTGGCAATCGCGAGAGCCTGGCAATTCTGCTCGGCAATCTCATCGAGAACGCCGTGCGCTATACGCCCAGGCACGGCAAGGTCGATGTGAATCTGCGTCACGAATCCTCGGCGGCGATTTTGGAGGTCATCGACAGTGGCCCGGGCATCGCGCCGGAGGAGCGAACACGCGTCTTTGATCGTTTCTATCGCGGCGCCGGCGTCGAGGTCGGCGGCAGTGGCCTGGGGCTTTCCATCGTAAAGCGGATTGCCGGGCAGCATCGCGCGCGGCTCAGCCTGGCGGACAATCCGACGGGTCGAGGCCTACGCGTGGAAGTGCGATTCCCCATTGATGCGCTGCCAGACGCCAGCGAAGTGGCCTGCGGCGCGACGATCGCAAGCGACTGAGAAGCCCGGCGTTCTGCCATTGGGCGGCCCAGCCCTCTCCTACCGTAAGGTTGGCGTAAGGAGCCAACCTCAGAGTGGGGCCATGCAATACCCGCAATCGTCGCGGTTTGCCTGCCGGCCGCTGAACGCTGCCGCTCGTGGTGCATGTGCCTGAACGGGGCTGCCCGCCGGTGTTCCCGGCTCGGCCGTGTGTCCGGCGAGCAGTGAAAAGACGCACCTCGCAACAGTCCTGCAATGAAGCGGCGGCAATGTGGAGCCTCACCTGTCACGGGCGCGGCGCCTTGACCGCCTCAGCTATCGGGAAGGCTCATACAGCTCGTTTGACGAGGGAGGCTCAGATGCCCGTCGCGCAACAGGAACCGGCACTGCACCTGGCAGCAAGCAGGCGTGCAGTCGGGGGTGCAGCGCAACGTTCCCTCTTCGAGAAGCTGTCGCGACGTATCCGGTTGCGGGCATCTTCGACCCCACTCATGAGCCTGGGAGCCCTGGCTGTAGCGACGGGTAGCGTACTGCTGGACGGCCTCACGACGCCGGCGCTCAATGTTTCCACGATTTACTGCATCCCGCTGCTGCTGGCGGCTATTGCGCGCCGCCAACGCTTGCTCTGGGGAATCCTGTGCGCACTGCTGTGTGCAACATTCGCGGTTCACGCAGCACAGATGGCACGCGCCGGCCTTTCCTGGGCGGCGCCGTTCTTTCGCAGCCGCCTGATGTCGGCCATGACCATGCTGCTGGTGGCCTGCATACTGCATCGCTGGACACGCGCGCTTGAGGGCATGGAGGCGCGCGATCGGGCACTGAACGAGCAGAATGCGCAGCTGACGGCGGCACAGCGGGAGCTGATCGATCAGCAGCAGCAGATACGCCAGCAAAACGCGGAGTTGAAGCGGCGGCGCGAACAAGCCGAGGAACTGAGCGCTCGCAAGACGGTGCAGCTGGCATCGATGTCGCATGACATTCGCACGCCTCTGGCGTGCATAGACCTTACGGCACAGGCCATCGCACGCATTGCCAAGGACCCGACCGCCTCTGCGCGCATTCCGCAGCTGGCGCAGCAATTGTGCGCCAATGCGCTTTCGGCCACGCATCAGGCTACCGGTATCCTGGACTTCGCGGCCCTCGAGCAGGGCCGTCTCGAGGTGCAGCGGAGTGAGTTTGCTCTCGAGCAAATCATCCGGCAGCAGTGTGAGCTCCTGCGACCCATGGCGACGGCAAAGGCACTCGAGCTGCTGTTCGATCCTCCGCTTCATCCAATTTGCATCTATGCAGACCGCCTGAAGCTCGAGCGGGTGCTCACAAACCTCATCACCAATGCCATCAAGTACACGGACGCGGGATTCGTGCGTATCAGGGCAGGCCGGCTCGACGATGGTGGGATCTGGGTGCGCGTCCACGACAGTGGAATCGGGATCGCCCCAGAGGATGCCGGACGGATCTTTAACGAGTTTGACCGTTCTCAGCCCGGGAAGGGGGATATCCACTCCGGCTGGGGATTGGGACTATCGATATGCCGCCGCATGACAGAACTGATGGGAGGCACCATCGGAGTGGAGAGCTCCTCCGGCAATGGCAGCGTGTTCCTATTGACGTTGCCGCCCAGGTGTGGGGAGCCGGCGTCGGAAAATATCCAGGCCATGGATACTGGCAGCACTCTCTCGGCAGCTCATGACTGTCCGCCCACTGCAGCTTCGACCAGGGGCAGCCACAGATCAGGCTCGTCGTAGGGGGCGTTGTAGCGCAGTTCGTCGAGGCGCTCACACTGCGGCGGGTTGAGGGCGACGATCCTGATGGTCGGGTAATTTGCACGCAGCCAGTGCGCCATCTCCAGCCGAACCTCTTTCGGCGCCGCGTGGCCGACAATGAAGAGGTCGTACATGGTGGTCGATCCCAACAGAAACTTCGCGGCTTCGTTCCCGAAGACCGACTGGACTGAATAGCCCTGCGTACGCAGCAGCTTGCCACGCACCAGCAGCGGCTCTTCGTCGTAGCAGATGTGCAGGATGCGCAGCCGCAGCGTCGCATTGACCATTTTTCTTCTTCCTCTGCGTGCAACCTCGTAGCGGGTGCTACCAAATAGACCGACACCGCGACAGCGGGAAAGTTCGCGTGTGTTCATGACGTGCCCACGCCTCGAGGCAATCGGCTCGCAGCGGCGCACACAAGCTTTCCGAACCTTTCGAGCACCGTGCGGCAGACCGTCTTCGGCGATCAGATCAGCCGCGGTATGCCTGGTGCTGCTCAGTCCGTCTGCGCCTCCGCGCCCGCCGCCACCCACGCCAGATCGGCTTTCGATACCGACTCCACCTTGAAGTTGCGCACCGCGGCCGTCATGCGCGTCAGCGCCTGCGACAGCGGCATCGGTGGCGCTGTGGCCCCTTTTTTGGCCTTGTGAAAGCGCACGGGGTTGATGCGCGCCACGATGTAGTTGCGCAGGTAGGGGGATTTGAAACCGCGCGCCTGCAGTGCGCTCATCAGTCCGGTGACGCGTGCGTCGATATCGCGCAGACGCGCCGCGAATCCCTCCCGTTCGCGCAGACTGGCCGCCAGCGTGCGCTCGCTGAAGCGATCGAGCTTCTTGAGGAATGCCCCATAGGCGCCGCCGGCAAAGCGCGCAGCCTGCTCGTAGACGATGCCAAGCGTCAGCAGCTCGGGGGATTCGAACTGCGCGGCGAACTGCACCTCGCGCGCCTGTGTCTGACGTTTCGCGAGACTGCGCGCCATGCGGATCGCCTCGAGACTGCGATCGCGCAGGTTGTGCGCTTTCTCCGTGTTGAGCGCGAGGATCCGGTAGGCGAGCGTCTCATCCGCAGAGATCAGCGTCGTGACCTGGCGCAGGCCGAGCACTTTGGCCGCAGCGAGACGATGCCGCCCGTTGGGCGTCCAGAAGCCACCATCCTGTCCGCGCACGACGATCAGCGGATCGAGAAAGGCGGCCGCCTCGTCGATTTTCTGGGCCAGTCGTTTGGTGTGCGTCGGCGACAGATCGCGCTGAAAGGGCGTGGGCTGCACGGCGCCGATCGGTAGACACGCGAGCAGCAACGGACGGCCTCCCAGCGGCTCGTGATAGGCGCCGATCGGCGCACCACCGGCCTGGCGAACGAATCCGGCGAGCTCGGCCAGCTCCTCACTGTCGAGGCCCATGACGACCTCGCCGGCAGCCAGACCGCGATTCTGCGCGCTCGGTGCGAGTTTGCCGCGGCGGGAGGCGGTCCGGGACGCAGACCGGGACCGCGATGGCGCACGGGTTGAGGGGGCGCGCCGAGCCCCGGATCGACTGGCCATGTCGTAAGGGTCACCCCGGTGCTGGAAGCGGCGCAGTGCCGCTCGTTCGCGCTCGATTGTAGCGCCTGATCGCGGCGGCCCGCGCGCGTCGAATCAGGCCGCCTGGCGTGGCGTGGGTGAGGGTCCGACATAGTGCGATTGCGGGCGAATGAGCCGGCCCGTGCGCAGCTGCTCGCGCGCGTGCGCGATCCAGCCTGCGACCCGTCCGACGGCAAACACGCAGGTAAAGCCATCGCGTGCGAAACCCAATGCTTCCAGCAGCACTGCCGTGTAGAACTCCACATTGGTCTGCAGCGTGCGCTCCGGCTTCAGCCGCCGCAGCGCCTCCAGTGCGCTGCGCTCCACGGCCTCCGCGAGCTTCATTCGCGCCTGGGTGCTGGCGGCACGCGCACCGCTGCCAGCGCTTTCGAGCGATTGCAGCGCGGTGCGCAGTGCGTCGGCGCGCGGATCGCGCACCCGATAGATGCGATGTCCGAAACCCATCAGCCGCGCCCCACTGGCCAGCTCCCGATCGATCCACGCCGAGGCCAGCTCAGGGCGGCCGATCGCATCCAGCATATCCAGGACCGGGCCGGGCGCACCCCCATGCAATGGACCCTTGAGCGCCGACAGCGCAGCGATCACCGCCGAGCTCAGCCCGGCGCGCGTCGAGGCAACCACGCGCGCGGCAAAGGTCGAGGCATTGAGCCCATGGTCCAGCACGGTCACGAGGTAGGTTTCGAGTGCCGCGGCTTCGGATGCGTCCGCATCCTCACCGCGCATCATGCGCAGCAGATCGGCAGCGTGCCCCAGTCCGGGCGCGGGTGCCAGCGGCGCCTGCCCGCGGTGCGCGCGCGCGATCGCCGCGCTGAACACTGCCGGTGCGGCGATCAGCCGCAGCGCCGTCGCGTCATCATCCCCGTCCGGCAGGCGCGCGAGCAGCGCGCGCAGCGCCTCGATCGGTGGCAGCACACGCAGCGTCTGTTCCTCGTGCAGCGCCTGCAGGCTGCAAAAGACCTCCGAGCGCGCCGCAGCCAGTCGCGCCGGCAGCTCCGCGAGCACCCCCTCGTCGACGAAGCCCGCCAGCAGTATCTGCAATGCCCGCTCGTAGCTGCATGCGCCGGCGAGCTCCCGGAGCTCGAAGCCGCGTATGACCAGCCGACCCGCCTCGCCATCGACCAGCGACAGCACCGTGTCGGCCACCACCACTCCTTCCAGCCCTGTATTGGCGCTCATGAGCTTGACCTCCACGGCGACAGCTTAGGCGCCTTGAGATTGACGTCAATCTTGATCAATATCATCAACATGAGTCGCGGACAGTGGTTGAATGCGCCCGCCGCCCTGGCGCTGCTGCAGGTACGAGCACAGACCCTGTACGCCAGCGTCAGCCGAGGACGCATCCGCGCAAGACCGGATCCCGAGCAGCCGCGACGCAGTCTCTACCATGGCGAGGATGTACGTCGCTGGGCGCAGCGGCGTCGCGGCCAGCCACGTCGCGAGCGTGTGGCTGCGGACACCATCGCATGGGGTGATCCCATCCTGCCCTCGGCGATCTCCACCGTTGCGCACGGGCGTCTGTGGTATCGCGGACAGGACGCCGTGCAGCTCTCCGAGCGCGCCGATCTGGAGCAGGTGGCGGCGCTGCTCTGGGAGCTGGCACCGAGGCGCGGCAAGCCTGCGGACTCCCAGCGCGGCGGGACGCAACCGCGCGTCGCCGATGACGCGGGAGGCGCGCTGCAGGCGGCATATCGGGAATTGGCCGCGCACGCCGGGCGCGATGCGCCGATGTACGGCCGCGCCGCCTCGGCGCTGCGGACCGAGGCAGTGATGCTGTATCAGGACTTGTCGCAGGCCATGCTGCAGGCTATCGCCGGTCAGAGCCGCCTCTGCGCGCGCGCGCTGCGCGCGCTTCACGCCGGCTCACCCCTGCACGTTCGCCTCGCCGAGGCCTGGCGGCAACCAGCAGCCGCCGATGCGATTCGCCGCGCACTGGTGCTGCTGGCCGATCACGAGCTCAATGCCTCGACCTTCGCAACGCGCGTGGCCGCCTCGACCGGTGCGGCACTCTCGGCGAGCGTCCTGGCAGGCTTTGCAACGCTGAGCGGGCCGATGCACGGCGGTGCTGCGGCGGCGATCCAATCGCTGGTCGAGGAGGTGCAGGCGGCGGGCGCCGAGCGTGCAATCCTGGCGGCGCTGGCACAGGGTCGGGCGCTGCCGGCCTTCGGTCATCCGCTTTATCCGGACGGGGACGTGCGTGCGGCAGCGCTGCTGCAGCACCTGACGCTGCCGCCCGTGTATGCGTCGCTGCACGCGGCTGCGCAGAGCCTGCTCGGGGAGGCACCGAGCGTGGATTTCGCACTCTGCGCGCTGGCAGCCGCGATGAGGCTGCCCGCCGATGCGCCCTTCATTCTGTTCGCACTGGCGCGTGCTGTCGGCTGGATTGCTCATGCGCTAGAGCAGCGGGCCTGCGGTGCGCTCATCCGCCCGCGTGCGCGCTACATCGGCGCGCCAATCGCAGCCGAAGCGGCTGCGCACCGATAGGGTGTGCTCAGATCGAGCGGGTGCCGACGAACAGGCAGATGAGGGCAGCCGTCGACAGCAACGCGGCGTTGAGCCTGTAGCGCTGCGAGAGGGCGCGCACGCTGCCGGGTCCAAACAGAAAGGGCCGGTGATCCCCCGGACGCACCAGCATGCTGATGCCGGGCTCCTGCGCCTGTTCACGGTGCTGCTCGAGGATCGCAGCACGCGCGGCCGCACGCGCCTGTTCCCACTCCTCGGCGGAGATGCTGCCATCATGATTGACGTCGAACTGGGCCATGCGGCTCGGATCCTGCTTCCAGCTGTGCAGCAGGTCGGCCATCTCCGCGTCGATCGACGGCGGATCGTCGCCGGCGCGCCGCGTCTGAAACAGTCCGACTGCCGAGAGTGGCTGGCCGTCCAGAATGAGTCTCTCGTTGTAGCGGTAACGTGCACCGATGCCGGACATCCAGGAGTGCAGCGCCGGGGGCGGCTCGTCCTGATCGTTGCCGTACCAGACCGTGCACGGCACTGCCGACACGCCAGCGCCAGCCGGATCGATGACCACGCGGCCAGTGTCGTCATCGAGCGCGAAGATGGCGTCGCTGGTGCCTTCGTCGATGGTGCGCCAGCCCTCGCGTCTGGAAGCGGTGCGTTCCTGCACACGATACTGGAACCAGCAGCATTGCCGGTGAGTGAGCGGCGAGATGATCGGAGCGCCGGGCAGCGCACGCGCGTGGCCGCTGAGCTCGACGTAGCCCTGCGCGGCCGAGCGCACCTTGGACGTGGGCGTATCCTCGAAGGCACGGGCGCGGCGCCATTGCAGCGCACCGGCGCCCGCCGCCACGACGGCGCCGCCAAAGGCCCAGATTGCCAGCGTCGGATCAGGCGTCACAATGACGAGGCCGCTCAGGTTCCGAACAATGCCTTGACCGGCGGATCCTGCTGGTCCTCGGCGGAGAATTCCAGCAGATGCGCGGGGTGGAAGTCCCCGCAGCCGGCAACGATCGAGTCAGGGAAGATCGCCTGACGGGCGTTGTATAGATTCACGGAGGCGTTGTAGAGCTCGCGGCGATCCGCGATCTGCTCTTCCAGGCCCGTGATGCGCGCCTGCAGCTGCAGAAAGCTCTCGTTAGCCTTGAGGCTCGGATATTGCTCGGCGACCGCATAGAGTCGCCCAAGCCCGCTGCGCAGGCCGCTCTCGGCGCTGGCCAGATCGCGCATATTGCCGGTGGTTTCGGCCTGGGCGACGGCGGCACGGGCATGCAGTACGCGCTCGAGAGTTTCCTGCTCGTAGGTCATGTACTGCCGGCAGGTCTCGACGAGCTTCGGAATCTCGTCATGACGCTGCTTGAGCAGCACACCGATGTTCGACCACGCCTGCTTCACCGCCTCGCGTAATCGCACGAGACCGTTGTAGAGCGAAATGAAGTAGATGGCCGCCAGCAGCATGACGGCAAGGATCGCGATGAGTACGCCCATGAATGGCTCCTGCCAGGCGTTGACCGACGCGCACCATAGCGCAGCGGCCTGTTTTACAAAGCGATGTGCTTCACAACGAAGCCCGCATGGGCGCTATGTCAAATCGCCGGCTGCGCAGAGCGGTCGTGGTTGGCAAGCTGCGGCGCCTGGCGGTGCAACTCGCGCAGGAATGCAGCCTTGTCCCGCGGCGAGATGAGCATGCAGTCATCCGCCGCGAAGCGGATCTCGAGCCGATCCATCGACATGGCGGGTGCCGAGCGCGCGCTCTCGGCCTCGCGAACGGAGTAGATCTGCTCCAGCGGCACGCGCCATCGTAAAGGCCCACAGCGCACGAGCAGCACGGGACCCTCGAAGGCATAGGAGGTCGTCGTGAGCAACCACACAACCGTGCCGATGGCGAGCAGCAGCGGCAACGATGTCCACCACGGGGGAGCGCCGTAAAGCATGCCGTTGGCGAGCAGCACGAGCGCCAGCGACAAAGGCAATCCAACACCAATCAATGCAAATTGATCGTCGATCCTGGAACGAAAGCGCTGCGTCATCGAACACATCTTCCTGATGGCTGAGTCGATCCCATCCTGAACGCTGGCACGCCGCGTGCGCGAGCGCTGGCACCAGCTCCCAAACCCCGCCGCGGCCTCGGCTCGCGAAGGCCTACAGATCGTAATGCTCCAAGGCCCTGAAAATCTCGGCAATGGAGCACAACTCTAGCCCTGTCCCGTTCTGCCTGGCGGCCGCCGTGCTGGCGAATCTGCTTGTGCTGGGCGTCGCCGAGGCACAAGCCCCACCGCACAGCAGCGCAACGACAGAGCCTGCCAGCGCGCAGCACACCGTCATGTCTGCCTCTCCGGCGCAGCCGCTGCACAGCCGGCGCCTCTCGCCCCAAGCTCCGCTGAGGATCGATCGCAGCGGTCGCCCGCGCGTGGGCGTCGCCTCGTATTACGCAGGCTATTTCGCCGGCCGCAAAATGGCCGATGGCGCTCGCATGAACCCCAATGGCAGCAATGCTGCGAGCCGCACCTTGCCGCTCGGCACGGTCGCCAAAGTCACCAATCTGTCCACCCACCGCAGTGCTTTGGTCCGGATCGAGGATCGGGGACCCTATGTAAGCGGCAGGATCGTTGATCTGTCGCCCGGCACGGCGCGCCGGATCGGCATCACCCGCCGCGCCGGCCTCGCCCGGGTACGCGTCACGCCACTGAGCGTTCCGCGGCCCGGGCACACGATCCGCGTGGCCTCGGCGGCCCCTGACACCCGAACTGCTGCGCCGGCGCAATGGCGCTAGCCAGGCCAGTGATCGCCCCCAAGAGCGCGCGGCGTGCCTGACCGGGCGCTGGCTGCTGTTGCTGCTGCCGTTGCTGCTGCTGTTGTTGCTGCTTACGGCTGCGACTGCAGCGCGACCTTGAAGAAGGTGCCGTGGCCTTCGGCGCCACCAGCATAGCTGGACCCGTAGAGCGTTCCATCACTCGCCTGCACGAGGTTGGCGCTGGGATTGGCCCCATCGCCGGCTCCGCCGGCGAAGCTGTGCAGGATGGTCTCAGTGCCGCTCGCGCTCAGCTCGAAGATCGTGCCGACGCCATCCGGTCCGCCCGCGTAGGTCGATCCATAAAAGTTGCCATCAATGCCCTGGATCACGCCTGCCTCGGGATTGGCGCCATCCGTGGTACCCCCGGCGAAGGAATACAGCACTGTTTCGCCACCGCCCGGCGTGACTTGGTAGACGGTGCCGAAGCCGTGAGCACCACCGTTGTAGGTAGTACCGTAAAAGTCGCCGTCGCTGCCCTGGATCAAACCGGAGTATGGATTGGCCGCATCGCCGCCGCCGGCGAAGGAGTACAGCACCGTTTCCACTCCATCCGGGGTGACTTTGAAGACAGTGCCGGTTCCGTTGGTGCCGCCAAAATAGGTGGTGCCATAGAAGTTACCGTCGCTTCCCTCGATGACACCGGCGTAGGGCTCTTCGCCATCGCTGCCGGTCTTGGGAAACGAGTGCAGGATGGTCAGCGTGCCAGTCGACGTCAGCTTGAACACAGTGCCTTCGTCGGTTGCGCCGCCGGCTCCGGTCGTACCGTAGAAGTTCCCATCACTGCCTTCAATCACGCCGGTGTAGGGATTGCTGCTGCCCGAGGGGAATGAGAACAGCGTCGTCTCGGTGCCGCTCGGAGTCACGACGAAGACCGTGCCTCGGCCATAGGTGCCCCCACCCGCGGTCGTGCCGTAGAAGTTGCCATCGCTGCCCTGCATGAGGACCGAAAATGGAGTCGCTGTGAACGAGTAGAACAGGCTTTCGGCTCCGCTCGGGCTCACCTCGTAGATGATGCCGCCATTGTGGGCACCGCCAGTGAAGGTGGTGCCGTAAAAGTTGCCGTCGCTGGCCTGAATCAAAGTATGGTAGGGATTCACGCCGTCGCCGGTGCCGCCCGCAAACGAATACAGCAGCGTAAAGTTCGGGACGCAGGCGACACTGATGCCCGTGACATCCGCCGCCCCCATGGTGCCGCTGCCATTGCTCACCGCGCAGACGAGCCCCGCCGGGGCCGCCTGTACCGTGACAGCGTACGAGGCTCCATACGCGACGGCGGTGGGCATGGTGAACTGCGCGTCATTGGCGCCCGGGCTCAGCGCATCGCCGCCGTTGTCGAGCAGTACCAACCCGGGTGCCGTCAGTCCGCTGATGGAGCCGCCGACGGTGTAGCTGTTGGTAGTACAGCTCACCGCGACGCTGGTCACGTCCGCCGCCTGGATGGTGCCGGTTCCGCCGCTGATGGCGCACGTCTCGCCCGTGGGTTGGGACTGAATCGTCACGGTGTAGCTGCTGCCCGCCGACAGGGCGCTCGCCAGGACCTCGATGGTGACACCCGGACGGACGCTCACGGCCGTGGCGTTGACCAGCAGCACGAGGCCGGAGGAGTTCAGTCCGCTGAGCGTGGCAGCAAGCGAATAGTCCTGCACGGATGCGCTGCTGACCAGATTGGCAAAGGCACTGAAGGGGTTGGGGTCGTCCCCGGAGCACCCACCCAACGTGCCCAGGGCACAGAGCAGCAGCGCACCCGCCAGAGGCTGCGTGCGGGCACGCCTGCGTGCAGAGAGCTGACCGGATGCCGCGGTGTCCATTGCGACACCATTTAGGCAATAACGCCCCTCAGCCACCGTGTGTGCGATCGCAATTATTCGGGCCCAAACCGGCGGACACTGGATCGGCGCGGAGGCCGTGAAGCAGGTCACGGCCGGCCGTTCATCGCGGCAGCCGGAGGCGGTCGACTGTGACGCATTCGCCGGCGGCGCTGTCCGCGGTGAGACCAGGCGCCGTCCACAATCTGCAGGGCGCCAACCTGCTGCGCCGAATCGCCGCCCCGTAGTGCTTTCACATCGCAGGCGAGGAGTGCATGCTTGCCGCATGCTCCTGCAGGACTGGCTGGCTCGCGCACGCGCGCTCGGCGCGAGCGATCTGCATCTGGAAAGCGACACGCCTGCCGTCGTGCGCGTGCGCGGAGAGCTTCAGCCCCTGGGCTCCATCATGGCGGCCGATCGCATGTTGCAGACGGCGCAGGATGCGCTCGGTGCCGAGGGCTGGGCGCAGTTTCTGGCGCGCGGTTCGGCGGATCTCGCGCTATCGCTCGGCGCATTGCGCTGCCGCGCCAGCTTTTACCGCACGCTGCGCGGTGTCGGCATCGCCGTGCGCCTGCTGACGCCCTCGGTGCGGGATCTGCGCGCCTGCAATCTGCATGGAGATTTCCGTCGACTGCTCGAGGCGAGCAGCGGCCTGGTGATTATTTCTGGTCCGACCGGGGCGGGAAAATCCACCACGCTGGCCGCGCTCATCGAGGAGATCAATGGCTCGCGCGCCCGTCATGTCATCACGCTGGAGAGTCCACTCGAATACCTGTTCACCAATCGACACGCACTGATCCGGCAGCGTGAAGTGCCCACGCACACACCGAGCTTCGAGCAGGGCATCATCGATGCATTGCGCGAGAATCCGGATGTGCTCGTCATCGGTGAAATGCGCACTCCCGAGGTCATGCGCCTGACGCTCACCGCTGCAGAGACCGGTCATCTGGTGCTCGCCACGATGCATGCGGCGACCTGTGCAGAGGCGCTGCAACGCCTGTGTCTGTCCTTCCCCGCGGAGCTGCAGCCGAGTGTGCGCGCGCAGCTCGCCGATTGCCTGGTTGGCGCCAGCTGCCAGCGCCTGGAGTTTCTGCCCGCAGCCCAGCTGCGCGTGCCGCGCTGCGAGCTGCTTCTGCCGAGCACCGGTGCCCGCGGCACCATCCGCGCCGGCAACTTCAGCCAGCTTGCCAACGTTCTGCAGTCGGGAGCCGAGGAGGGGATGTGGTCGTACGCTCGCTATCAGCGCTGGATGGAGCAGCAGCACGACTGGGTACGCAGCGATCAGGGCGTCGCGATGCCTGATGAGACAGGCGCGCCGCGCGCAGCGCCGTTGCCGGCCTCACCGCTGCCTGCGACCACGGCCGGGCGCACACCCGCTGCGGGGCCCCGCGCCCCGCGGCGCAGCGCAGACAGCACCGCGGCCGACCCGGATGTCGTTGAGCTGCCCGCGGAGGATATCGGTCCTGAGGAGCTGGAAGAACTGGCGCGTCAGGTCAGCAGCCGCAAGCCCTGACAGGCAGGCAGCAGCGGCCTAATGTCGCCCTGCGGCTCCGAGCGAGCCCAGGCCTTCGATCTTCGGCACGCCGTACTTCCCCTGCAGTTGAGACAGCTTCGCCAGATCGATGTCGCCGACAATGTTAACGATGGTGAATTCCTTCGGCTCGGCAGTGATGATAGCCATGCCCTCGGTCCGTTTGCCGCTGCGGCGTACGTAGATATCCACGTCGTCCTGCGGATCATGCGTCGAGACGAGCGGCACCCAGGCCGGGCTCACCAGCTGCGCCCGCACCGCGTCCACATCGGCTTTAGAATAGACGCCGGCCCGATCGAAGGTGTAGCTGCGCACATAGATGCCCTGCACGCCGCTGATGAGACTTTTGACATCGCTGTCGCTGGAGCTTGGATCGGCGTTCAGCAACCCACCGGCGAGGTTCAGCAACGACGGATCCAGCGAGATGTTGACGGATTCGGTGGCCTTCTTGGCCAGTCCGGAAAAATCGGGCAGCACCAAGCGGCCGGGCTGGGCCTGCGCAAGCAGCGGCAACGCCAGCAGTGCGGGGAGGACGGCGAGGAATCGGACTCTCATGGTGATCTCCTGAACTATCCGGTTACGGCGGCTCATGGTCAGCAGTCTCTGGTCAGTGGTCCCTGGTCAGTGGTCAATCGAGCAGCTGCTCTTCGCGCAGCACCGCGGCTCGGGCAGTGTTGACCTGCGTACCGGCGATACTCAGCGCCTGCAGCAGCTGCGCGCGAGCTTCCACTCCGCGCTGCCGCTCGGCGCTCTCATGGCGCCATTGCACGAGCCCGACCGCGACCAGAGCGCAGGCGGCCAGTGCCGCCGGAACGGACCAGCGGCGAAACTGCCGGCGCTGGCCCGCGCGCCTGACACCAGGAAAGCTCGCCGCTGCTGGCTCGTTCAGCGGCTGCTGATCGCGCCGCTGCGCATCCAGGCGACTCATGACCCGCGAGCTGAAGTCCGCGTCGGGCTCCCGGGGCTTCAAGGCACGTCGCAGTGCCTGCTCGAGTTCTTTATCCGTCATGGCTGCATGTCCCCGCGGTCACTGCGTGCAGCGACTGCGAATGAGCGACAACGATCGTCGCAAATGACTCTTCACCGTATTGAGCGGCAGTCCGAGCAGCTCCGAAATCTCGGGTGGATCGAGATCCTCCTGATAGCGCAGCAGCACGACCGCACGGGGTGTGGGCGGGAGGCTCGCGACGAGCTGGCGCAGCTGCCGCGCCTGCATGGGATCAAGTTCCTCAGCTGCCGCCTGCTGTTCCTCTGCCGCCTCGAGCGGCAGCACGATATGCCGCGCACGGCTGCGCAGGCGATCGATGGCACGGTGACAGACCGTCCTTCGCAGCCACGCATGCAGATGGGCCACCGAGAGGATCTGGGCCAGGTGCCGATGCAGCAGCAGGAAGACGTCCTGCGCGAGTTCCTGTGCATCCTCGCGCACACCGAGCATCCGCACTGCCAGGCTGTAGATGGCCGCCTGATGAAGGCAGACGAGCTCACCGAAGGCCGCGATCTCACCATCCTGCGCGCGCCCGAGCGCACTCTGCTCCCGCGACGAGCTGCGGCCGTCCGTTGCCGCATCCATCAGTGCGGAGGACAGCGGCGCGGGCAGCCTGACAGAATCGGCCTTCATACCCCTATATACGAGGGGCCGTGAGCCTGAGGGTGCAGGATCACAGAAGGCCGGCCCTTCTGTTGCGCTGGTGGATCATTCATGGCTGTTTTTTGGAGATTACTGCTCCGATCGATCCAATAGCGGAATCCCGCCAGGCGCAGGCCCGACCGGGACCTGACTGAGCAGCAGCATGAAAATCGATATAAATGACCGTGAGTGTCTGCCGGACTTTATTCGGCTCAACGAGCTATGGATTACCGCGCACTTTTCGATTGAAGACGCAGATCGGGCACTCGCGCTTAGCCCTGGCAAGGTCATCGACGATGGGGGTTTTGTCTTCAGCCTGAAAGTCGATGACCGGGTAGTTGGGGTTTGCGCGTTATTCAAAGAGAGCGCCACCCGCTATCAACTGGCACGAATGGCAGTGGAGCCAGCACTGAGAGGGCGAGGCTACGGCCACATGCTCATGGAGTATGTACTGGAGACCGCAAAGTCCGCCGGCGCGGAATCTATCTATTTGATGTCCAATACGGCACTTCAGGCTGCGATATCGCTATACGAGCGCTTTGGCTTCGTCGTAATTTCCAGGGGGCAGCATCCAGTTTATGCCCGATGTAATATCGTGCTGGAGCGGCAGCTCTGAGGACGGCACTCCATTGCACGGATGTCTCTCTGGCGCTCTGGCTTTGCGTGTCGCTCGCTTTTCGCATGAACCATCGCTCAACGGAGAGCTGTCGTGATGCGAGTCAACCCGCACCTCTGCTTTGATGGCTCGTGTCGCACAGCCTTTGCCGCATATCAGCGTATTCTGGGCGGCTCGCTGGTCACCATGCTCACCTATGGCGAGTCACCGATGGCTGGACAGATCGCGCCAGAACGCCACACGCAGATTATCCATGCAACTCTTCGGTTAGGGGACATGGAAATCACGGGCGTAGACATTCCGGCGTCGGATTATAGGAAACCGCAAGGATTCTTCGTGACCCTCACGATTGATGACCCGGTGGAAGCGGGACGCATCTTCGACGCTCTCGCCGAAGGAGGGGAAGTGCGCCTGGCATTCCAGCCAACATTTTGGTCGCCGGGATTTGGGGTGCTCGTCGATCGGTTCTGGATTCCGTGGGAATTGAACTGCAGCACACCGACGCGGGAAGATGCTGCTCACGGGTGAGGCAGCGGTCAGGCACGGGCCGGAGAGGTTACACCAGCCGCAAAGTGATGGCCTTCAGTACGGCGCGCGTGCGGTCCCGCGTGCCGAGCTTGGCGAGGATGTCGGAGGCGTAGTTCTTGACTGTTCCTTCGGCCAGGTAGAGCGTGCGTGCGATCTCCTTGTTCGAATATCCGCCGGCCATCAGTCTCAGGATTTCGAGCTCACGTGCACCGAGACCGATTTGCCCGATTTCAGCCTGCATCGTGGCTGACAGGCGCGGGTAAATCGACTTGGTGACAACGGGTGACAGCCATTGCTCGCCACGCCGCGCACGCTCGATGGCGGTTATCAAATCCGCCGGGGAAGCTCCCTTCAGCAGGAAGGCCTGCGCGCCTGCCTCGACTGCTGCCAACAGCAACTCGCTTTCCTCGAAAGTCGTCAGCATGACGACCGGCGTTCGATTACCTCGTTCCCGCAATTCGCGCACCATGCAGATGCCATCCAGGCCCGGCATCCGGATGTCGCTCACGATTACATCTGCCGGCGTTGTCTCTATCCTTTCGAGCAGTTCCACTCCATCGGCCGCCGACAGAACCACCTCAAAGTCCGAGCGTTCGAGCAAGGCCCCCAGTGCTTCTCGTACCAGATCCTGATCTTCGGCCAGCGCCACGCGGATTCTCATGGCTCGGGGCCCATCGGGAGGGAGACCCGCAGCCGAAAACCTCCCTCGGGTGACGCATCCGTCTCTACTCGCCCTCCAAGCAGGTCTACGCGCTCCTGCATGCCACGCAGCCCGCGGCCCGCCACGTGGACCCCTCGACAATGACCGTCGTCACGTACCTCGAGCCGGAGCGTGTCCGTCTCCCGGCCCAGAGACAACCAGATATTCCGTGCATTTGCATGCCGTACAGCGTTGGTGAGTCCCTCTTGGCCCGCCCGCACGATGGCTGTGGCCCGCTCCGCCCCTTCAATGCGAACGCGCTCATCGAGGCTAAGGTGAATCTGTGGCGCCGGGAATGCTTCGGCGATCCGTCGTAGCGCCTCCCGCACGTCTATCCCATCGTGGCGCCGTAGATTCGCCACCACGCTACGCAGGTCCGACAGAAGCCTGGTCACCAGTTCCCTCGAGACGACCCACTCACGCCGCTCCGACACCTGGACGTCCTGGCCAAGCAGGTCCAGATTGAGCACCAGGGCGGTCAGTCGATGGCCCGCCACGTCGTGAAGTTCGCGCGAAACCCGTAACCGTTCGCCATCCCGAGCACTTTCGGCAAGCAACTCCCGGGTCGCCAGCAACTGGGCATTCACGTCGCGCAGTTCTCTGGACGCCCTTTCCGCCCGAACGCGCTCGAGCGTGGTCAACAGCGCGAAGGTTTCGAAACTGCCGTAGACCAACAGCGTGAATGCCGGGTCGGCGACCCGCCAGCGTGCGAGCAGAATGCCAAGGAACGCCAGATTCAGCGCCACCAGAGCGGCCACTGCGATTCTGGTCGAATAGACTGCCCCCAACGCCGCGGCGATAATGATCAACAGCACCGGCGTGAAGCCCGATGCCCCGAGCGCGAGCAGCACGAGTGCGGATATCACCATCAGGGACAGCGATCTGATCGAGCCGCCGTCGCTGCCGCGCCTGACTATGCCGAAGACGAAGGCCAGCATGCACAGCACGCTCCCGATGCGTCCGACCGTCTCTCCGAGCGGGGCAAACACGGGCGGTATGCGCCAAAGGCCGATGGCGACTGCCGCCCAGGCCAGATAGCCGGCGAGAAATACCGGGTTGGGCGCAAGTCCCGATAGAAAGCGCGGTAAGCGCATGCGCGACGATAGTCGCAACCCCATTCGGCCTTCAAGGTCCGATCTGTCGGGTATGACTTCCGGCACCCTGGCGTTATGACTTCCGGCACTAGGCGTGATGTACCGGTATCCCGATCATGGAGCGGCACTCAGGGGGAGCCGCACGATCATGATGCACATCGTCGTAGCGTTCCCGCATTCGCTCGCCGGCGGCGTGGCCGCCGCCGGTCGCGCTACCCGACACCTGATAGCGTCCGTGCCCGCGGCGCCGGGGCCCTCCAGCGCCGGTGCGGCGTCACTCGATGCGATGACGAACGTGCAGTACGCCGCCCAGGAGAGGGCTTATTGGGCCGCCCGACCCATCCTGGCCTTTTGCTATGACACGCCGGTGGGCCAGTGGGTGCGCAACAGTGCCTGGGCGTTCCCTTTCCTGCAGTCCTGGCACTTCATCGGCATGACGATGCTGATCGGCCCGCTGTTTGCTCTGGATCTGCGCGTGCTGGGCGTCGCGCGCGCCGTGCCGCTCGCGCCCCTGCATCGTTTCCTGCCGCTGGTGTTCGTTGGCTTTGGGATCAATCTCGCCACCGGCATCTGTTTCTTCTGCCACGATCCGCGCGTCTATGCGTATAACATCAGCTTCCGTATCAAGATGCTGCTGATCCTGCTCGCAGCACTGAACGCTCTGTGGTTCCGTCTGGGAGTTTTCCTGGATCTCGAACGCTGGGGACCAGGCATCGAGGCCTCGCGCCTCGCCAAGGTCATCTCGGCCCTCTCGATCGTCATATGGCTGGCAGTGATCACTGCGGGACGCTACATCGCGTTCACCTGACGTATCGCCCGCGAGGCGATCGCGGTGCGCACTTTCACTCCACCGTCACGCTCTTCGCCAGGTTCCTCGGCTGATCCACGTCCGTGCCGCGCAGCACCGCGACGTGATAGGCCAGCAGTTGCAGCGGCACCGCATAGACAATGGCGGCCTGCAGGTCGGTCAGGTGGCGCGGCATGTGGATGACATGCACGCCCTCGCTCGATTCGATGCCGGAGTCCGGATCGGCGAACACATACATCTGCCCGCCCCGCGCCCGCACTTCCATGAGGTTGGATTTCACCTTCTCGAGCAGTTCGTTGTTGGGCGCAACCGCCACGACCGGCATATCCGCATCGATCAGCGCCAGGGGTCCGTGCTTGAGCTCGCCGGCGGCGTATGCCTCGGCGTGGATATAGGAGATCTCCTTGAGCTTCAGCGCCCCTTCCATGGCGATCGCGTGCATCGCGCCGCGCCCGAGAAACAGCGCGTGGCGCTTGTCTGCGAAGCGCGGCGCCAGCTGCCTGAGCTGCTCATCCAGCTCGAGGCTGCGCTCGATCAGCGCCGGCAGCTCGACCAGCCGCTGCACGAGTTCCTGCTCATGCCCGCTGCCGTTGGCATGGCCGTTGGCGCCCGGGAGGGCGGCATCACGCCCGACCGCTGCGCTCTTGCCCTGCGTGCGCCGCGCGAGCGCCACCGCCAGCAGAGCAAGCGCCGTGAGCTGGGTGGTAAAGGCCTTGGTCGAGGCCACGCCAATCTCCGGTCCGGCGCGCGTCAACAGCACCAGCTGCGCTTCGCGTACCAGCGAGCTCTCCGGCGCGTTGCAGATCGCGAGCGTCGCCAGATAGCCGCTCTGGCGCGCCATGCGCAGCGCCGCGAGGGTGTCGGCGGTCTCGCCGGACTGCGAGATGGCCACGAACAGCGCATCCGCGGGAATGACCGGGCGCCGATAGCGATACTCACTGGCGATCTCGGCACGACAGGGCACGCGGCAGAGCTGCTCGATGAGGTAGCTCGCGACCTGGCCGGCGTGGTAGCTGGTACCGCAGGCCACGATGTGAACCGCGCGCACGCGCTCGAAGATCGCCGGCGCATCAGGCCCGAAGGCCGCTTCGAGCAGCCGGCCGTTGGCCACGCGCTCCTGCAGCGTCTCGGCGACGGCCCGCGGCTGCTCATGAATCTCCTTGAGCATGTAATGCGGATAAGGTCCCTTCTCCGCCGCATCCGCCGAGAGCGCACTCTCCTGCACGCGTCGCTGCACCGGTTGGCCATCGCGATCGAAGATACGCACCTGTCGTGGCGTGATTTCGGCGACGTCGCCCTCCTCGAGAAACACGAAGCGTCGTGTGACCGGCAGCAGCGCCGAGATATCGGAAGCCACAAAATTGCCGCCGGCAGCGAGCCCGAGCACCACCGGACAACCCACGCGCGCGACGACCAGGCGCTGGGGGTCGGCGGCACTGACGACGGCCAGCGCATAGGCGCCTTCGAGCTCGGCCACGGCGGCACGGGTCGCCGCCAGCAGATCCTGACCGCGCGCCAGGTGCGAGTGCACGCGATGCGCGATGACCTCCGAGTCCGTATCGGAGCGAAACTCGTAGCCCGCGCGCTGCAGCTCCACGCGCAGCGGCGCGTGGTTTTCGATAATCCCGTTGTGCACGATGGCGAGCCCGTCGCCCGACACGTGCGGGTGCGCATTGCGCTCGCTCGGCGCTCCGTGCGTCGCCCAGCGGGTGTGCGCGAGCCCCACGCACCCGGCCAGCGGCGCCGAGCGCAGTGCCTGCTCGAGTGCACTGACCTTGCCGACGGTGCGTCGCCGCTGCAGTCGCTGCTCGCCATCGAGCACCGCAAGGCCCGCGGAATCGTAACCGCGATATTCCAGGCGTCTGAGACCCTCGATCAGGACCGGGACGATGTCGTCGCGTTCGGCGACGGCTCCGACGATGCCGCACATGTCAGTCCCCCGAGCCTTTGCGCCGCGGTCGCTGCCACTCGGCGATTGTGACCTGGCGCGAGCGCGCCAGGGTCAGCTTGCCCGCCGGCGCATCCGCCGTGATCGTGGAGCCGGCCCCCACGGTCGCCTCCTCCCCGATCGTCACCGGCGCCACCAGCATCGATCCGGAGCCGATGAAGGCGCGATCGCCGATGCGGGTCTGCGACTTGTTCGCGCCGTCGTAGTTGCAGGTGATGGTGCCGGCACCCACATTGACGTCACTGCCGACCTCGGCATCACCGACATAGCTGAGGTGATTCACCTTGCTGCGCTCGCCGATGCGGCTGTTCTTGATCTCGACGAAATTGCCGATGTGCGCGCCGCTCGCGAGCTGCGTGCCCGGTCGCACGCGGGCGAACGGGCCCACGCGGCATTCGGCTCCAATGACGGCATCCTGCACGACGCAGTGCGCATTCAGTACGCTGCCATCGCCGATGCTCGCGCGGCTGACCACACAGTGCGGTCCGATGTGCACGTCATTGCCCAGCCGCACCGGCCCTTCGAGCACCACGTTCACATCGAGCACGACATCGGTACCGGCCTCGACCTCGCCGCGCACATCGATGCGCGCCGGATCGATGAGGGTGACCCCACGCGCGAGCAGCTCGCGTGCACGACGTTGCCGGTAGTGCGCTTCGGCCTCGGCCAGCTGCGCCTTGTCGTTGATGCCGAGGGACTCGGTGGCATCGGTGGCGGCCAGCGGCTGCACGGGCACGCGCTCGCGCGCCGCCATCGCCACGATGTCCGTCAGGTAGAACTCGCCCTGTGCGTTACGTGGCTTGAGCGCCGCAAGCCAGCGCCTCAATGCGCGCGCGCTCGCCACGAGCACACCGGTGTTGATCTCGCGGATGCGGCGCTCTGAGGCCGAGGCGTCGCGCTCCTCCACGATGCGCACGACCCGACCGCGCGCGTCGCGCACGATGCGACCGTAACCGTCCGAGGCTGCGGGTGTCGCCGTCAGCAGGGCCACGCCGCGGCCGGCGAGACTGCGCAGCTGCGCGAGCGTCTCGGCACGCAGCAGCGGTACGTCGCCATACAACACGAGAACCTGCTGCGCGTCGCTGATGGCCGGCATCGCCTGCGCCAGGGCATGGCCGGTGCCCAGTTGCTCGGCCTGTTCGACCCAGTGCAGATCGGCGGCTGCCGGCGCAGCGAAGCTGGCGCGCACGCGCTCGCCACCGTGGCCGTAGACGATGTGGATGGATTGCGGTGCGAGGCTGCGCGCGAGCGCCAGTACATGCGCGAGCAATGGTTGGCCCGCCAGCGGTTGCAGCACTTTGGGCAGCGTCGAGCGCATGCGCTTGCCCTGACCCGCGGCGAGAATGACGATCGACAATGGGGGTGCAGCCGCTGCGGGGGCTACGCTGCCGGCGGCGATGGAGGACGCGCGGCGCCGTCCCTTTGCACCCGAGCGTGCCGTCGCGCGCGTTTTGTTGCGCGCCATGGTCCTCACCTCTGCCATCGGGGCAATTGTATCAGCCCGGCGGCTCTCTTCCCGCCGAAGTCCGCCGGCGGGTAGGTCACCATAATATCGCTGGTCAGATCGGGATTTTTTACTTGGGCTCGGGAAAGCGCGCAGCCTCGGCGAAGATCCATGCCTTGAACGCCGCAACGCTCGCCAGCGAGCGAGCGCGCCGCGGGCAGACGAACCAGTAGGAATAGCCGTAGAGCACAGGTGTCCGGCAAGCCAGGGCCAGGGTGCCCGCGCCAACTTCATCCGCCACCAGACTCCAGCGCGCCAGTGCCAGGCCTTCCCCGCGCGCCGCGAGGCGAACAATCACGGTGGAATCATCGAACTGCGCCCTGGGCACGTCGGCCGCGTGGACCTCTTCCCCGGTTTCGCGCGCGCGCCACAGGCTCCAGGGCTCCGATTCGCTGTGCAGCAGAGGATAACGCTGCAGGTCTCGCCACTGGTCGATGGGGCCGTATTTGCGCAACAGCGACGGCGCACAGACGGGCACGAGCCACTCTTCCAGCAGCTTTTCCGACTCCAGGCCCGGCCAGCGCGGCCCGCGCCCCATACGGATCGCGACTTGGTGGTCGCTTTGCACGAAGTCGACCGGGTCGATCGACGTGTGGACATAAAGCTTTACGCCGGGATGAGCTGACTGGAAGCGTGGTATGCGCGGCAGCAGCCATTGCTGCAGAAATGATGCGAGCATCGAGACGCGTAGAATGCCGCTGCCTCGCTCCGCGCGAACGTCGTCGATCGCAGCTTCCAGATCCTCCAGTGCCCGTCGCACCCGCGGCAGCAGGGCTGCTCCTTCCTCGGTCAGACGCACCTGGCGGCCATCGCGCCGGAGCAGCGAGCGCCCCAGATATTCCTCGAGCACACGGATCTGCAGGCTTGCGGCGCTCGCACTGACGCCGAGGGCTTCGGCCGCGCGCGTGAAATTCAGCCGCTCAGCCACCGACACAAAGACGCGCAGACTGCCCAACGGCAGTCTGCGGATCATCTTCGTAGAGCTGTCGGCTCTTTTGGCAACGCGCCGGCGCGGCGGCGATGTCGTGGTGGCGATCGAGCCGTCTCCTATTCTCCGGCCCGGACGGGCACTCGGACGGAGGCTATCACGCGCCCCAGCCGGCGCTCATGGTAGGCCGTGAGCAGCGGACTATCCACACGGCGCACCGCCGTCGCGATCGCACTATCCATGCATACCCGCCAGGCCGCGGAGTGAACCAGGCTGCCGTCCGGCTCGAGCGGCGCGCACACTTCGGCGGCGGCCAGGCGGATGCGACCGTAGAGCGTCCGTACACCCGATGCGCTGTTCAGATTCAGATCATGGAATCGGACCAGCGCCGTGGGCACCTCTGCCCCGGGTTCGGCCTGCGCGAGCGAAGACTGGGCGAGCACGCCGGCCAGCAGGCAGGCTGCCAGTATCCGGAGCGACCAGCTTGATGAGTTCATACAGATACTCCCCTCGGACCGTCAGCGGCGTCATTTGCCTGCAGCAAGCCTGACAGCTGCAGCGGGGAGCAGCTTGCGAACTTCTCAGCGTACGTGAAGCTGCACTTAACGCCCGGGCACGACTCATCATCCCTGAGCCGCAGGCGCGGCTCAGCTTCTTACGCGGCGCAGCTTCTCGATGAGTTTGAGTTGTGCGATGGCGCGCGCGAGCTCGGCCTGCGCTTCGGCATAGGAGATCTTATCCAGATGACTGGACAGCGCTTCCTGCGCACGCTGACGGGCCGCCAGCGCCGCCTGCTCATCCAGATCCCGCGCACGCGCAGCAGTGTCGGCGAGCACCGTGACCTGGTGGGGCTGTACCTCCAGCGCCCCGCCACCGACATAGAAGGAATGCTCCTGGCCGTCGGCGCCCTGCACGCGCACTTCGCCCGGCTTGAGCATGGTCAGCAGCGGCGCGTGGCGCGGATAGACGCCGATCTCGCCTTCCTGCGCCGGCAGGTACACCACCTTCGCGGGGCCGGCATAGATGTCGCCCTCGGCGCTGACGATGTCGACGTGGATGGTGCTGTCCATGGATGTCCCGTACCTGCTGTGCGCGACGCTGGGCCGCGACGCTGCTACTGCAGCGTCTTGGCTTTCTCGATGGCCTCTTCGATGGTGCCCACCATGTAGAAGGCCTGCTCGGGCAGCGCGTCGAACTCACCGCCGAGGATGCCCTTGAAGCCGCGGATCGTATCCTTGAGCGCCACGATCTTGCCGTCCTGGCCGGTGAACACCTTGGCGACGTTGAACGGCTGCGACAGGAAGCGCTGGATCTTGCGCGCGCGGTACACGCTGAGCTTGTCCTCCTCGGACAGCTCGTCCATGCCAAGGATCGCGATGATGTCCTGCAGCTCCTTGTAGCGCTGCAGCACGGCCTGCACACTGCGCGCCGTGTTGTAATGTTCCTCGCCCACGACGAGCGGGTCGAGCTGGCGGCTGGTCGAATCGAGCGGGTTCACCGCCGGATAGATGCCGAGCGCCGCGATCTGTCGATCGAGCACCACGGTGGCATCCAGGTGCGCGAATGTCGTGGCGGGGGAGGGGTCGGTCAGATCATCCGCCGGCACGTATACCGCCTGGATCGAGGTGATCGAGCCGGTGCGCGTGGAGGTGATGCGCTCCTGCAATACGCCCATCTCCTCGGCGAGCGTCGGCTGATAGCCCACTGCCGAGGGCATGCGCCCGAGCAGCGCCGACACTTCCGTGCCCGCGAGCGTGTAGCGATAGATGTTGTCGACGAAGAACAGGATGTCGCGACCGCGGCCGTTGGCCTGCTTCTCGTCGCGAAAATATTCGGCCATGGTCAGCCCGGTGAGCGCCACGCGCAGGCGATTGCCCGGCGGCTCGTTCATCTGGCCGTAGACCATTGCGACCTTGGAGTTCGCGAGGTTGTTCACGTCGATGACCTGCGACTCGATCATCTCGTGATAGAAATCGTTGCCCTCGCGGGTGCGCTCGCCGACGCCCGCGAATACCGACAGACCCGAGTACTGCTTGGCGATGTTGTTGATGAGCTCGAGCATGTTGACGGTCTTGCCCACGCCGGCGCCGCCGAACAGACCCACCTTGCCGCCCTTGGAGAACGGCACCAGCAGATCGATGACCTTGATGCCCGTGACCAGCAGCTCCTGGCCACCGGCCTGCTCCTCGAAGGAAGGCGCGGGCCGATGGATCGGCCAGCGCTCGCGCGTCTTCACCTCACCACGATTGTCCTGTGGGGCACCGAGCACATCCATGATGCGCCCGAGCGTACCCTCGCCGACCGGCACCGAGATCGGCTGCCCCGTGTTCTGGACTTCCAGACCGCGCTGCAACCCTTCCGTGATGCCCATGGCAATGGTGCGCACCACGCCGTCGCCGAGCTCCTGCTGCACCTCGAGCGTCAGGTCGCGATCTACCAGCTTGAGCGCATCATAGATGCCCGGGATCGCACCGCGCGGGAACTCCACGTCCACGACCGCACCGATGATCTGCGTGATCCTGCCCGTGGCCTTCGCGCCTTCCGCCTTCGCCGTATTGGTGTTCGCCATCTGTGTCATCCTCTGCGGCTAAACCGCTGCCGCGCCGCCGACGATCTCGGCGAGTTCCTTGGTGATGCCGGCCTGCCGCGCCTTGTTGTAGACCAGCTGCAGCTCGGCGATCAGGTCGGTCGCATTGTCCGAGGCGCTCTTCATCGCCACCATGCGTGCCGCCATCTCCGAGGCGACACTCTCGACCGCGCCCTGGTAGACCTGCGACTCGATGTAGCGCATCAGCAGCCCATCGAGCAGCTCCTCGACCGAGGGCTCATAGATATAGTCCCAGTGCGCCGGCATCGCAGTATCGTTCTCGACCTCCGTGACCACCGGCAGCAGCTGCAGCACGCGCGGCCGCTGCGTCATGGTGTTGACGAACTGCGCGTGCACCAGGAACACGCGGTCGAGCTTGCCATCGCGATAGGCATCGAGCATCACCTTGACCGGGCCGATGAGGTCGCGCAGATGCGGCTGATCTCCCAGTCCCGTCACGCTCGCCACGATCGGCAGATCCAGCCGCCGGAAGAAGATCAGCCCCTTGCTGCCGACGATGTCCAGACTGACGCTCGCACCCTTCTGCTGCCACTCGCGCACCAGCGAGAGCGTCGTCTTGAACACGTTGGCATTGAGCGCCCCGCACAGACCGCGATCGGTCGATATCACGAGGATGCCGACCGCGTGTGGCTCGCGCGCCAGCAGATACGGATGCGTCGAGTCGGCGTGCACCTGTTTCAGGTGCGCGATCAGCCGCCGCGCCATCGTCGCGTAGGGCCGCGCGCGGCGCATGCGCTCCTGCGCGCGGCTGATCTTGCTGGCCGCAACCATCTCGAGCGCCTTGGTGATCTTCTGCGTGCTCTTGACGCTGGCGATCTTGGTGCGGATTTCCTTGGTGCCGGGCATGCGAGTCTCTGGGTCCTGGGCTCTATCAGGCGGCGAAGCTGCCCGTGGCGGCGAAGGCGTCGCAGATCTTCTTGAGCGTGGCCTCGTGCTTCTTCAGCACCGGCTCGGCATTGATGGCATCCAGATCCGCACGATGACTGGAACGCGCGAACGCCTGCAGCGCGGCCTCGAACTCCACCACGCGGCGTCGGTCGATCTTGTCCATGTAGCCGTTGTTGACCGCATAGATCGACAGCGCCATCTCGGCGACCGACATCGGCGCGTACTGGCGCTGCTTCATGACCTCGGTGACGCGCTGGCCGCGCTCGAGCTGGCGGCGCGTGGCCTCATCCAGATCCGAGGCGAATTGCGCGAAGGCGGCGAGCTCGCGGTACTGCGCCAGCGCGAGACGGATACCGCCGCCCAGGCGCTTGATGATGTCGGTCTGCGCCGCGCCCCCGACGCGCGACACCGAGATGCCGGCGTTCATGGCCGGACGGATGCCGGAGTTGAACAGATCGGTCTCGAGAAAGATCTGGCCGTCGGTAATGGAGATGACGTTGGTGGGCACGAACGCCGTCACGTCGCCGGCCTGCGTCTCGATGATCGGCAGTCCCGTGAGCGAGCCGGTCTTGCCCTTGACGCGCCCCTTGCTCACCATCTCCACGTACTGCTCGTTGACGCGCGCGGAGCGCTCGAGCAGGCGCGAGTGCAGGTAGAACACGTCGCCGGGAAATGCCTCGCGGCCCGGCGGGCGGCGCAGCAGCAGCGAGATCTGCCGGTAGGCCACGGCCTGCTTGGACAGATCGTCGTAGATGATCAGCGCATCCTCGCCGTTGTCCATGAAGTACTCGCCCATGGTCACGCCGCTGTAGGCGGACAGGTACTGCATGGCGGGCGGAGTCGCGGCCGCGGCGGCCACGATGATGGTATGCGCCATCGCGCCGTTTTCCTCGAGCTTGCGCACCACGTTGGCGATCGAGGACTGTTTCTGTCCGATCGCGACGTAAATGCAGCGGATGCCCGAGCCCTTCTGATTGATGATGGTGTCGATGGCGAGAGCCGTCTTGCCGGTCTGTCGATCGCCGATGATCAGCTCGCGCTGCCCGCGGCCGATCGGCACCATCGAGTCGATGGCCTTGTAGCCGGTCTGCACGGGCTGGCTCACCGAGCGGCGGTAGATCACACCCGGGGCAACGCGCTCGATCGCCGCGGTGGCCTTGGCGCCGATCGCGCCCTTGCCGTCGATCGGAGTGCCGAGCGCATCCACGACGCGCCCCAGCAGCTCAGGACCCACGGGCACCTCGAGGATGCGGCCCGTGGTCTTGACGGTGTTGCCTTCCTTGATCGACTTGTAGTCACCGAGCACCACCGCGCCCACGCTGTCCTGCTCGAGATTCAGCGCCAGCCCGAAGAGATTGCCCGGAAACTCGATCATCTCGCCGTAGCGCACGTCGGCGAGGCCGTGGATGCGGCAGATGCCGTCTGTCACCGACACCACGGTGCCCACGTCGCGCGCCTCGGCGGTGCCCTGGAAGTGCTCGATCCGCTGGCGGATTAGCTCGCTGATTTCCGATGCCTTGATGGCCATGGCAATGTCCTTAATGTCTGTGAGTGCCGGACGGCCGGATCAGCCGCCCGTTACGCTCGCCGCCAGGCGCTCCACGCGCCGGCGCAGCGAGCCATCCACCACGAAGTCCCCGAATCGCACCACGGCGCCTCCGAGCAGCGCCGGATCCACGTTCTCGTGCAGGCGCACCGCGCGGCCCAGGCGACGCTCGAGCGCGCCCTTCAGGGCGGCGGACTGAGCGGCGCTCAGCGCCTGCGCCGAGCTCACCTCCACGTCGGCAATGCGCTCGGCCTCGGCCCGCAGCTCCTCGTATTGCACGGCAATCTCCGGCAACAGCGGCAGGCGCGCGTTGTGCGCCAGCAGAGCGAGGAAATTGCGCTGTTCCTCCTGCAGCTGCCCGGCCGAGAGCGTCGGCCGGGTGGGCTGGCCCGGCTGGCTCGACTGGGAGGGCGCGGCCGGCGAGACAGGCTCAGCGTCGTTGCGCCCCGTGCTCGCAGCGGCGGCGCCTTCCGGTGCACCCGCCGCGGCCAGCTCCTGCAGCAGTCCGATCAGCTCGGTGGCCGGCACGCGCGGATCGCCGATCAGCGGCTCGATCTGCGCATCGCGCACCCAGGTTGCGGTGCGTGAGAGGAACTGGCCCCAGGGCGCCAGCGCCGCCGCCGCGCTCGCGCTCTCGAAGGCAGCGCGCGCGTAGGGTCGGGCAATGGTGATCGGTTCTGCCATGAGGAGCGCTAGCCCCGCGCGATCTCGTCGGTGAGCCGCTCGATCAGCTGAGCGTGCGCACGCGCATCGATCTCGCGCTCGAGCAACTGCGAGGCACCGCTCACCACCAGCGCGCCGAATTCGCGCCGCAGCGCGTCGCGCGCGCGCGCGGCCTCGTTGGCCGCCTCGGCCTGACCGGCCGCGATGATGCGCGCACCTTCGGCATGCGCGGCCTGCTTGGCCGCCTCGATCTCCTCGAGCGAGCGGCGCTGCGCCGCATCCTCGATCTGCCGTGCACGCTCGCGCGCCTCACGCACGATCGTCGTAGCCTCGGCCGTGGCGCTCTCGAGCTTCTTCTGGCCCGCCTCCGCGGCCGCGAGCCCGTCCGCGATCTTCTTGTAGCGCTCGTTGACGGGCTTGGCGATCATCGGTACGACGAACGAGTAGATGAACCACAGCAGCAGCAGAAATACGATGATCTGCCCGATGAAAGTGGCATTGGGTGTCAGCATCGTCGCCTAACTCCGCGGCAAGGTTGCTCCAGGGATCGCACTGTTAATGGTGCAGTGCCTGCACAGCCGAGAGCAGCGGGCTGGCGTAGGCGAAGAACATCGCCATACCGATCGCGATGAAGAAATCGCCATCGATGAGGCCGAGCAGCAGCAGCATGCGCGCCTGCAGCATCGGCATCAGCTCGGGCTGGCGTCCCGCGGCCTCGAGAAACTTCGAGCCCATGACGCCGATGCCGATGCAGGCTCCACAGCCGGCAAGCCCGATCATGAGGCCGATCGCCAGCGCGGTGTAGGCCTGAAGTGTTGCGATATCCATGGATTAACGTCTCCTCGTCATCTCTCTATATCTAATCGAACAGCAAATCGAACAGCGGATCGCCCGGCGCTTCAGCCGTGATGCTCCTTGGCCATGGCGATGTAGACGATCGGCAGCAGCATGAAAATGTAACCCTGCAGCAGCGCGATCAGCAGGTCGAATGCCGACCACAGGATGCCCAGGATCAGTTGCACGATGAACAGCACCGCGCCCCCGACGCTGGGCGAGAGGCCATGCAGCGTGAACAGCGCGATCAGCAGGAACAGCAGCTCGCCGGCGAACATGTTGCCGAACAGTCGCAGCGCCAGCGACACCGGGCGCGAGATCAGCTCGAGCAGGTTCAACACGATGTTCGGAATCCACAACGCCGGATTCTTGCCCAAGGGCGCGGCGATCCATTCTTCGAGAAAACCGACCATGCCCTTGGACGCGATGCCGACGATGACGACGATGACGATGACGACCGCTGCCATCGCGAAGGTGTCGTTGACGTCGGCCGTGGGCAGCACGTGCCAGGTGTGCACGCCGAACACGCCGGCGACGCGATCGGGCAGGTCCGCAGGCAGCAGGTCGAGCGCATTCATGCATACGACCCAGGTGAACAGGGCCAGCGACAGCGCGTCCATGAAGCGTCGCTCGCCGTGAAAGGATTCGGCGACCTGGCCATCGACCCAGTCGTAGATGAACTCGGCGAACAACGTCAGCCCGGTCGGCGCACGATCGGCACGCGCACGACGCGCTGCGAAATAGAACATCGCCGCCAGCACCACGGCGAGCAGCGTCGACATCAGCAGTGTGTCGACATTGAAAGTCCAATGGCCGATGACTGCCGTCTGGTGACTCAGATGGTGAGTCATGTACTCGGTTGCTGACTCGCCTTGCTCGGCCATCATTCCCGCTCTATCTGATCCCTATCGAATTGCACTCAATGGCGCGCCAAGCGCCTTACACGCCGCGCCCCGCACCCGGTCCCGCCTGCGGGCCGCGGGGCGCACCCCGCCGCAGTGAAAGAAACGGCACGGTCCAGCTCACGACCAGCACACCGACATAGCCCGCCAGCAACGCTCCGAGCACCAGCCGTCCATGCCGGTACAGCACCAGCGCGACGCCGAACAGCCCCAAGGTCACAACGACCTTGATGAATTGGCCGAAGTACAGACGTCCGAGCGCAGCCTGCGGCGTGCGTGCCGGGGACAGCCCACGAAACGTCATGTACAAATTTGCGATCACGCCGGTGACGGCGCCGGCCAGCGCCGACATGAAGCCGCGCTGGCCCCACAGCAGGCACACCAGCGCCACGACCAGACCCACCAGCCCCTGCAGCAGCAGGACGCGATAGGCCAGGCGCCGGGCGTCGGATTCACTACTGATCGGCACCTGACTTCCGGACGATAAAAAACCACTCCCCGGCTGCTGTCCAAGCGCGCGGGAGTGGCCTGGTTTTAACTTATCCGGCAGCCGGTCCCGGCGGACGTCGGCAAGGGCGGCCCCGACAAGCGGGGCGCGATTATAGAGAGAGCGGCAGGCCGCTTCAAGAAAGTGGCTGCAAGTGGCTCAGGATGCCGTCGAGCTCATCCAGACTGTTGTAGCGGATGACGAGGCGACCATGTCCAGCGCGCGCATGCTCGATGTTCACGCGTGCGCCGAGCCGCTCGGCCAGGTCCTCCTGCAGCCGTTGAATATTCGGATCCACCGCGACCGCGGACGCGCCATCCCCGGCATCGGACGACCCCCGCGCGGGCTCGATCATGCGTCGCACCAAAGCCTCGGTTTCCCGTACGGACAGACCCTTGCGCGCCACGAGCAGCGCCACCTCGGTCTGCTGTCGGCGTGAGGGCAGTCCGAGCAGCGCCCGCGCATGCCCCATCTCGAGCGCACGCTGTTCGAGCTGCCCGCAGACCTCCTCCGGCAGCTCCAGCAGGCGCAGCAGGTTGCTGACCGCCGCGCGCGAGCGTCCCACGGCCTGCGCAGCCTGCTGATGAGTGAGGCCAAATTCGGCGATGAGCCGCTGCAACGCCCGTGCTTCCTCCAGCGGGTTGAGATTCTCGCGCTGGATGTTCTCGATGAGCGCCATCGCAATGGCAGCCTCATCAGCGATGTGGCGCACGATCGCGGGGATCTCGCTGAGCCCTGCCTGCTGCGCGGCGCGCCAGCGCCGCTCGCCGGCGATGATCTCGTAGCGCTGCACCCCCTGCGCATCGGGCTCCCCGACCGGGCGCACCACGATCGGCTGCACGACCCCTTGCGAGCGGATCGATTCGGCCAGCTCCGCGAGGCTCTCGGGTCGCATGTCCACGCGCGGCTGGTAGCGGCCCCGCTGCAGCAGATCGAGGGGCAGGCGCGCGAGCGCCTCCTCGCCGCTGCGCGGCCGCGCGCTCGTGTCCGCGGCCTCCGCCATGGAGGCCAGCGGCGTGGCGGCTCGCGGCGTGCCCAGCAGCTCCGCGAGGCCTCGTCCCAGCGTCGGCTTCTTCTGCATCATGGGATCGCACGCAGGGGCGCTGCCCCCGCGCCCCCGACGCTGCCCATCGCGTCGGTACCGCTGCCGGCGGCGCCTGCCGCGCCCGCGGCCCCTGCCGTGCCTGCGACACCTGCCGTGCCTGCTGCCCCTGCCGTCTCCTCCTCCCGCCGCAGCATCTCTCCGGCGAGCGCCAGATAGGCCAGCGCCCCGCGTGAATTGGGATCGTGATCGAGCGCCGGCCGTCCAAAGCTCGGCGCCTCGGCCAGCCGCACATTGCGCGGCACGAGGGTGCGGAACACCCGGTCGCCGAAGTGCATCATCAATTGCGCGCTCACTTCGTTGGCCAGGTTGTTTCGCGGATCGAACATCGTGCGCAGGATCCCCTCGATCTGCAGCGAGGGATTGGCGCTGGCTTGGATCTGCTCGATGGTTTCCACCAGCGCGGAGAGTCCCTCGAGCGCGTAATACTCGCACTGCATCGGGATGACCACGGCATCGGCTGCCACCAGCGCATTCACGGTGAGCATGTTCAGCGCCGGCGGACAGTCGATCAGGATGAGATCAAAGCGGTTGCGGATCGGCGCGAGTGCCTGGCGCAGCCGTTGCTCGCGTCCGGCGGGCAGCGCCAGCAGGCGTACCTCGGCGGAGGTCAGGTCCTGGTTGGCGGGCAGCAGCGAGAGCGGCTGCAACGGTGCTGCGCTGTCGTCCATGGCCATGGCCGCTGGGGCAGCCGCCTGGTCACGCGCGCTCAGACGCAGCAGCGCGGCCTCGGCGCTGCATTCCCCGAGCAGCACTTCGCAGGCGCCGCGCTCGATGGCGCGCTTGTCCACCCCACACCCGGTGGTGGCATTGCCCTGCGGATCGATATCGATCAGCAGTACACGCCGTCGCATCACCGTGAAGGAGGCGGCCAGATTCACGGCGGTGGTGGTCTTGCCGACCCCGCCCTTCTGGTTCGCCACCGCGATGACGCGCTTCATGACGCGGCTAGTCTAGCCGCTGACGCGGCGGTACTACAGGCGCGTGCGCCGAGAGAGCCTCTCGCTCAGCGGACACCGCCTTCCCCACGGGCACGAGGTGCAGGATGTGGCGCTCGGCGGAGAGTCCCGGAATCCTCGGGCTGCGCACCTGGTCAAGGCGCCAGCCGGCCGGCAGCCGCGCGAGCTCCTTGTGCGGATAGACGCCCTTCAACGCCACGACGCGCGTACCCGGCGCGGCGAGTCGCTGCACATCGGCGAGCAGCGCGGGCAATCCCGCATAGGCGCGCGCCAGAATCGTATCGAAGGGCGCGGTCGGGGTCAGCGACTGCACGCGTGCGTGCACGGCCTGCACATTGTTGAGTCCCAGCTGGCGACAGGCGTGATTCACGAAGCGGATCTTCTTGGCCACCGCATCGACCAGCGTGAACTCCCGCTCGGGCGATACGATCGCCAGCGGCAGTCCGGGGAATCCTGCGCCGGTGCCGACATCGAGGATGCGGTTGCCCGCGAGATCCGTGAGTGCCGCCAGGCTGTCGAGCAGGTGCGCGCGCACCATCGCCTCGCGCTCGTGGATCGCCGTGAGGTTGTAGGCGCGGCTCCAGTGCGTGAGCTCATCGAGCAGCTGTAGCAGCTGCGCCGCCTGCGCCAGCGAGAGTGCCACGCCGAGCTCGGAGGCGTCCGCGATGAGTGCCTGAGCTTCGGACGCCTGCGCCTGCATGGGGCCACCTTGCAGGCAAAAAAAGTACACCGCAAGGCCCCGCTCCCCTACCATGGAGCCTTTCAAGCGCATCATGTCTGGCATTCGTATCGCGATCACCGTCTCCGCGCCGCGCGCACTGACTGCAGCCGTGCTCTGCGCTGGCCTGCTGTGTGCAAGCCTGATCTGCGGCGCTGCCACGCCCGGCGCCACCACGCTCGCCGCCACCCAGACCCCGGCGTCCGTGCCGCCGGTCCCCGCGCTGCTGCGCGACGGACTTGCCGAACCGGCGGCTCCCTTTCGCGCCTCGCTGCAGCCCTACCTCGAGTGGCGTGCGGCACGTTTCGTCGACTGGATGGCCGATGGGAGCCTGCTGATCACCACGCGCTTCGGCGACACCACGCAGGTGCATCGCGTGGCCGCCCCGCTGGGCATGCGCGCGCAGCTGAGCTTCGCCCCGGGCGGGGTGCTCGAGGCCGCGGCGCGGCCATTGGACGCCGACACACTGGTCTATCTCGGCCAGGAGACTTCCGGCACCACGCGGCTGTATCTGCAGCATCTGCGCGCGCACTCCCTGCAGCCCCTGACGGACGGCCAATACGAAGAAGCTGAACTCGCCTGGTCGCCCGACGGCGCACAGCTTGCGTTTCTGAGCAATCGCCGCACGCCCGCAGCCATGGACGTGTACCTGCTCGACATGCGCCAGGCGGGCGCCGCGCCGCGACTGATCGCGGCGGCCGTGCCGGGCATGAGCTGGCGCATCGAGGGCTGGTCGGCAGACGAGCGCCATCTGCTGCTCGGTGCTGCCGCCACGGCGGCGGCGCCCACAGCCGAGGCCGCGTTGCAGATCGTGGATGTGTCCACCGGCGAGCTCGCGCCCGTGAGCCTCGCGGGGCAGGCCGCGAGCGGCCGAGCGCATGCCCATCAGCGCCACAACGCGAGCCCCGGCACTGCCGGCGCAGTGCTGCAGGCCGCGTCGGCACGCTTTGCACCCGACGGCCACAGCCTGCTGCTGCTCACGCACGCGCTGGCCGGCGGCGGCTCACAACGCTTCCTGCAGCTGGTCCAGGTCGATCCGATCACCGGGCACTGGCAGGTGCTCAGTGCACCCGGCAGCGAGGACGTGGAGCAGTTCGCCGCGAGCCCCGATGGCCGTTATATCGCCTATACGCTCGCTGATCAGAGCGGCGTCAGCCACCTGCGTCTCCTCGACCAGCAGCGCCGCCTGGAGACACCAATCGTCTCCGTACCTGCCGGTGTCATCGGCCCGCTGAGCTTCGATGCCACCAGCCGGCGGCTCGCGCTGACGGTCGAATCCCCCCAATCCCCCGCGGATGTCTATGTGCTCGAGCCCGCCAGCGGTGCCCTGACGCGCTGGACTCAGAGCGAGACCGGCCCGGTCGACGTGCGCAGCTTCGTGCAGCCACGCATGCTGACCTTTCCGACCTGGGATCGGCCCGGGGGCGTCGCACGCGAACTGCCCGCCCTGGTCTATGAGCCCGCGCCAGGCGGTGCCGCGGCGGGCGGCCCGCGACCGGTGGTCGTATGGCTGTGCAGCGGCGAGGGCAACGAGTGTCGCCCGCGCTATGCGCCACTGATCCAGTACCTGGTGCATGAGCTCGATTACGTGGTGATCGCGCCGAACGTGCGCGGCTCCTCCGGACTCGGCGCGGAACTGGCCGCCGCCGGCGCGGGGCCGCTGCGCGCGGATGCGGTACGCGATGTCGGCTCACTGCTGGTGTGGATCAGCCTGCAGCCGGGACTCGATCGCGAACACGTGGCGCTGCTGGGGGAGGGATTCGGCGCCTATCTGGCCCTGCAATCGCTCGCGCAGTATGCCGACCGGCTGCAGGGCGCCGTCGCCGCCTTCCCCCCGCCGCTGCAGGATCTGGTCAATGTGCCCTCGATCCGCAGCCCCGTACTGCTGGTCCAGGGTCTTGGCGCGGCGGCGGCTCCGGCCTATGAGGCCGCACAACTGCGCGAGGGCCTGCGCTCACAGGGCGTGTCGGTGCAGTATCTGGCCGCGCGCGAGGCCGGTCAGTTCGAGCGCCGCTCGGCACGAATGGCCTACCACAGCGCGGCCGCGAGCTTCCTGGCGCATCTGCTCGGATAGCGCGGCGGGCTTGGCGCCTGGCGCCGCCCCGGCGCCGCGGGCACGCGCCTGCTTACTTCGAAGACAGGAAGGTCAGCTGCCGCTCGAGCGTCTTCAGGCCCGGCGTCTGGGCCGCGTAGTAGTCGGCAATCTCGGAGATGTCCTGTGCGCTGAGGCTCGGCACGAACGTGCCCATGACGGCGTTCTTGCGCTCGCCATCCTTGTATTCATCGATTGCCTGCTCGATGTAGCTCGCCTGCTGGTTCGCCAGCGACGGATAGGCCGAGGTCACTCCGACGCCGTCCTTGCCGTGGCAGGAAACGCATAGCTGCGATACCTTGGCCGGCACGGCAGCGCTGCTCGCCTCGGGCTTCACGGCGGCCTCGCTGGCGAAGTAGGCAGCGATGTCGGCCATGTCCTGATCGGAGAGTGTTGCGGCCTGCACCTGCATGGTGGCGTGCTGACGCTCGCCATCCTTGTATTCCTTGAGGGCCGCGACGATGTAGTCGGCATGCTGCCCGGCCAGGCGGGGCACGTTATAGTCCGGATACGCGTTGCGATAATCCTCGATGCCGTGACAGCCCAGGCAGGTGTACGAGAGCACCTTGCCCCGGGCCGCGTCTCCCGCCGCGAAGGCCGTGGCACTGACCGAGAATGCCAGGGCGAGAGTGACAGCGATCAGTGGGCGCGACAACGACATACCGGCTCCAGGCGCAAGGACAGGCAGACAGGACAAAAAGCGGGCGCAAAGTGTACGGTCTGCACAACGCTTTTGCCACTGCAGTGCCGGCGGTGGGCACCATCGTCCGCGCCATGGCGCCCGCATGATCGCGCTCATTCAGCGCGTGCTCGAAGCCAGTGTGCGCGTCGATGGCCGCGTCGTGGGCGTCATCGGGCACGGACTGCTGGCGCTCATCGGCATCGTGGCCAGCGACGACGCCGCCAGCGCCGAGCGCTTGCTGCAGCGACTGCTCGACTACCGCGTATTCGCCGACGCACAGAGACGCATGAATCGCTCCCTGCGCGACACCGGCGGCGGTCTGCTGCTCGTGCCGCAGTTCACACTCGTGGCCGACACGCGCCGGGGCAATCGTCCTGGATTCTCCACCGCGGCCACGCCCGCGCAGGCGGCGCCGCTGTTCGAGCATCTGCTCGACACAGCCCGTGCTGCACATGCACCGGTGGCGAGCGGCCAGTTTGGGGCCCACATGCAGGTGGCGCTCATCAATGACGGCCCCGTCACATTCTGGCTGGCAAGCGGCGGCGGCACCGCGGGGGGCGAAGCGGGCACGGATGAACCGGGCGCGGCGCAGGCGCAGGGGCCGAGGCAGGGTTAGGCCGGGCGGGGGCGGCGAGAACCACGCCACCTGAGGCGTGTCCAACAGGAACCAGGCGCATGGGCCAACACGCAGCAGCGCAGTTTTCCTTGCAATACTGTGATCTGCCGCCACATTTAGTGGTGCAATGCCAAATGGCCTATGATCGACTATTGGCCGGGAAGGCCCACCGAGTTTGACCGGAGCGTGCCATGGATCTGTTTGCCCCTCGACATCTGCTGATCATCCTGCTGATTGTGGTGCTGGTGTTCGGCGTGAAGAAGCTCAAGACGATCGGTCCGGACCTGGGCGCGGCCGTTCGCGGCTTCAAAAAGGCCATGCACGACGGTGAGACCGAGGAGCAGGCCAAGCAGATTCAGGGACCGGCAAGCAAGGACGCGGAGTTTCCGGAGGTTGCGGTCAGCAAGCCTGCGCCTCCACCCGTCAATGAGCAAAAGGCCGCGCCGCACGCCTGAGCGTACGGGCGCGTCCGCGCCTTCACTAAAACCTGCGGCCGGCCATGTTCGGAATCGATTTTTCCGAGATCCTGCTCATCTTCGGCATCGCGCTGGTGGTGCTGGGGCCTGAGAAGCTCCCCAAGCTCGCCAACACCATCGGCCGCTGGATCGGGCGCGCGCGTGGCATGGCGCGCCAGTTTCGCGAGCAGCTCGAGCAGGAATCGCACACGCTGCGTGAGAGCGTGGATCTCGGCCCCGAGTTCTCCTCGCGCCCAGGCGCTCGCCCCGGCAACGGCGGCGCGACGCCGCGTCCGACCGCCGACAGCTCCACGGCGCAGGCCGGCGCGCAACCGCCGGGTCCGCCCCAAGCGCGCATTGACCCGCGTCCCATGGGCCCGCCCGCGCCGCTGCAGCCCACCGCGGTCGCGGGCAGCGAGCCCGCTGCGCCGATGACCGGACCGCCGCTGCCGGAGATGGGGCTGGCCGACACCTATCCGGCGGCCTTCCACCCATATCAGCCGCCGCCGATCACCGAGCCGCCGCCCATCCCTGCATCGACGAGCACTGCCCCCACCGCCGCCGGCGCTGCGCCAGCCTCCGCGTCTGCGGCCGCTGCCACAACCAACGGCGTCGCAGAATCCGCAGGCGCCGCAGGCACTGGCGGCGCCGCAGGTGCTGCCGGGGCTGAAGGCGAGGCGGGCGCGCAGGACCCGGATTTCCCTGCTCCTCATCAGACCGCCTTCTGGCCGCCTGACGGCAGGCTATGAGCGACACGCCCGAAGCGCTGCCGGAAGGCACTCTGATGTCTCATCTGCTGGAGCTGCGCGGCCGGCTGATGCGTGCCTTCATCGCCGTCATGATCGCTTTCATTCCGTGCGCGATCTATTCGAACCGGCTCTTCGACCTGCTCTCCACGCCGCTGGTGTCGAAGCTGCCCCCCGGCCAGAAGCTGATCGCAACGACGGTGACCGGCACCTTCACCGCGCCGCTGAAGCTCGCGTTCATCGTCGGGCTGCTGGTGGCCATGCCGTACGTGCTCTACCAGGTGTGGGCATTCGTGGCCCCCGGGCTGTACCGGCGCGAAAAGCGCTTCGCAGTTCCGCTGCTGGTGTCCGCGATCCTGTTGTTCTATCTCGGCGTGGGGTTCGCCTACGAGGTGATCCTGCCACTGGTGTTCCGGTTTTTCGTCGCCACCACGCCGCACAATGTGCAGCTGATGGCCGACATCAACAACTACCTGAGCTTCGTCTTCCACCTGTTCGTGGGCTTTGGCGTTGCCTTCGAAACACCGGTCGCGGTGGTCCTGCTGGTGCTGACGAACCTCGTCAGTCTTCAGAAGCTGCGCAAGGCGCGCGGCTACGTGCTCATCATCGTGTTCATCATCGCCGCAGCGCTCACCCCCCCCGACGTGCTGTCGCAGATCTCGATGGGCCTGCCGATGTACGCGCTCTATGAGGCCGGCCTGCTGTTTGCCGCCATCATGAGCCGCCAGAAGGCCAGCGCCGTCGCGGCGAGCGAGCCGGGCATCACGTGACCGGCGCGTCGGGCAGCTTCAGCTGCGCAGCCGCGCCACCCAGCGGTACATCAGCAGAATGGTCAGCGCAAAGGCCATGGGCCCGAGGATGGTGGCGACCTGGTCGGCGAAGTGATCGCTGACGAGCGATAGCGGGAAGTCCTTGCCGGAGAACGCCACGAGCGCCGCAATCAGCACGCCGATCAGTCCCTCGCCGACGATCATGCCCGAGGCAAGCAGCACGCCGAGCTGTTTGATGCGCTCAGGCGCGGCGCGGCGCTCGGCGCGTCGGTCGAAGTACCAGCCGGCAATCGCCCCGATCACCACCATCAACGTGCTCTGAGTCGGCAGATAGATGCCGAGGCCCACCGCGAGCGCCGACAGATGCGCGCCCCGGGTGACCCGGCGCAGCACCTCGTCGATCACGATGACGACTATGCCGATTCCCACGCCGACTTCGATCAGGCTCCAGTCGACGTTGTTCTGCAGTACGCCCTGTGCCAGCGCCGAGATCAGTCCGGCCTGGGGCGCCGGCAGCGCGTGCTCGCGCACTGCGCCCACGGCGCCTGCAAATCCATAGGCATGATTGAGCAGGTCGAGGATCGGCGGAATGATGAGCGCGCCGGCGATGACGCCGATGACCAGTGCGAGCTGCTGCTTCCAGGGCGTCGCATCCACCAGCTGCCCGGTTTTCAGATCCTGCAGGTTGTTGTTGGCGATGGTGGCGACCGCAAACACCACGGACGTGACAAACAGTGCATAGGCGACCAGCGCTCGCTCGGATCCCGCCGGCAGGCTCGAGCGCACCCCCCACAGCAGCAGCAGGGAGGCACCGATGACGGCGAGAATGCCAATGCCCGAGAGCGGGCTGTTGGAGGCACCGATGAGCCCTGCCATGTAGCCGCAGACCGAGGAGACGAAGAAACTCATGAGCGCGATGTAGATGACGCCGCCCACCACCAGTGAGGTCATGTGTCCGGTGAGTACACCGCCGCTGTCAAAGCTCGCGAGCAGCACCGCGATCGGGATCATGCACACGAGCGTGATGGCCCCGACCATGCCGATTGGAATGTCCTGTTCGGTGCGTGGCATGGTTGCCTGGGTGCCGGCGCGACGCGCCCGCGAGGCTGCGAGCGCAGATGCGAGCCCTGCGTAGACCGGACGCACCAGCTTCGCGAGCGTCCAGATCGCCGCGACGAGAATGGTGCCGGCACCGACGAAGCGCACCTGGTGACTCCAGGTGCTGGCCGCGAGCGCCGCCGGTGCCGCCGCGCTGTGAGCAAGCGCAGAGTAGTGGGGTACACCCCAGCCCCAGGCAATGAGCGCTCCGACCCCCATCGCGACGCCGACCCAGAGTCCGACCAGATGCCCGATGCCGAAGAGCGCAAAGGACAGGAAAAAATCGAACCCGCTCACCCCGCCGCGCACACCCACGCGAAAGGAGCGCGCCAGATCGCTGGCGAAGATGCGCGTGGCGACTATGAGGGCGAAGGCTGCCGAGAGGATCGATCCCCAGACGACCGCGGCAAGGCCGGTGCGCGCATCATCGACCGCGGAGGCGTGGGAATCGGCACCGCCACCGACCTTCAGCACCTCGGCGCAGGCCACGCCTTCGGGATAGGGCAGGTCCGACTGCGTCACCAGCGCGCGACGCAGCGGAATCGAGTACATCACCCCGAGAATGCCGCCCAGCGCGCAGATCAGCATCGAGCTCCAGTAGGGAAATCCCGTCCACCAGCCGATGATGACCAGCCCCGGCAGCACGAAGATGATGGCCGATAAGGTGCCGGCGGCCGAAGCGACCGTCTGCACGATGTTGTTCTCCTGGATCGTCACCCCGCGAAAGCTGCGCAGGACGGCCATGGAGATGACGGCGGCTGGAATCGAGGTCGCGAACGTAAGCCCGGCCTTCAGCCCGAAGTACACGTTGGCGGCGGTGAACACCAGGGTGATGAAGCCACCGAGGATCAGGCCCCGTAGCGTCAATTCCCGGCCCGTTGCCGGGGCAGACTGCGGATTGGCTGCCAATCGTCCTCCCGGGAGCGGCTGACTGGCCGCTTATTTGATTTGCGGCAAGCTTAGCCGCGAGACCGCTGCCGGGCCACCTGAGCGGGCGCCGCGCCGCCGCTGACCTGCGTCGTGTGAGTGATCGTCACACGTTACCCGCTGCGTCGAGCGCCTCCCCGAAGCACGAGGCCGGCCAGCGGCACCAGCGACACCCCCACGATCAGCAGCGTCATGATGCCGAAGTGCTGACGGACCCAGGGCAGATTGCCGAAGCCGTAGCCGCCGAGCAGGAACAGCGCGACCCAGCCCGCGCCGCCGCCGAGATTGCTGGCCTGAAAGCGCCACTGCGGCATGCGCCCGATGCCCGCCACGAAGGGAGCAAAGGTGCGCACGATCGGCACGAAGCGCGACAGCAGTACCGTCGCGCCGCCGTAACGGCGGAAATACGCCTCGGTGCGCTGCAGGTACTCCAGGCGAAAGAAGCGATAGCGGCCACTGAATGCCTTCGGGCCGATCGCGCGCCCCACGGCGTAGTTCACGCTGTTGCCGGCCACCGCGGCAGCGATCAGCAGCAGCAGCAGCCAGCCGATGTGCAGCGTGCCGCTGCGATCCACCGCGGTCAGGGCGCCGAGCGCGAACAGCATCGAGTCACCCGGCAGAAACGGCGTCACCACGAAGCCGGTCTCGGCGAAAATCACCGCGAATACGATGGCATAGAGCCAGAGGTGATAGAGCGCCAGCAGCGCCGAGAGGTGCTCGGGCAGATGCAGCAGCAGGTCGGCCGCCGAATTCAGCAGGCCCATGCGAGACAGGCAGGAGTGAGGCGCTTGCCGCGGATCAGGGCGCGATCGGCGCCCCTGGTGCGATCAGCGCACGGAGCCGCCGGCGGCCCCGTTGCCGGACCAGGCCACGCCAGCGGGATGCGCCCCTCGCAGCAGCGAGAGCGCCAGGCCCACCTGCGGATCACGCTGCGCCAGCGTCGCATCCGCACCTGTGCCGGATGTCGCCGGTGCGGCCGTGGCCGCGGCCGTATCATCGCCCGGGGTAGCGGGCAGCACCGTCGTCACCGACACGTTGCGCGCACTCGCGCCTGCGGTGCCTGTGGTACCGGTAGTGCCAGCCGCGCCGGCGCCAGCCGCATCAAGAGCGCCGACGGGCGCGGGCGCCGCGGCATCGGCGGGCCCGCCATTGCCGCGCGTGGTGAGCTGCCGGGTATCGGCCGGTTCATCCAGATCGGCCGGCACCTGCTCGGGGCCCTTGAGCAATACATCGGGCACGATGCCGATGCCGTTGATGCATACGCCGGCCGGGGTGTAGTAGCGCGAGGTCGTGATCTTGAGCGCCGTGCCGTAGGCCATGGGCATGATCGTCTGCACCGTGCCCTTGCCGTAGGTGCGCCGCCCGATGAGGGTGGCACGCCCATTGTCGTGCAGCGCGGCCGCGAGCACCTCGGCAGCCGAGGCCGAGCCGCCGTTGACCACGACAATCAGGCGCGCCCCATGCGTGATATCGCCGGGCGTGGCGTTCACGCGGAAATTTGCCTCGTCGGTGCGACCGCGAGCACTGACGATGGTGCCGGAGTTCAGAAAGTCGTCGGCCACGCGAATCGCCGAGTCGAGCACGCCACCGGGATTGTTGCGCAGGTCGATGACGAAACCCTTGAGCCGGTGCGGGGCGCCGCGCTCCAAGTGCTGCACGGCATCCTCGAGCTCGTCGGCCGTACTGTCGGTGAAGCTGGTGATGCGCAGATAGCCGTAGTCGCTCGTGAGCCGCTCGGCCTCGACACTGACCAGATGCACCTCGGCGCGGCGGATCGCGAACGACAGCGGCGCGCTCGACCCGGTGCGGCGCACGACGAGGTGAATGGTGCTGCCTTCGACGCCGCGCATGCGGTCGATGGCCGCGTTGATGTTGCTGGGGTCGATGGCCAGACCATCGATGCTCACGATGGTGTCACCGGCACGCAGCCCGGCGTGTTCTGCCGGCGAGCCCGGCATGCGATGCGTGATGCTGACGCCGTCCTTGGCCGCGGCGACCTCCACGCCAATGCCCGCATAGGCACCGCTGGTGGTGACCTGCATGTCCTGGAATTCGTCGTCGCTCAGGAAGGTCGAGTGCGAATCGAGCGACTCGACCATGCCACGGATGGCGGCCTGCATGAGCTTGTGGTCATCGACAGGGCCGACGTAATTCTCGCGTACGCGTTGCAGCACCTCGGCGAACAGCTGCAGGTCCTGCGGCGGCAATGCCCCGCTGCCGCTGGCCTTGGCGGCCGCCTGCAACTGCGCCGCCGGATCGGTCGGCGCTGCAGCTGCCGTCGCTGCCTGGCGCGCAGCGCTCGCCAGCGCGGCCGGGGCGGCCGGGGCGGCGCTGCCGGCTGCCTGGACCGAGGGCGCGAGCGCCAGTCCAAGCGCCAGCGGTAGGACAAAGGACGAGAGTGATGTCAGCGCGTTTCGGGTTGGCATGTCAGCGGATACTACACATCGCTACGCAGCGGGAAAACCCTGCATTTGGCGCTGCAAAGCATCAGCGCGTCGTACGGCGCCGCTAACAGCGCCGCCGTAAGCGCAGCCTCAGGCATTGCCGGCCAGCGTCGCATCCGGCGCAGGCGGCCAGACACCATGGGGTGCGGCGGCGGCCACGTGCAACGGCAGCTCGGCGAGCACCTCGGTGAGCGGCTCGGGCTTGCCGATCGCAAATCCCTGACCGAAATCCACACCCAGCGCCGTGACGCGTGCGCGAATTTCGTCGGTTTCCACGTACTCGGCGACGGTCACGAGCGACATCGCGCGCGCGAGCTGCGCGATGGTCTGCACCATCGACTCGGCGCGCGAATCCTTCAGCACGTCGCGCACGAAACTGCCGTCGATCTTGAGGATACCGATGGGCAGGGTGCGCAGATACGCCAGGGAGGACAGGCCGGTGCCGAAATCATCCAGCGCAATGTTGCAGCCGAGCTTGCGCAGGCGCCGCATCAGGGTCTCGGCGCGCGCGAGGTTGCCGATCGCGGCGCTCTCGGTGAGCTCGAAGCACAGGGCGGCAGGATTGATGCCGCTCTCTTCGATGAGCTTGGCGACATGCTCGGTGAAGTCTGCATCCTGCAGCGACTGGCCGGAGAAGTTGATCGCGAACACCGTCGAGCCGGACTCGAGCAGCTTCGCGTGCGGACGCAGCATCTCGATGGCGCGACCGATGACCCAGCGATCGATGGTCGGCATGAGCTGGTAGCGTTTGGCCGCGGACATGAAATGATCGGGCCCCACCACGGCCCCCTTCTCGTCGATCATGCGCAGCAGGATCTCGAAGTGCGCCGGGCCCTGGCCATGCAGCGGCACGATGGCCTGGGCATTGAGCTGCAGGCGCTGCTCGGCCACCGCTGCGCGCAGATCGCTGATGAGATTGATGTCGCTGAAGCGGCGCACGATGCTCTCGTCGGCCTCGCGATAGACCTCGACGCGGTTGCGCCCGCGGTCATTGGCGGCCTTGCAGGCCGTCTCCGCGGCCGCGAAGGCGTGTACGAACTCCTTGAAGCGCGCCTCGATCGCGGCGATACCGATGCTGATGGACACCTGCACCTTGCCATCGCCGAGCGAGCGGCCGCACTCCTCGGCCCCAGCGCGCAGCGCCTCGGCGAATTGTGTGGCACCAGGGACGGCCGTGGGCAGCAGGATCGCAAAGCGGTCGCCGGAGATGCGGCCCGCCAGCGCACCGGGGGGCACGCGCGCGCGGATCAGCTCGCCGAGCTGCGCGATGACGCGATCGCCGACGTGCATGCCGCAGTTGTCGTTGATCAGATGCAGGCGATTGATGTCGATGTACAGCGCGCTCCAGCTGGCGAGCGTCGCGGCACTCTCCTCGAGCGAGCGTCGCACGCGCTGCTCGAAGGCCGGGCGCGTCAGAAGGCCCGTCAATGCGTCGTAGCTGTGCGCGATGATGGAGGCAATGCGCCGCGCCAGCAGCTCCGTGAGCCGCCCATGGTGCGGGGTGAATTCCGCGGCGCTCTCGGCGCGAAACAGCGCCAGCACGCCCACCGCGGTGCCATCGGCACGCAGGATCGGGGCCGCGAGCACACGATAGATGCTGGCGCTGCCGGCCGGCAGCGGCATGTTGTTGACGATGACGGCCTGGCGGCGCGCCTTGGCCATGGAGAGCAGGTGCCGGTGCGCCTTGACGACCAGCGAAGTCTCCAGCGGCTCCTTGTCCGAGGGCTGCACCAGCGCGATGCCATTCTCCGGCACGATCATCGCCGCAAGTCCCGCCCGCAGATGCTCGGTGGCACTGGCGACGATGGCCTTCAGATCGCCCACGGCCTCGGGCTTGTTCTCGCTGCCCGACACCGACAGCAGCATCTCCAGATCACTGTCCTGCTCCAGGAGCGAGGTGTGCAGCGTCAGGATCTCCTCGCGCGCCATTAGCTCGCGGCGCAGACATTCGATCGCCGGCTTGACCAGCGCATGCACGAACGAGAAAGATCGTCGGTCACCCTCGGCGCCGCCCGGACGGCAGCCGATCGCCACCACCGCGAAGGGGGCGGTGTCGGGAACGCCATCGTCGCGGCGCAACCAGAACAGATACGCCTGCTCGTGACCGGCCATGCGCTGCTGGCCGGGCGCACTGGGATCGCTCGCAGCGGCCTCGAGCGTCTCGGGAATCAGGCTCATGAGCTCAGGATCCACGGCCATTTCCGAGGACCAATGCAGCTCGCCACTGGCGTTGAAGACGCTCAGATGGCTGATACGGGGCAGCAGCGCCCGCAACACCTGGACATAGGGCTCGAGCGAAGTCCAGGCGCCGCCGATGCGCACTTCGCGCCCTTCAGCACGCGCCTCAGCGCGGCCTTCGGGCGAGCTCACGGGGCCGCTACCGTTTGTCGTCTCGTCTGATCTGGACGCGCGGCCAGCGCCGTCCTTGCGCTGGCCTGTCGCCCGAGCTTCGGAGGGACGCCCGTCGGCGCCCTTCCGGGACCTGGCCGAGCCCCGGCCCTCTGCGGAAGTGCTCAAATCGGCTCCTGGGATTCTTCTGTCGGTACAGAATCGCGCCAGCGGCCGCGGCGGTCCTTGATGCAGGTCGCTTTTCGACTACCGATTCCGCGACAAGCCCCCCACTCCGACCCGAGGTCGCTCACCGAGCTCAGGGCGCGGGTGCGTGTGCTCTGAACCAGGGCGCCGGATCGACCGGCCTGCCATCGCGCCGGATCTCGAAATACAGCTGCGGAGAGGGGCGCCCGCCAGTGTCGCCGGCGGCTGCGATCACCTCGCCGGCCATCACCTGTGCACCGACCGTGCGGTACAGGCGGTCGTTATGTCCATACAGACTGAGGTAGCCCGCACCATGGTCCACGATCATCAGCAGCCCCAGGCCCGGCAGCCAGTCGGCATAGACCACGCGCCCGGCGGCCACGGCGCGCACCGGGGAGTCGCGCGCGGTGTCGATCAGCATGCCGTCCCAGGGGACACCGCTGCCGCTGCGCTGACCGTACATCGCCGCGACGCGTCCCTGCACCGGCCAGTCCAGCTGCCCGCGCAGCCGGCCGAAGACGCTCGCGAAGTCCTGCGGCTCGGGCGAGGGTATCGGGAGGGCCCGAGCCCGGGCCTGCATCGACTGCTGCTGCAGGGCCTGCGCGCGCAGCCGCTCGAGCAGCCGCTCGAGCGCCGCCTGTTGGCTTTGCAGGGCGGAGAGCTGCTGCTCGCGGCTTTGCACGCGTGAGGTCAGACTCACCAACACGCGCTGACGCTGCCCGCGAGCGGCGGCGAGCTGCTGCAGCTCGCTCTGCTGCTGGCTCTGCAGCGATGCCAGGGCGGTCTGCTGCTGTGCGAGCTGTACATCGAGGGTATCGAGCTGCTGCACATCCGCCGTGATGCGCGCGATCCGGGCCGCGCCGGCACGGCTGAAATAACCGTAATAGGCCAGCAGGCGGGCACCCGCGAGCGGGTTCTTCTGGTTCAGCAGCAGCTGCAAAGGCCCCTGACGATCGAGCAGGTAGGCGCCCCGTATCTCATCGGCCAGGCCGGCGCGCGCCATCTCGAGCTCATGCGCCATCTGTGCACGCTCGGACGCAAGCGCGGAGCGATGCTGGTTCTGCTCGGCCAGCGCCTGCTCGGTCTGCGCAAGCGCCGCGCGCTGGCGGCTGAGCGAGAGCTCCGCGGTGCGCAGCTGGCCGGTGAGGCGCTCACGCGCGATCGCATCGCGACTGTTCTGCGCCGCCATCTGCGCCATTCTCTCCTGCAACGCCCGCAGCTGCCCGCGGGTCTGCGCATCGCGCGAGCCCGACGTGGCGGACCGGCGCCGAGCCTGGCGAGCAGAGTGCCCGGAGCGCCCCGGGTGGCCGGAGCTGGTCTTCGCTGCCGGCGCTGTCGGGGCCTCGCCGGCCCATCCGGTCGCCGCTGGCAGCAGTGCCAGCACGCCCAGCAGCAGAAGCGTTCGGCCAGCTCGCGGAGCGTAAAGGTGCATCAGCACAGTCTATAATGCACGGCTGAGCCCCTGCCCCCTTTCCGCATGACCCCATGGATCGATTGCTCGAATACACCAGCCACAACCCGTGGCCCGTGGCCCTCGCGGTCATCACCCTGGTCGCAGTGCTGTTTTACGAGCTGCGCCTGCGCACGCAGAACACCGCGTCGGTGATGCCGCAGGACGCCATCCGCATGATGAATCAGGGTGCCACGGTACTGGACCTGCGTGCCCAGCAGGCCTACGCCGATGGTCACATCAACGGCGCACGCCACTTCGAGGTCGCGCAGATTCTCGAGGCGCCCGAGAGCCTCAAGCGCTACAAGGAACGCCCGCTGATCCTGTACTGCGATCGCGGTACGGTCGCGGCGGCTGCCGTGCGCACGCTGGCGCGCCAGGGATTCACCAAGGTGTTCACGCTGCGCGGCGGCCTTGCCGCCTGGCGCGCCGAAAATCTGCCACTCGCGCGCGGCTGATATGCCCACGACCGCCGCCGTACTGATGTACTCGAAGTCCTGGTGCCCCTACTGCGAGCGTGCCAAAGCGCTGCTGCGGCATAAGGGCGTGAGCTTCGAGGAAGTCGACATCGAGACGCACCCGGAGCGGCGCGAGGAAATGATCCAGCGCAGCGGGCGGCGCACCGTGCCGCAGATCTTCATCGGCGAGCGCCACGTCGGCGGCTCGGACGACCTGTTCGGCCTGGAAGCCTCGGGCCGGCTGGATCGGCTGCTGCACGGCGAGTGAGGCGGCCCGTCGCGCGGGACCCATGCCGGGGTGGCCCGTGCCCAAGCGGTCGCGCCGGACAGGTAAGCTACGCCACTGCTCCACAGCCATTCATCCGATCACATAGGACTGCACCATGGCCAATGAATCTGCCTCCGCCGGGGCCGGCGACGCGCCGGGCCTGCGCCCCACCTCTGCTCTGGCGCTGCAGGGGGTCTATCTGAAGGACTGCTCGTTCGAAGCGCCCGAGGGTCCGCGCAGCAATGGTCAGTGGAACCCGCAGATTTCGCTGGATCTCAACACCAGCGTGAACCAGCTCGCCAACGAATTGCGCGAAGTGGTGCTCACGGTGACCGTCTCGGCCAAGCAGGCCGAGCAGACGCTGTTTCTGGTCGAGGTCAAGCAGGCCGGCGCGTTCGTCATGCAGAACCTCTCCGCCGACGAATACAAGCGCGCCGTGGGCAGCATCTGCCCGAACGTGCTGTTTCCCTATGCGCGGGCGGTGGTCTCGCAGCTGGTGAGCCAGGGGGGCTTCCCGCAGCTGCTGCTGCCCCCGGTAAATTTCGACGCGCTCTATGCGCAGTCCTCCGACGACGCCGCGTCCAGCGCGACGCGCAACTGAGCGACGCGGCGCCGCGAGCCTCGCCCGTGTCCGCGACGATCCCCGCCGCTGCCGACATCGCCGTGCTGGGTGCGGGCTCCTGGGGCACGGCACTGGCCATCCAGTGCTCGCGGGCGGGACGGCGCACGCGCCTCTGGGGCCGCAATCCCGAGCAGATCGAGCTGCTTGCGCGCGAGCGCAGCAACGAGCGCTACCTGCCGGAGGCACCCTTCCCCGAGACGCTGCAGCCGGTCGCCTCTCTTGCCGAGGCGCTCACCGGCGTCACCGATGTGCTGGTGGCCGTCCCGAGCGACGCTTTCCGCGGCCTTTTGGGGGAGCTGCGGCCGCTGCTGTCCCCTGCGACGCGGCTTTGCTGGGCCACCAAGGGCTTCGAGCTCGACACCGGCAAGCTGCCCAATGAGGTCGCGCACGAGGTGCTGGGCGCCGGCCGCTCCGTCGCCGTGCTGTCTGGACCGACCTTCGCGCGCGAGGTCGGCGCCGGTCTGCCCACGGCGATGACGATTGCCTCCAGCGAGCTCGAGTACGCCGAGCGGCTGGCCCGCGACCTGTCTTCTCCAACGTTTCGTGCCTACATTTCCAGCGACATCACGGGTGTCGAGGTCGGCGGTGCCGTCAAGAATGTGCTGGCCATCGGAGCCGGGCTGTGCGATGGGCTCGGCTTTGGTGCCAATACCCGCGTCGCGCTCATCACGCGTGGCCTGGTCGAGATGATGCGCCTGGGCGTGGCACTCGGCGCGCGGCGCGAGACCTTCATGGGACTGGCCGGCCTGGGCGACCTCGTACTCACCTGCACTGACGACCATTCACGCAATCGCCGCTTCGGCCTCTCGCTCGCGCGCGGGCTGAGCGTCGAGCAGGCGCTGGCGGACATCGGCCAGGTCGTCGAGGGCTACCACGCAGCGCGCGCGCTGCGCGCGGTGGCGCTGCGCGAGCGCGTCGTCATGCCAATCAGCGAGGGCATTCAACGCGTGCTGTATGAGCAGATGCCTGCCGAGCAGCTCGTGCGCGGCATGATGATGCGGCCGATCAAGCCGGAGTTCGATTAGGTTCCGGCTGTGCCGCGCCCGAAGCCGTTCTGCCGCCAGGCTTCGTAAACCACGAGCGCAACGCAGTTGGACAGATTCAGACTGCGATTCCCCGAGTGCATCGGCACGCGCAGTTGCTGCGCTTCGGGTAGCGACCGCATGAGCTCGGACGGCAGCCCGCGCGTCTCCGAGCCAAACAGCAGTACGTCGCCGGGACGAAAGGCTGCCTCGCTGTAGAGGTGCACAGCGGAGGTCTCGATCGCAAACCAGCGCGGAGCGCTCGGAGCGCTCGGAACGCCCGGAACGCCCGCGTGGATGTGTCTCTGGCAGGCCGCAAGTGACGCATGGGTCTGCAGCACGGTCAATTCTTCATAGTCCAGCGCCGCACGGCGCAACGAGCGGCGATCCAGCCGAAAGCCCAGGGGCTCGATCAGGTGCAGGCGGCAGCCGGCGTTGGCGCACAGCCGGATGATATTGCCCGTGTTGCCAGGGATTTCCGGCTCGTGCAGCACCACGTTGAACACGGCCCATTCTGGCGGATTCGTCCCAGCCTCGCCGACACGTTCGAGGCCATGCCGGCTACCTGTCGTGCACCGGGATGTCATCGGCGATAATCGGCCTATGGCCACCGTTACCGAGCCGCCCCGGCCGGCCACAGCCGGGTCGCCGACCGCGCTGCCTGCCTCGCTGGCACTCGAGTTCTGCGGCCTGCGCTTCGCCTCGCCGATCGTACTGCTGTCCGGCTGCGTCGGCTTCGGCGAGGAGTACACGCGCGTCGCGGGATTCTCCAACCGCGACGCCGGCGCCATCGTACTCAAGGGGACGACCGGGTCTGCGCGCCTCGGCAATGCGCCCCACCGCATCTGCGAGACACCGGAGGGCATGCTCAATGCCATCGGGCTGCAGAACCCCGGCGTCGCGCATGTGGTCGAGCGCATCCTGCCGACGCTGGATTTCGAGGAGACGCGTTTCATCGCCAACGTATGCGGCTCGACCATCGAGGAGTATGTCGAGGTCACGCGGCGGTTTGATCAGTCGCCCATCGATGCCATCGAGATCAATATCTCCTGTCCCAATATCAAGGAAGGCGGCATTCAGTTCGGCAATGTGCCGGAAATGTCCGCGCGCGTCGTAGAGGCCTGCCGGCGCGCGACCGACAAGCCACTCATCACCAAGCTCTCTCCCAATCAGACCGACATCCGCGAGAGCGCGCGCGTGTGCATCGAGGCTGGTAGCGATGCGCTGGCCGTCATCAACACCGTCACCGGCATGGCGATTGACATCCATCGTCGCACCCCCGTGCTCGCCAACGTACAGGGGGGACTGTCGGGCCCGGCCATCAAGCCGATCGCGCTGCTGAAGGTGAAGCAGGTGTACGAGGTCGCCGGACCGCGCGGTATCCCTATCATCGGCCAGGGCGGTATCGTCAACGCATCGGATGCGCTCGAGTTCATCATCGCAGGCGCCACGGCCGTTGGAATTGGTACAGCGCTGTTCTACGACCCGATGGTCTGCAGTGCGGTCAACCGCGGCATCGCCGCTTATCTGACGCAGTACGGCCTGCGCTCGGTGCGCGAGTTGATCGGTACGCTGCAGACCGTTGGCGTCGGCGGAGCCTGCTGAGGCGACAGACACCCACACGCAAGTCAACGCGAGGTTTCCATGAGTCTCACGGATGAGCTCGAGCGATTGCAGGCGCTGCGCGAGCGAGGCGCATTGTCGCAAGCCGAATACGAGCGCGCCAAGGAGCGCGTGCTCGGCGATGCCGCAGCGGCATACAACGCCACAGCCGCCGGCAGCGGCCCGGCCGGCACCGCGGGCCCGGCGGGCACCCCCGGTGCGGGCCCCTCTGCCTCCCCATCCGGGACGATGGACGGCGGGCCGTTTGCTACCGAACGGGGTTTTTTTCGACAGCTGGCACGCTCCCGAACCGATCGCTGGCTCGGCGGCGTCTGCGGCGGCCTCGGCCGGCACACCGACCTGCCTTCCTGGGCCTGGCGGCTGATCTTTTGCCTCGTCACGCTCTATTTCGGCTCGGGAATCCTGTTCTACCTGCTGCTGTGGATATTTCTGCCGGCCGACCCTTGAGCAGCTCCGGCGGCGGTCGCGACGGTGTGCCAATGGCAGCGTATAGGTGACGGCATCTTTCGCGAGGCGCGTCATTTTCGTTTCTGCAGAAAGAAAATGGCCCCAAAATTTCTGCTGAAACGACTTTCCGGTCCTCGCGACGGCACAGTACGCAGTCGAGGTCCCCGCGAGCGGGCCCGCCGGCAGCCGGCGGCGGCGCAGGCCCCAGCGGCGCGTGCGGCGCAGCAAAGCAGTCTCATACGAGCTTCAGATCAAGGGGCTCGACCTGGGGGAACACCTGCGCACAGCGTGCGGGTGAGAGCTGCCAAAGCGAGCGGAACAGGCCACCGAGCACGCCCCGGTAATCGTTGAGCACGGGGTAGTCGCGGTCCTGAAAGAGGGTCTCGCGGGCCACACGCTGCTGCGCTCCCGCGATGCGCCCGCCGGCCACGGCGCCCCCCAGTACCCAGTAGACGCTGCCATGACCATGATCGGTGCCACGATCGCCGTTCTCACGGAAGGTGCGGCCGAATTCAGAGAGCACCACAACGACGGTGTTGTTCCACTCGTTGCCGAGCGCGCTGGCGAAGGCAGCAAGGCCTCGCCCCAGGCCATTGAGATTGGCCGCGAGCGCACCCTGCGCGCCGCCCTCGTTCACGTGCGTATCCCAGCCGCCCACGTCGACGAAGCCGATGCGATAGTCATCGCGCATCAGCCGCGCGATGCGCTCGGCCTGGATTTCAAAAGCCGCGCCGCTCACGGCATTGCGGCCCGCGGCGATCATCTCAGCGCCCATGCGCTGCTGGCGACCCGCATCGGTCATGCCGGCCATCTCCGCGGCCACCTGCGTACGCAGTGCAAGCCCGTCGGCCACGGCCGGTGCGAGCGCGGTGCCGGCATACATCTGCGCCAGGATGCGGCTCTGCCGGTCATCGAACGCCGGCCGCTCCAGACGCTTCAACGAGACATTGGCAATCGGCGTCGGGCCTGCGAAGGACAGAGGCAGCGCGTCGGTGAATGCAATCGGCGCGGCGTCGGTTCCCTGCGCCGTAAGCGTTGCAGCCAGGCGCGCCATGAAGCCGCTGCGATAGTTGCGCACATCGTCGAGCGGCTGGCCGAGCTCGATGCTGTCCTGGGTCTCGAAGTGGCTGCGGGAGAGGTCATCGGTGCCCGCGAAAGGCACGAAGGCGACCTGCCGCGCCCGGTACAGCGCGCCGACCGTGTCGCGCAGCGCCGGGGTCAGCGCCCAATCGGCATCCAAAGCGAGCGCTCCCGCGCCGGAACTCCCGACGGGACGCGCAATCGCGATGGTGGGACGTGCCTCGTAGTAGAAATCGCTCGAAAAGGGGATCAGCAGATTGGCCGCATCGTAGCCGCCGCGCAGGAACACCAGCAGGAAGCGCGGACCGCTGGCGGGCGCCGCGTAGAGCCGTGCGCTGAGCGCCGCGCCGCCCAAAGCGGCTGCCAGTTGCAACACCTGCCGACGATCCAGCCGCCTGTTCATACCAGCTGCCTATTCATAATTGAGCTCCGGGGAGGCGAGCAGGAAGGTGTTCCATTCGCGCACCGAGCCGGCCTGATCGAGTGCCGAGCGCGTGTGCTGTGCCAGAAGCGGTGCGGTTGCCGCCTGATAGAGTGACCCGTCGCGCGGGGGCGGTGCCAGCCCCCGCTCGGCACT
>DATJUN010000098.1:0-15397 GCA_035502275.1 Steroidobacteraceae bacterium
GGGGTGTAATGCACATGGACCTCGGCGCGCTCGGAAAGAATCCGATTGGCCAGGCGCGAATACCCGAAGACGACGAGGAAATGGGCCCCCGTGACGAATAGCGCCAGCAGTGGCAAGCTCGGACCGCATGCCATGCCGACAGCCGCGGTAAGCCAGATAATCGCGGCGGTTGTGAGACCCCGAACGACGTCGCGCTGCACGAAGATGAGCCCGCCGCCGATAAAACCAATCCCTGAGACTATTTGCGCAGCGACTCGGGATGGGTCCAAGACCACCGCGTACCTGACGATGGTATCGCCGAATCCGTACTTCGAGACCAGCATGATGAGCGCCGCAGCAACGCCGACCAGCGTATGTGTACGAAGTCCGGCGCTCTTAGCCCTGAACTCCCGCTCCAGCCCAATGAGGGACGACAAGATCAGTGCCAGCGCGAGCTCCCCGAATTGCACCCAGGAATGGCCCTGGGGCTCGGCATAGAGGAAATCCAGAAGGCGCATAAAGAACTCTCCTGTGCCAAGTCAAGCCGCAAGCATGCTACCAACGCCCCCGGCAACGCGGGCCCCCGGACCCGGCAGGCTCTCCAAATGCGCGCTGGGGCCTGGTGCCCTTCTCCGCCGGGGTGTCGCGTCGAATTACGGCGCCATCAACGTCGCCGTCGAAAACCTGCAGACCACGCCCAGCTGGCGGGGTCCCTGGCAGCGCGCTCAGCGCTGCCTGCTCGTTGACCGGTCTATGGGACCGGTCGATCGGCGGATAGCACGGGGACGCTGAGCCGTGCCCTCATCACGTTGCCAGCGGTCGCACTCGGGTATGCGCCTCACGGCGGTGACGGGGAATGACCGCCCGGACACCGCCGGTGGGATCGTCAACATCACCGCGGTAACGTGGGATGACGTGCAAATGCGCATGGGACACAGTTTGCCCAGCAGTGACTCCCACGTTCGCGCCGAGATTGAAGCCATCTGGCAGATGCTGGCGGACTATCAGCGTCTGGCCGAGCTGCAGTAAGGCCCACATATCCGTAAGCTCTTCTGGCCAGATTGCGAAGAAATCCGGTATGTGGCGCTTTGGAAGGATGAGCAGGTGCCCTGGAGTCACTGGAGCAGTATCCCAGCAGGAGAAGGCATGCTCGTTCTCATGAACGATGGGGTGGTAATTGCAGAAAGGGCAAGCCTCACCTCCCGTCCTACCGACCAGTGGAAAGTCGATCATCTGCGGCTCCGATTCGACCTCGTTCGATCCCCTGACCGGCGGTGCACTCCGGCCAGATCAATGCACAACTTGTAGCTCGCTTGCAGCTTTATGGTGGCATCAGGCCCACGAACGCGCGGAGTAATCATGGGGAAATTCTCGCCAAGTGGTATGTTTCGTTGATCCGCCGAACGCGTACTTGTCCCTTTGAGACATCAACCTCGCTCAGCCCGCACGGGTCTTGAGCGAGCCGCCAATAGGCCGACAGGGGCAGCTCGAGCAATTGGAGCAGCAGCACCCGATTGGTGCTTTCATGTCCGACGACAGCGATCGTGAAGTCCGGATGTCGGGACAGAAGCTCCCGTAACGCCTCAGCGATGCGTGCGCTCAGATCCTGGAGCGACTCTCCGCCAGGAATGCGAACCGATTGCGGAGCCTTGAACCAGCTCTCGAACTCCTCGGGCCAATGCGCCCGTACCGACTCGTGGGTCTTCCATTGCCACTGCCCGTAATCCAGGTCATTCAGCAGCGTCAACGGCTCGGGCGTCACGCCACAGGCCTCTGATATTGCTCGGCCTGTATTGACGCACCGGATCAGGGGGCTGGTATAAATCGCCACAGGATTCCACTCTTCGGCAATGCGCGTCGCGACGGCGTCAGCCTGTCGGCGCCCAATCCCGGAGAGCGGAACATCCTGGCGACCACGGAAGCGCTCGGGCGCAATGCCCTCAACATGGCCGTGGCGAACAATGAGCAGTTTTGACACGCTGACAGACACGCTTTGCGCGGCGGGCACCCTACCGCGCGCATCAATTGAAACGCTCGGTAGGAGTCATCAGCTTTCTTAGGCGGTTCGAGGGGGACTCCATCCCCAATGCCGAAGGCTATGGGAGGCACCCGATTTCGTCAACATCCGCGTGCCGGCCATCGTGTGTCCGGCGCCTATGCGTCGGACACCATACCGGCTGTTCGCGTTTCGCGGCATTGACCCCTCCCGCGGGCTTCTCTAGCCTGTTGTCATCGATCGGGTGGAGTCCCCCACAGACCGCCGTTCCGGCTAATGACTCCTACCGTGAGGATTTGGTCAGAGCCGCTGAGGCGCACGTCCGCGTGTTGGATAACACGATGCCACAGGTCGACAACTTCAGCCCCGTGCCCGCTCGACGCGCTCAACCTTTCGCCGTCGCCATACATGCCTTCATCCACTGAAGGTTTCAGATCGTCGCTGGGTAGCCAAGGCCCTCCGAGACGTTTGGAGCTCAGCCGATGTCTTGATCAGGCGGTGAAGCTCGGCGTGGATGTGGATGCGTGCGCAGTGCTGCATCGGAAGCTCCGCGACCTGACGTTCAATCTGGTGGTCGCCGGACAATTCAAGCGGGGCAAAAGCAGCTTACTCAATGCGTTGCTCGGCGATGATCTGTTACCTGTCGGAGTCATACCCCTGACTTCCGTGGTCACGCTCATTCGAGACGGCCCGACGAAGGCGGCCACTGTGGAGCTGGAGGACGGCCGCGAACAGTCCATTTCGTTCGACGACCTCAGCAGCTACGTAACTGAGCGAGGCAACCCTCATAATGTCTTGGCGGTGCGTCAGGTGGTGATTGACCACCCTTCTTCGTGGCTCGGGTGCGGCGTTCATCTGGTCGACACCCCCGGAATCGGTTCTGTATACGATCACAACACGGATGTCGCGCGGGAATATCTACCAAACGCCGACGCGGTGCTCTTTGTTACCTCCGTGGATCAGCCCCTCTCCCGAGCCGAACTGGACTTCCTTCAGAACATTCGCCAGTACGCGGAAAAGATCTTCTGCGTGCTCAACAAGATCGATTACCTCAATGACGAGGAGATGGCAGACTCCATCGGTTTTGTGCGCGGTCAACTGCGCGATAATTTGGGATCCGAAGTGCCGCTCTTCGCGGTCTCGGCGCGGCTCGCATTGCAGGCAAAGCAGCAAAATGACGGAGCCGCTCTCGTACACAGTGGTTTTCCTGACTTCGAGCAATCGTTGCGAGACTTTCTTACCGGCGACAAGGAAGAGGTACTACTACGCTCGATTGCTCGGAGTCTTTTGCGGCTCCTGTCCCAATCACGCTTCGCCTGTGAACTTGAAGTCAAAGTCCTGACGGCACCACAACAACAGCTTGAGGCAAATCTCGCGGCGTTCGGCAGGAGACGCGTCGAAATCGAACGCTCAAGCGCCGACCATCTGGTGCTCCTCGACGCCGACGCGAAGTAGCTTTTCGACAATGACGTGGCACCTGCACTCGAGAAATTCAAGACTTCTGAGCAGCGGCGCATGAGCGCTGCGGTCGCTCGATGGTACGCGGAGCTATCAACGTTGCCTTTAAGGAAGCTTCAGCCGACCCTGGAGAGGCAACTCTTTGCGGAGATTCGCCTCGCGTACGACAGCTGGCTCGCACGTCAGGACGTCGTCCTGACACAAGCTTTTGGCACGCAATGCGAGCGCGCCTGGACAAGCCTTCAATCAACCGTCGATGAGCTCATTCGATATTCGAGCGAGCTTTTTGAGGTTGACTTCGAACCTATCATTGCCGAGTCTCAGTGGAGCCTCGAGTCGGACTTCTATTACAAGTTTTGGTATGAACCGACGAGTCTGCGCCTGCTCTCGAACTCACTCGTCACGATGCTGCCCAAGGCTCTCGCCGGGGGTCTGCTGGTTCGTCGAATGACCAATCAGGCGGCCGAACTCATCGACACCCAAGCGGGTCGCATCCGCCATGACCTGCAGGAGCGCCTCAAGACGAGCGTACGCGAAGTGCAACGGCGCATCGGCGCGACGACGAGCTCGATCGTCGCTCATATCGAATCCGCAATTCAGGAGGGCGCTCGCATTCGAGGGCAAAATGCAACGCAGGTGCAGGCAAGAGTTCAAGAGCTGACAACCGTGATCGACGACCTTGTTGCCTTACACCGTCGGGTCGAGGCGGTGTATGCATGACGTTCCAGCCCAAGGAAGTCCCAGCCAGATGGTATGGGCTGGAGGGCGCGGTCGGGCGATGAACTGTCTCGCACCGTGCATGCGGCAGTTGAGCGTCTACGGAACCTGCATGAAGTCGAGGCCGCCATCCCCGTCGCTTGGGGAGCTGCTCGTGGATACGCTCGAGGCTGCCATAGAGCGGGTGTCGACCCACGCTAGTGGCCCGCTGGTCGCCGTGATCGCTGATGGTAACGCCCCCGCCCACACTGCCTGCGGGTCATACAGGTGGTCACCCGGCTGCGCGCGCCAAGCGCCGTAGCACTGCTCGCGGGCCTGGCCACAGCAAGCGGCGGGGGATTGCCCCTCGATGCGATCCGTGGCCTCGGAAGCTTGCTCGCTCCCGTTAAACATTGCAGCCGCGCACTCCAGGAACGAGAATTCCAGGGCGAATCCGATTCGTGTCAGGCGAAAACTTGCATCACCGCGCCGAGTTGCCTAAAGTCCCCTGACGGGAGATGGCATGCCTCCTCGAACCGCCGGGACCCGGCTAATGATGCCTACCAAAATCCATTCTCGGGAGAAGAGAGGGTTTGGTGGCACCGATACCGCAAGCGGCGATCGGCCGACAGTCGCGATGCAAATCTGCAGCGCCAGCAGCGCCTAATGCTCCAGAATCAATGACCGTCCATTGGCTCGGCGCGCTGGCCCGAGGCAGGTCGTCGTGACTCGCGACATCCTGTTGCAGATCGGACAGGTGGTCACGGTCCTGCTGCTGGCCCCGTTACTCCAAGGGTGCATTCTCCAATGGGAAGAGCGCGTGCAACGCGCGCGCGGACCAGGCATTTTCCAGCCCTATCGAGATCTGTGGAAATGGTTCCATAAGCAATCGGTCGTCCCAGAGACCGCCAGCCTGGTCTATTGGATCGCGCCCATCGTCGCCTTCACCTGCATGTTGACGGTGCCGATCTTGATCCCGGTCCTGACCAATTACCCGCTGCCCCTGTCCAACATGGGGGATATCCTCGGAGGCGGACTGATCCTGACGCTCGGATCTTTCCTGATCAATCTTGCCGGCCTGGACAGTGGTAGTCCGGCCGGAGGCATCGGATCATCGCGCGCTGTCATGCTGGGGATCCTCGCCGAGCCCACGCTCATCCTGGTGTTCGTCGGCATCACGCTGCTGGCCAAGGCGATGCTGCCGTTCGTGGTAAACCATCTGCTGGTGGCGCAGCCCGCGGTGTACTGGAGTCCCGCGCATCTTTTTCTAGTTGCTGCGTTTTTCATTCTGCTGCTGGTGGAAACCGACCGTCTCCCCATCCATTCGAGCACCCACATCGAGGTCTACATGATTGATGAGGCGCGCATCCTGGAGTACTCCGGGCCGTTGCTTGCGCTCTTGAAGTGGGCCTCGATGATGAAGCAGTTCATCCTCTATGACATCTTTACGAACGTCTTGTTGCTGCCGTGGGGGCTGTCCATTCATGGGCTCGCCGTTGGCGCTTTTGGCGCCGCGATTGCGCTGTTTCTGAAGTTCCTCGTGGTAGCACTCGCCGTGGTCTTCGTAGAGACAGCACAGTCCAGGCTCCGATATTTCCGCTACCAGGAGCCCCTGGCCGCCTCTTTCCTGCTGGCGATTCTGGCCATCGTCGCCAACCAATTGCGATAAGCGATGCTGGCCACGCACCTGCAACCGCTCGCCGCTTCGCTCTTCAGCCTCCTGGCAATCGCGAGCCTGCTGCTTGCGTTCGTGATGGTGGGTTCGCGCTGGCTTAAGGACTACTTGGGAGCCTTTGCCCTGCAATCTTGGCTCATCGCAATTTTGTCCGCAGCGGTGGGCTATTATGGGCACTATCCGGAGCTCTACCTGATCGCCGCGCTCACCGCGCTCTTTCGCGGAATGCTGCTGCCCTATCTTCTCTTTCGGATCATTCAGCGATTGAATGTAGATCGCGAGCTGCATGAGCGCCTGGCACCGAGCTCAAGTCTGGTGGTGGGCGCGGCGCTGGTGCTCTTTGCCTTCGTCGTCTCTGAACATTTGGGAAATTCCCTGCATCTCACCGGAACCATCGTGGTGCTTGCCCTCACCGTGATGCTGTCGATGAAGTTGATCGGCTTTTTGATGCTCACCGTGCGTGGTGAGGCGATAAGCCAGATTCTCGGGTTGCTCGTGCTGGAGAACGGCATCTTCCTCGGATCGCAGATCCTGGTGCCGGGAATGCCGCTGCTCATTGAGCTGGTAATCCTGTTCGACCTACTGGTGGTCGTCGCGTGCTTCGGGGTGCTGGTGCGCTATCTCGTGATGCACGCCGGCACCTCCAGCGCGCACACCTTGCGAAGATTGGTCGGATAGTGCCAGCCGACGCCAGCATTGTTGCCTCACTCGTGGCCGCGATCCTGCTGCCTCCCCTGATCGCGGTGCTCGGATGTCTCGCCATTCGTCGGGCGCGTCCCTGCGAATGGCTCAACCTCATCGCATCGATCGTCGTATTCGTTGCGGTGCTACTCCTGCTGCCCGAGGCTCTGCATACGACGCGCACGTTCCTGCGCGGCTACCTCATCGTAGATCCGCTCGGGGCCTGGGTACTGCTCAGTGTGGCGACGGTATACCTCCTGGCCTCGATCTATGCCATTGGCTACATGCGTCACCTCAAGGAAGACCAGCGCCTTTATCGCTTCTACGCCCTCTTCGCCGGCTTTGCGCTCACGACCCTGACGGGGCCGCTGATGAACAACATCGGCGTCTACTGGATCGCGATTGAGCTGACGACACTGGTGAGCACGTTCCTCGTCTGCTTTGAGCTCGGGCGCGAGAGCATCGAGGCAGCGTGGAAATATATCGTGGTGGTCTCGGGCGGCATCAGCCTCGCCCTGCTAGGCATTATCTTGTTCTACTGGGGTGGAAGCCTGCACCTGTCGGCGACGTATGACCTCACCTGGTCAAACTTGCGGGGCGTCGCCCCGCAGCTCAATGCCACCGTCGCCCTCACGGCTTTTCTGCTGGTGTTCATCGGCTTTGGAACCAAGGTGGGCCTGGCACCCATGCACACCTGGCTTCCCGATGCGCACAGTGAAGGCCCGGCACCCGTCTCCGCCATGCTCTCTGGCGCACTTTTGAATACCGCCATGATCGGTATCGCCCGCTTTATCCAGATCTCCGATGCCTCGCACCTCGGCCTAATGCCTCGCGCGGTGGTGGTGACGATCGGCGCCTTCTCGCTGTTCGTGGCGGCGCTCTTCATCACTCGGCAGACGGGCATCAAGCGCCTCATGGCCTATTCCAGTGTCGAGCACATGGGCGTCATGGCCCTCGGGTTCGGGTTTGGGGGACCCCTCGGTATCGCGGGCGCCCTTTATCATATGCTTGGTCATTCACTCAATAAATCGCTGATGTTTTTCGGCGCTGGTAACGCCATGCAGGTCTTTCATACCAAGCGCATCAGTCGAATTCACCGCGTGCTGGGTCCTCTACCCGTTTCGGGGCTGCTCTGGCTCGCCGGCGCGGTGGCGATAACGGGAGCACCGCCGTTTGGACTCTTCCTGAGCGAAATGACCATTCTGCGCGCGGGACTGGCGGGGCCCAATCTCTGGGCTGTGTTCGTGATGTTGCTGCTCCTGATCGTGATTTTCGTGGGCTTCCTGAATCACTTTCGCGCAATGTATTTTGGCCCCACGGTCGCACAACCCGCATCTCCTAGAGCGACCTTTGCCGAAGAGCACGCCTCACTCAGCAGCTGGTGCCTGGTGCCAATGTGGCTCGCCTTGGTGCCTTTGTTGGTGCTCGGACTGTGGTGGCCACAGTCCATCTCGCATTACTTCGCGGTCGTCGCGGCGCAGCTCAGCGCCGGGGCCTCGCCATGAACGCTATCAGTGTCGCTACCGGGCGCACCGTTGGACCTCCACAGCTGCAGGACGTCGCCGGCGAGCAATTGCGCGAGCGTTGCCAGGATGCCATCGGCGCGGGCGGTCGGTTGCAGATGGCGTACGCCTGGTATCCGCAAGGTACCAAGGACGTGCCAGAGGTGCGCTATCTCGTACATCCCGGCGCAGCGCCGCTGCAGATTTGGCGCTGTAGACCGCGCACTCCCCGTCTGCCGAGCTTAGCTGGCATTGCACCACTGCTCTCGTGGTACGAGCGCGAGATCACCGACCTTTGCGGACTTCACTTTGAAGACGCTCCACAGCCCGAGCCATTGGTGCTGTTGCCAGGCGCGCAGCTATCTGCATTCCCGCTTGAACCTGGTAGCGAGGCGCAGATGCGCTACACCCCGATACCGCCGACGCTGCCTGAGATGTCTGGCCGTAGGCCCGAAGATGTTCAGGTGCTGCCCTGGGGCCCCATCCGGGCCGACGTGTTGGAGTCGGCACAGTTTGACTACTACTACATCGGGGAGGCAATCCTGCACTACCACCCGCAGCTTTTTTTCAAGCACCGCGGCATGGAAAAGCGCTTCGAGGGCATCACGCCCGATCTCGGGGCGATTCTTGCCGAGCGGGTCTCCGGTGTCGGCAGCGTCGCCCACAGCCTGGCCTACTGCCAGGCGATTGAGGCGGCTGCCGGCTGCGCAGTGCCGGCGCGAGCGCGTTGGATGCGCGTGCTGCTCGCCGAGCTCGAGCGACTCTACAATCACTTCCATTATTTTGGACATCTCTCGCACACGACTACACTCAAGGTGGGCGATGCCGAAGGCAAGCTCCTGGAAGAGCGTGTCAAGCAGGTCAACGCCGTTGTCACGGGTCACCGCCTGCTGCGCGGTCTACTCATCCCCGGCGGGCTGAGGCGTGAGCCAAAATTGGCAGGGATTGGCGAGATTTTGCGACCCATTCGAGAAGAGGCCCTGCGCTACACCGCGATGCTCGAGGCAACCACCACGCACCTGGATCGATTGATTACGACTGGCGTACTGCCGCGACGGGTGGCTTTCGATCAGGGCGCCACCGGTCCGGTCGAGCGGGCCTCCGGCCTCGACCGCGATCTGCGCCGCGATCAGCCGTACGCGGCCTATGGCGAAGTCCCCATCCAGATCACGGTCAAGGACGCGGGCGATGCGCACGCGCGCCAACAAGTACGCATTGCCGAGACCGTCCAAATTTTCGACATCATCGAGCAAGTCCTGGCTGAAGTACCGGAGGGACCGCTCCGCTCGCCGTGCGATCCGCCGCCTGGTAGCGAGGGGCTTGGATGGAGCGAATCGCCGCGCGGCTCGCTCTACTACGCCGCGCACATTGATCAGAGCGGGCACTTGGCGCGCGTGAAGATCAAATCGCCCAGTTTCTCGAATTGGCGGGTATTTCCCTACACCGTGCACGACAGCAACATGATGGATTACGCGATCAACGAGGCCAGCTTCGGGCTCACCATCGCGGGTGCCGATCGTTAACGCGCTAACGGACACGCTCATATGCCACTGTGGACACTGTTTGGGCTAAGGGAAGGCAGCGCGAGCACGAGCTGGCCACAGGGAGGACCGGACGGTCAAACCGGAGTGCTCGGCATGCCGCGCTTTCATCCGCAGCGATGCACCGAGGGGTGCGAGCGCTGTGCCGAGGCCTGTTTGCCACACGCGATCACGATGGCGGAGCCCGGTGGGCCCGCGCGGGTGGTTGTGGATTACGGTCGCTGCGTCAACTGCCAGCTGTGCGTGGAAGTTTGCCCCACGGAAGCCTTCACCGCATCGCAGGATTGGGCCTTCGGGGTTCGGCGGCGAGAGGATCTGCGCTGGGCCGAGGCGCTCGCCTCGCCTGATGCGAAGGCACTCAAGAGCGGAATTCGGCGTGTCTTTGGCAGGAGTCTCCATGTCCGTCACGTCGATGCGGGGTCCTGCAACGGCTGTGAGACCGAACTACAAGCGCTGAATAATCCGTTCTATAACCTGCACCGACTGGGGATCTTCTTCACGCCCTCCCCGCGCTTTGCCGATCTTTTGCTGGTAACCGGACCGGTCACCTATGCAATGCGAGGCCCGCTTAAGGAAGCCTACGAGGGTATGGCGGACCCTCGCTTCGTGATGGCAGTGGGCACCTGCGCCGTCTCAGGTGGCACCAACGGTGGGGGCTACGCCTGTGGACACGGGCTCGATGGCGAGTTGCCCGTCGATGTGTATTTGCCGGGATGTCCGCCTAACCCCGCCGCCATCATTCACGCGCTACTCATGCTGCTCGAGCGCCAAAGCCAGCGGGTGCATCGTGGCCAGCTGGTCGGTGGAGAGCCGCCGTGAGTGCGCTGCTCGACGCGTGCTTCTGGTTATGGGTCGCCGCGCTCCTCTGCGCGCTCGTTCGATGGGTCGACGCGGCTCGCATTCTCGGCGGCATCGGGGCCCTGGTCGGGGTGATCGGTGCGCTATCCGCGCTGCCGCAGGGAACCGCGACCTCCAGCTTTGCCCTGACGCTGGTCGACCAGCACCTCGCAGTGCATTTCTCTCCGGAGGCGCTCTGGCTCATGGGCCTGGGGCTCATTCCGGCCGCCTTTGCGATCTGGCTCTCGACGCCCGCCCGCTCTGGACGGCCGGGATGGATGGTGGGCGCGCTGCTCTCTTTGCTCGGCGCCTTCGGCGTCTATGCGGTGCAGGATGGCTATGCATTCCTGATCGCTTGGGAACTCATGAGTCTTGGCGGCGCCGTGATGTTGCTATCCGAGCGTCTCTCGAGGCAGGCGGGAACCAGCTCACTGTTTATGCTCGCACTCCTGGAGGTCGGTGCCGTAGCGCTACTCCTGGCGCTGCTGCTTCTCGGACAGCATGCGGCGGGATCGTTGGGTTTCGGCTCCATCCTGCAGAACGCAGCGTCGCTCTCCCCCGCGGCGCGAGTCTGGATTGGTATTCTGCTGCTCACTGGATTCGGCGCCAAGCTAGGGCTCCTGCCATTCTACGAATGGTTTCCCGGCGCCTACGCCTCTGGCAGTGGGGCCTCCGGGGCGCTGCTATCGGGTGTCGTGCTCAACGCCGCTTTTTTCGCACTGTCACGCGGTCTCGTTTACTGGCTGCCGGCTGCCGGAGGCGGTTCATTCCTGCTTGGAGTCGTGGTTACCGTAGTTGGCGTACTTTCCTCCATTCTCGCAGTGCTCTATGCGTTCCAGCAGAACGACTGGCGTCGCCTCCTGTCATTTTCCTCGGCAGAGAATGCCGCCATCGCGGTCACCACGTTGGGCGCGAGCCTCATCTTTCGCACCGACGGACAGAATGCGCTCGCGGGTCTGGCATGGACCGTGGCCATGTTGCATTTGGGCGGCCACGCGATTGCAAAAGGTGGCCAATTTCTCTGTGCGGATGGCGTTTATACGGCCGGGGGTGCGTATCGCATCGCGCAGAACGGCTGGCTGCGCCGCGCGGGAGTCGCCTTCGGCATCGGCGCTCTGTTTACTGCCATGAGCCTGGCGGCGATGCCACCGCAGATCGGCTTTGTCACCGAATGGTTCACCTTCCAGGCCCTCTTCCAGGGATTTCACTTGAGCAGCTTGGGCGGCCGTCTAACGCTCGCCTTGGCCGGCGCCGGAATAGCGCTGACGGCCGCCGTGGCCTTCGCAACGTTCGTCAAATTGCTTGGCATTGGATTGCTCGGCGCGAGCGAGCCGGACGCGCAGCGGATTCCCCGGCGTTATGGGCTCACCGCTTGTCTGCTGGGCATCGCAGTCCTCGTGTTGGCTGCTGGCATGCCGTTCTGGCTCTCCGGCTTGGACGATGCGGACTTTGTGCAATTCGGTGCCCACAGTGCCCGCGCCATGACAGGAAACTGGCTCCTGGTGCCGTTGACGAATGCCTTCGCCTTCATCTCCCCCTCAAAGCTCGTGATCGTCATGCCCCTGCTTGCGCTCGTACCGCTGGCACTTCTCCTGAATCTGCGACGACATGGCGTTCGCCGCGTACGGACCTGGTACGGAGGACTCCGGGAGAATGCGCAGCGCGCCGCGACTACATCGCTCACCTTTGCCAATGCGATGCGAACGTTCTACAGCTTCATTTACCGGCCGACTCTCGATACGGCACGCCAACATCGTGAAGTGGTCTACTTTATAAAAAGACTGGAATTTGACCACGACGTCGCCGACGTCTTCGGGCCCCTGCTCTTCACGCCGATTCGCCACGGCATCTGGCGCCTGGCGCGCTGGCTGCGAGCGCTGCAGTCGGGTGATCTCAATTTCTATCTCGCATTGATCGGCGGGTTATTAATTCTGATCCTCGCGTTGACGCTTAGATGAACTGGCACCAAGGACACCCCTATGTGGAAATCGGTCGTGGCAGTATTTACCGGAGCGGGCTTTGGCGCGCTGCTGCGCTGGTGGCTCGGCACACAACTCAACCGCCACTTCACGCCGATACCACCGGGAACCTTGGCGGCCAATCTCCTGGGAGCCTACATCATCGGCGCCGGCATCGCTTTTTTTGCCACCTTCTCTGCGCTCTCTCCGGAATGGCGGCTGCTGATTATCACCGGCTTTTGCGGTGGTCTGACGACGTTTTCCACCTTTTCCGCCGAGCTCGTCGCGCTATTGCAGCAAGGACGCCATTCCTTGGCAGCCGGAGAGGCGCTGATTCATGTGGGTGGGTCGGTGCTGATGACCTTTGCGGGCATTAGCACCGTGCTTTGGATCAAAGGGTCGGCGAATGGATGATCAAGATAGGTTGGAGGATGCCACTATCCAGAAAGGGGGGACGGTTATGGACGGCTCATTCCTGAGATTTTACGTGCACGAAGACCACCGGCATCACGGCAGACTGGTTTGGGAATGGATGTTGGAGCAGGCCAACAAGCTCGGCATTCGTGGCGGCTCGGCCTTTAAGGCAATGGCTGGGTTCGGTCGTCACCATACGCTTCACGAAGCGAAGTTCTTCGAACTCGCGGGGCAACTTGCGATTGAGGTGGAATTTATCGTGACGACGGACGAAGCAAACAAGCTCCTCGAACTGCTGCACAGTGAGAACATTCGATTGTTTTACGCCAGCATCCCGGCCCACTTCGGTGTCATCAACCCAGACAAACGCGACCCCCCCTCGGTTGGCGAACCCGTAAGAGCGTAGCCATCTGCTCGGTCAGAGCTCACCCCGATGCTTGAGATTCCACTGCAATCCGAGCTGTACAATCGCCTCCGCAAGGGGGAGCGTGTTGTGCTGTTCGGCCGCCGCGGCGCAGGCAAGTCAACGTTAGTAGCCGCGCTTGGCGAACAGCTGAGGCGCGACCACATACCTTGCGGGCACGCCATCGTTACCGAACAGCTGAACGACATCACAAGGGCTCTGGAGCAAGCCTATCCGACGGTCAACGTCAGTGCGATCCGCCGACGCACGGCCCGCGCTCGGCTTTGGTTGGCTGCGGACAAATGCCAGGCCGTGCTACTACTGGATCACATAGTAGATATTAACAACGCTATGGCCGGGTTCCTGAGGCGCCTAGTAGGAGGAATCGCCGGTGTGCTTTTGGTACTCGACGTGGATACGCCGAGGGAGCGGGCCAAGGTGCGACCAGGGCGTTTGGGCGGGCTGCCGCTGCAGATGCCGCCATTTTCATCCAATGCCGTGCGTTCGTTGTTACGGTCGGAGTGCGGCAGGAGAGACTTCCCAAGTCTCGACATGCGTGCTGAGCGGCAGCTAGTACGCGCGGCTCTCGGGCGGCCGGGTTGGATTGCACGATGTGTGGCGCTTGCCGAGCACACGCATTATTGGCGGGAAGGAAGACTGGCGCTTACCAACCTGCTCTGCGCCGATACGGAAATTGCGTTGCGTTACGGGGCTCAGGCGCTTGCGCAGCTGGATGCCGCTGGACGTGTGGCGGACAAGCTAACGACCAACGGCAACGGACCCGGTCTCACCGCCGCGCGCGGGGAGATCTACTCGAGCCCAAAAGGGTCCGCGCTGATCTGAGCGGTGAGACTCGAGTTTCGGCGCTTTTCCAGGTCGCGGTCCATAGAGCGAAACTACGCGGCTTGGATCAAGCGAGCGAAGCCGGACAACGGTAACTTACTGACCTTATCTAAATTTCCACCCCTCGAATCCCATCCCACCCCCGCCGCAGCGCCAAAGTGGTCGCCAAGCCTACAGCTGAACCACTCGGGTTCGGAAGCGCCCACTATCTACGGAACAGATCCTGGGGTACACGAGCCCGCTCGAACAAGCCGTCGCGGCTCCTCTCCAGCCGCGTCCGCAGGGTCGGCAGGTGTAAGTCCAGCATTCGACCAGCGAACTTGCGGAATTTTCCTGCCACCATCACGGAGTCGACATTCGAGCGCTCCATCAGCGTCACGACGGCGCCCGGGCCGTGATTGAGCGGCATGACGTTGATCGCAGTCGCATCCAAAATGAGGAGGTCTGCCTCCTTTCCAGGGGTCAGCGATCCGACCTTCTTGTCCAGGTGCAGTCCCTTGGCGCCTTCCAGGGTGGCGAAGCGCAGCACCTCGGCCGAGGACAGCAGCGCCGGCAAGTCTTCCCTGCCGTCGAGCGCGGCCTGGTTGATGAACGAGCGTTGCTGAATGATGGCGGACCGCATTTGGGTGAAGAAATCCGCGGTCATCGTGCATTCGACATCTGTCGACAGCGACGGCTGTAAGCCGTAGGACAACGCCGTCTGCAGCGGCGGGTCGCCGTGGCGCATCTGCATCTCGATGGGCACAGCAATGGAGATGTGCGAACCGGCGTCGGCGGCGGCTCGCCAGCCGACATCGGTCATGCCAGTCATGTGGATGAAGATGAGGTCCGAGCCAAATTTGCCGGCGGTGGCGAGGGCGTCGAGCATGGGTGCCATGCCGAAGGCGCCAACGATATGCATGGCGATCGGGATGCCCAAATCGCGACCGATCTGCCAGGTTTTCCCTTCGGCGGCGCCCGGCAGGTAAATCTCACCGCCGAACACCATGGTGACTAATTGGTCGTCAGAGGCGAAGTGCTGCCTCTTCAGGCGGTAGGCATCGCCCGGATACCCGTAGGCTCCCGACTCCGAATCACCTTCGAAGTAGCCAAACGCAGCCCGGCGGCCGGTTTCCTTCAGCGCCTGCACCGCAGCGTCGCTATGCTGAGGCGAGTGGTTAATCTGCGAAGTGTCAAGCACCGTGGTGACGCCGGCATCGAGCTGTGAAAGCGAGCCAACTACTTCACTGATGTAGACGTCATCCGGCGTGTAGACCTTGGCGAACTTGCCGAGAATCCACTCCATGTAGTTATATTTTCCGTGCGGCTTGCCGTCGTCGATCAGCAGCGCGTCCGCCAGGAACCCGCGCAGAGCCGTTTCGAACAGGTGGTGGTGGGTGTCGATGAAGCCCGGGGTGACGATCATCCCCCTGGC
>DATJUN010000099.1:0-2398 GCA_035502275.1 Steroidobacteraceae bacterium
CGCGAGAGCACGGGCGGCATGCTCATCCTGACGCTCATGGACATCAGCGAACGGCTGCGCGGCGAGGCCGAGCGCGAGGCGCTGCTGAACAGCGAGCGGGCGGCACGCGCCGAGGCCGAACGCAGCAACCGTCTGAAGGAGGAGTTCCTGGCGACGCTGTCGCACGAGCTGCGCACGCCGCTCAGTGCCATCCTCGGCTGGTCAGCGGTCATCAGTCGTACCGAGGGACTGCCGGCCACGGTGACTCAGGGAGTTCACGCCATCGAGCGCAATTCGCGGCTGCAGGCGCAGATGATCAACGACCTGCTCGATTACGCCGGCATTACCTACGGCAAGCTGCGCCTGGCGATGGCGGTCATCGACCCCTGTCAGGCCATCCGCGCAGCCGTGGACGTCGTGCAGGGAAGCGCGCAGAGCGCGGGCGTGCAGCTCTCGGCGAGCCTGCCTGCCGATGGCGTACACGTCGAGGCCGATCCCTCGCGGCTGCAGCAGATGGTCTGGAACCTGCTGACCAACGCGATCAAATTCTCACCGCCCGGCGCCACCGTGGCGCTGCGCGCGGAGGTGGCCGATGGGCACCTGCGTGTGGTGGTGCGCGACCAGGGCCAGGGCATTGCGCCGCACTTTCTGCCACGCATCTTCGAGCGCTTCAGCCAGCAGGATGCGACCAGCAAACGCCGCCACGGCGGCCTCGGCCTGGGACTGGCGATCGTCCGGCAGATGGCCGAGCTGCACGGCGGTTCCGTCACTGCCTTCAGTGAAGGGGAGGGACGCGGCGCGACCTTTACGCTGGAGCTGCCGCTCGTGCAGGAATACGCCCCGAGCACCCAGCTGAGCGACACTCAGCTACGGCGTTCGCTGGATCTGAGCGGCGTGGTGGTGCTGCTGGTGGAGGACGATGTCGATGCGCGCGCCCTCGCGCGGCGCGTACTGGGCGACGCCGGGGCACAGATCATCGAAGCCGCCAGCGTGCGCGCGGCGCTGCAGGCGCTCGAGACCAGCCAGGTGCATGTGCTGGTGAGCGACATCGGCATGGCCGGCGAAGACGGTTACGAGTTGATCCGTCAGGTCAGAGGCCTCGGCTATGGCCCCGAGCGGCTGCCCGCGATCGCGCTGACCGCCTTCGCGCGCGAGCAGGATCGCGACGACGCGCTGGCGGCGGGTTTCCAGGATCACGTCGTCAAACCCTTCGACGCCCAGGCGCTGATTCTGAGCGTGGCCGCGGTACGACAATCCGCGCCCGCGCCGGTCAGCTGACCCGCAACAGCTGCCCCGCGACATCTGACCCGCGGCGGGGGCCCGGCGACCCAACCGGACTTCGCGGCCAGCGCAGCGGCTAGCGCAACTGGCTGTCCTTGCTGCCGCGACGGTTGTACCCACTGAACGTCGCCGCCTCGCGATCATGTGACTCCTGGCAGGCAACGCACAGGCGCACGCCCGGCATGGCGCGACGGCGGGCCTCGGGGATGTCGGCGCCGCATTCGCCGCACTGGGCCAGGCTCTCACCCTGTGGCAGCTGGCTGCGGGCACGCAGCACACCGTCCTTGACGGTGGCATCGATCTGCTCGTTGACCGCATTCTCGCCCGCCCAACCGCTCGCCATATCCGCTGTCCTCCACCGGGGTGCTATCGTCTACGGCTGATCCACATTATAAAGCCTCAGCCGGGGCGTCAGACGGGAGGGGCACCGTGATTGTGACCCGAGCATATCTGTGCGCTGCAGTGTTCGCTCTGGCAGCGCTGCCGCTGCTCGCGTCGGCCCGCGCCGACGCCGCCGACTCTGCCAACGCTGACACTGCCCACGTTGCCCACGCCGCCCATGGCGGCAACGCGACCGTCGCAGGAGACTTCTGGGCTGAGCCACCGACACTGCAGTCGCTGGGCTTCGAATGGCGCATTGCCGGGGATGACAACCGCAACGCCGTCGTGGAGGTCAGCTACCGGCGGCAAGGCGAAGCGCAGTGGCGGCGCGCGCTGCCGCTGCTGCGGCTGCAGGGGGAGCAGGTCACGGGCACCATCGCCCGCCTGGGCGGCGGCCACCACTACAATGACTATACGGCGCCGAATATGTTCGCCGGCAGCATTCTCAATCTTACGCCCGGCACGGTCTATGAGTGCCGCTTCCTGCTGTCCGATCCGGACGGGGTGCACGGGCGGCGCGTGCGTACCGTGACCATTCGCACCCGCTCGCAACCGCGGCCGGCACCCGGCGGGGCGGTCTATCACGTCTACCCATTCGGCTACACGGGCGTCAGGCAGCAACCGGCCTTCACCGGGCTGCTGGCGGCCTATTATCTTGGCTCCCAGGAGTCCGACCACTCGCGCGAGATGCCACCACGCGTCCAACGTCGTAGACACGGCTGTGCACGAGCGTGAAGCCGCTCGAGCCGGCGATGCC
>DATJUN010000100.1:0-39645 GCA_035502275.1 Steroidobacteraceae bacterium
CTATTACAAGCGACCCGGTACGGCCGTATGATCTGATACCCGAGCCATCACGAGGGCCGCCTCAACTATGTCGCGCCATCCCCAATTTCCAAAGGATCAGAGCCGTCGCCGCTTCCTGGCGCGCGCCTGTGGGGTCGTGGCGGGGGCGGGCATGGGAACCCGGCTCGCCCTGGCGGAAGATTCCGCTCCCGAGCGCCGCACGGTCTGCTTCGTGCACACCCACACCGGCGAGCGGCTTACCGCCGATTACTTCGTGGCCGGACGCTATGAGCCGGGCTGTCTCGCCCGGGTGAACTATCTGCTGCGCGATTTTCGCACCGGCGATGTGCACCCCATCGACCCAACGCTGCTCGATCTGCTGTTCTCGCTGCAGACCCGCAGCGGTCATGAGGCACCCTATGCCGTCATCTCCGGCTACCGGTCACCGGCCACCAATGCGATGCTGCGCCGGACGACCGAGGGAGTCGCCTCCCACAGCATGCATCTGCAGGGTCGTGCCATCGATATCCGCCTGCCGGGCTATTCCACCGCGCGGCTGGGCGAGCTGGCTCGGGGTCTGGCTCGTGGTGGCGTGGGGTTCTATCCCCGATCCGATTTCGTGCATGTGGATACCGGGCGCGTGCGCTTCTGGTAGAGCCCGTCCTGCGTCATCGGTAAGACGCGATTGAAAGCGCCGGGCGAGCTTCAGTCGGCGGACGCAGGCGGTGGCATATCCCTGCTGCTCACCGGCATGGGCAGATCAAGCAGTGTCTGCAATGTCCGATCTAGTGCGTAGACGTCATCGGAGAAATGCACCGTCCCATCTTCGCTGGCCACGGCCGTGCCATACAGGATCAATACATTCACCGGCACCGCCAGGCTAACCCGTTGCGTGGCCTGCGCGTGCATGGCCGCTTGCACTCTCGCCGCATTCCAGTCTCCCCTGGTCCCCTCCAGCGCGTAGACCGCAAGCGCGACCGGATCTGCCACGCGGATGCATCCGTGGCTGAAGGTGCGCCGTGCCTGGCCGAACAGGATTCCCTCGGGCGTATCGTGCAGGTACACGTCATGGACGTTCGGCAGCAGGAATTTCACCAGACCAAGCGCGTTGTCCGTGCCGGGGCGTTGACGCAGCCGCAGACGACCGAGCGCCAGGAGGCGCAGGTTCTCAGGGCTCGCCGGCACGATGGGTGAAGCATCGGTCTGGCCCTTCACGAGCTCCAGATGCTGTGCATCCAGATAGCGCGCATCCCGCGCGAGCTTCGGCAGGATCTCATGAACCGCAATGCTATGCGGGACGTCCCAGTAGGGGCGGAAGATCACCGTGCGCAGGGTCGCAGCGAAGATCGGTGTGCGCCGGTATTGTGTTCCGACGATCACATCCATGCGCAGCATGCCGGACTCGCTGTCCTGCTCGCTCTGGAACACAAACAGACGGAACTCGGGGATGTTGACGATGAGGGTGCGACCAGTGAGGCGGGGCACCCAGCGCCAGCGCTCGAGCGTGAGCTCGATCTGTCGAACGCGCCAGCTCATGGGGGTAATCAGTGCTGCATAGGTCAACGGACCGAGCCGTCCATCGACGGGCAGGCCGTGCAGCGCCTGGAACCGTCGCAGCGCCGCCACCAGCGGCGCATCAAGCACCGGCTTATCGGTCAGGGCCGATGCCGGCAGGCAGGCGATGGCGAACAGCAACCGGCGCAGAGCCGTGGCCCCGGCATAGTCTGCGCCCGGCTGGACAACGCGCGTGGGCAGCGCGGGCAGCTGCGTGAGGCCTGGCACTGCCGCCAGCGCCCGATAGCGCTGCAGCGCGCCCTTGAGCAGTTCATAGTGGATGAACGCTGGCTCCGCTCGCCCCAGGAGCGCGGCTGCGTCCGCGCTGGTCGAGAGCTGGGCAACAAAGCCGGGCACGTCGAAGCCGTCCTGGATCCGTGGCAGCTCGTACCCGGCAGCGTGAGGATCAATGCGTCCGCCATGAAGATCGGCCACGAAGGCAAGCAGGGCAGTGGACAGGGACACATCAAAGGCGCCCCAGGCCTGGACCGCATCTGGCTGGGCCGCCTGAGTGGGCGGATGGGCCTGCAGCCGCTGCAGCGCCTCGGATAGAGGGGTTGCCTCGTAGTCCTCGGGTTGCAGGCCATACTTCTCGGCGCGCGTTAGCAGCGCTACGGCCGTGCGGGCCTGTTCGGTGGCGACACCGGAAACGTTCCACAACGGGCGGTATTGGCGCCGGACATAGAGACTGGCGAGGGCGCCGCGCAAATATTCAGGGCCGTGCAGTCGTAGCGCCCCATGGGCAGGCAATGCCATGGGCCGATCCTGAGGTGAAACAGGGTCCCCGCGCAGCAGCGCCTGGACTGCGGCGGCGCCAACCGGTGCGGGCGGGGGTGTCGTCGCTGCCGTCACAGACGACAGGGTCGCCGACAGCAGCACCACGATCATCGCTGCCCGAGACAGGGTGCAGGGCGCGCGCCTATCCTGGGAGCAATGCCTCACTGCGGCACACCGAGGGTGAGCGCCGCATCGACCTGCGCTTCGGCCGTCAGCCAATCATCGAGCTCGTGGCCCGGGGCAAATCCGCGTCGCAGGGCACGGAAGTAGGCGGTTTCCGCGATTTTCTGATGACGCTGCTGCGCACCGAAGAACAAAACGGCCAGGGCCGCCGAGCGGTTGCAGGAAGCGGGCATGCCGTCGGGCATCAGGGAGTGCGCCGCAGCCATCACGTCAATCATCTGAGTTCTCCCTGCCCTCAGGGCGCAAGCGGCACGGCCAACTGATACAGCGGCCCTACCGGCTGCTTCGGAATGCTCAATTTGAAGCGCGGTGGCTTCACCACCAGCAGATCGCACGACAGCGGGTCCAGCAACGCCTCAGCCGTGTTTCCAACCAGCAGGCGCTGCCAACCGCGACGGGACATTGCGCCAACTACCACGAGATCGGCGTGCAACCGACCCGCGACATCCTGGATGGCGTCGGATGGAGGAATGTTGAGCAGGTGACGGCGAGCACGGGGCACATGGTGGCGGTCGAGAAGATGCTGGTAGCGCGCAAACTGCTCGCTCAGCAGCCGCCGATAGCGCGCGGCGGCCGCCTCGGCGGTCAATGCGCGTTGCGGGCGCGGCAGGGGCTCGAGCGCCCCGGTGGCGTGCACCGTGTGCAGACGAGCGCCCAAGCCGCTGGACAGATCACCGGCCAACGCCAGGATGCAATCATCGAGCCGCGCCGGCTTGTCCATCGCGTGGGTCGGGTCTACGGCTGCCAGCACCATGGCCGGCCGTCGGTAGCGCCCCGAGCGCTTGACGATCAGCACCGGTATGGGGCTGCGTCGCAGCAGCTCCCAGTCGCCCATTCGCAGCAGTGATGCGCCAAAATGTGCACCCGGGTGCACTCCAGCGATGATCAGATCCGCGCGCGTCTCGGTAGCGCGACGGATCACCGCCTCGTAGGCCGGCGTGTCCCAGGTGGCATGGACACATACATCGGAGGGCGCGCGATGGCGCCCGTTTTTCAGACGATCCGCGAGTTGCTGCAGGCGATCGAGAACCCGGGTGCGTTCCTGCTTCTCCAGCAATTTGAACCCCTGCTCGTAGGCTGAGTAGATCGGGTACGTCAGCGCGTGAAAGAGCTCGAGGCGCGCCCCCAGCGCCTGCGCGAGCTGCGCAGCTTTGGTCAGCGCAGGAATGGAGCGCGCATACGGATCCCGGATGGCCACTAGAATGCGGTGAATGGTCGGCACGATCGCTCCTCGTTTGACTCGACGTCGCTCGAGCCCCTGCAGGTGATGGTGCGCGACGCGGCACGGCGGCGCGATTCGTAGCTGTGCCTACCGGATCGGTGCAACTACCTATTGGGTGATGCGAGGCCGTGAGCGCGGAGGTACATCCAGACAGGTGAAGCGTGCCGTTTCATTGTGGCTGGGGGCAAAGCAGCGCTGCCAGATGCGCCTGCAGGGCGTCTGGAGGCTCGCGGACCAGATCCTTGTGGATTTCCTCGGTCACGAGCTTGCTGATCGACTCCGGCAGCGCCTGTCGCAACAGTCCCAGGAAGCGCGGCGGGGCAATCAGCACGACATGGTCGGGAGCGCCCCGCGTGTAGTCGTCCTGCAGCCGGGAAGCGATACGGCGGGCAAAGGCCTGTGCCTCGATTTCACGCGGCCGGTGCTCTGAGCCCGTGGCATGATGCCCGGTGGCGCCGCGCCGGCCATTCGGAGCGGCGGCATGGTCATAGACACGACCGGGCCGATCGCTCTTGAAGTCGCGGTCGTGAAGGTGAGCCGCCGGATCAGTCAGATTCACGGCGACGCGCAACACTCCACGACCGGGCAGGAGCTCCGTGCGCCGTTCCAGATCGTAGAAGCGGGCAACGGCCTCGTCGGCTACGACGATACGCAGTCTCATGGCTTTTCTCCGGTGGGTGACTTCATGATGGGCGGTGCTGTCAGAAAGGCAGAACGCCGCGCGACAAGGAGCATCGGAGAGCCCCCCGTCGTGCGGCATTGGCTCGAGGCTATGATCACTGTACGGCGATCGGTTTGGGTTTCTCCTTTTCGACCTTCGGAATGTGCACGGTCAGCACACCATCCTTGTAATCGCTGCGCACTGCATCGGCCTTGATGTTCTCTGGCAAAGAGAAGCTGCGGGCGAAGCTGCCATAGACGCTTTCCACGCGATGGAATTTTTCGCCCTTTTCGTCCTTTTCCTGCTTGCGCTCTCCCTCGATGCTGATCAGGCCTTCCTGCAGATTGACCTTGATGTCCTCCTTCTTGACCCCAGGCAGGTGGGCGCGGATGACGTATTCCCTGTCGGTCTCACTGATATCCGAGGAGGGCGACCATTCGAAGGTCACCTCCCCACCACGCGATAGCCGCGGCAGCAGCCCGGAAGCGCGCGACAGCAGCGGGCCAAAAACACTCTGCATCTCGGCAAATGGATCCCAACGAACCAGGCTCATATGCATTCTCCTTTTCAACTGTGAAATGAATTGCGCGCTGAGGGATGGACGGCGGGCTCATGGCATCGCTGTCGGCAATCAGCGCGCTCAGCTAGGCCGGCAAGGGGCATACGGTAATGTTGTCGACGACTTTCGATACTCCAGGAGCCTGCCAGGCAGCTGTCTCTGCCTGCTGCCGTTCGCCCCAGGAATGCACTTCCCCCTCCAGCGTCACCATGCCGTTGGTGGCCGTCACCCTGATGTTCTGGGCATCCAGCCGTGCCCGGCGACGAAAGGCATCCTCTATTTTGCCCCTGATGTCTTCGGCGGAGGCGTAGGTGCTGATGGCGATGCTGTTGCTGACTCCCTTGACGCCGGTGAGCGAACTGACCGCGGCCTCGGCAGCGCTCTTTTGGTACCACATGGCAACTTCGCCCTCGAGCGTGATCCAGCCGTCACGCACAAAGACACGAATGCGCTCTGCCGGCACCGCGACGTTCCCCTGCATGGCTGCGATCACAGCCTCGGCCAACTCGGCATCGGTGCGGTGTGCGCAGGAGGGCAGCTCGATAACGATATCGTTGGCGATCGCGCGCACACCCGATATCGACTGCACCGCTTCCTCGGCAGCACGCTTCTCCGCATACGAGGCCACGTGCCCCGTGAGAGACACGACTCCGTTCTTGACCGCGACGCCGATCTGGCGCGAGTCGAAACGGCTGTCCCAGTCCAATTCCGCTTCGACATCGTGTCGCAGCTGCAGATCATTGATTGCCATTGCTCGCTCCCGCCATGCCTCGAGAGCTCGAGGCTTCATGGGGCGCATTAGGCACCGGTGCGGGCAATCCAGACATACGAGATATCCGAAGTGGATTGCGTTGGGTGGCGGCGTGCCCAATCTGGCGCCGCCGGGGGGGCGGTGCTACGAAGCCGCGCCCAGCTCTTCCATCAGTGCCAGCAGCTCATCGGCGTTGATGGGCTTGCTGGCGATGCGCAGCCGTCGATCCTTTTCGACACTCTGGACTGCCGAGGAGGTATCGCCGGTGATGAGCACCGCACCGACGGGGCGCTTGAGCGCCTCGCGAACGGCTGCAATGGCCTGCAGTCCTGTCTCGCCGTGCGCCAGATGGTAGTCGGCCACCATCAGGCTGAGCTCCTCGTGCTGCCGGGCCTGCTCGAGCGCCTCTGCCCCGGAGCCGGCGGTCAGCGTGTGGTAACCGGCGACCCGCAGCAACATCCGTGTGGCATTGCGGACCGCGGGATCGTCCTCGATCAGCAGCACGGTGCGCGTGAACAGCGTCCCGGTGGGGGCCGCTCCGACGCTGCGCTGAGCAGCCTCGTGCGCATCAGCCTTACGCCCGGCTGGCAGAGTGACGGAGAACGTCGTGCCCTTGCCTGGCTCCGACGCCACATCCAGAGACAGCCCCAGCAGATCGACGATGCGTCGGACGATCGACAGTCCGAGCCCATAGCCGTCGCGCGAGGTGTTGGTCGCCACACCCACCTGGTAGAACTCCTCGAAGATGTGCGGCAGATCCCTCGCCGGGATTCCGACCCCGCTATCCAACACCTCCACGCAAACCTGCTGCGAGCGATGCAGGCAGCGAAGTGCCACCCATCCCTCCCGCGTGTACTTGATGGCGTTGGAGATCAGATTGCGCAGTACCTGGCTGAGCAGCGAGGGGTCGGATCTCACGCAGTCATCACACGCCTCGACGCGCAGCTCCAGTCCCTTCTGTGCAGCCAACTGGGCGAACTCCACGCGCATCTCCGCGAAGATTGTCGCCACGGTGAAATCGCTGACCTCGGGCTTGATGGCCCCGGACTCCAGTTTGCTGATATCGAGCAATGCATTGAGCAGTCGCGCCATCGCGTCGATAGCCTGCTCCTGTTGATGCAGCGCCTCGCTCAGCTCCGGATCCACGGTACTGCGACGCATGGCGCCGTTGAGCAATGCCAGGGTTTGCAGCGGCTGGCGCAGGTCATGACTCGCGGTGGCCAGAAAGCGGCTCTTGGCCTGATTGGCGGCATCGGCGTCCTCGCGCGCGCGCCGCAGCTCCGCCTGCACGCGTCGGCGCTCGGAGACATCGCGAATCGCCGCGGCCACGAGCTGCTGTTCACCATCCCCGACCGGACTCAGGCTGATCTCGACGGGAAATTCACTGCCGTCGCGACGGCGCGCGGAAAGGTCCAGTCCGATGCCCATCGGTCGGACTCGCGCATGATCGATATAGCGTTGGCGGTGCCCGAGGTGAGCGCCTCGGAACCGTTCGGGCAGCAGCCGCTCGATCTTCGAACCCACGACTTCCTCGCGGGTATAACCAAACAAGGCGGAGACCTGGCGATTGGCGAACACCACCGTGCCCGCGCGGTCCACGACCAGTAACGCATCCGGGGCTGAGTCCAGAATGTCCGGCAGGATCTCGGCCGTCAGCATCGAACCCTGTTCCCTGTCAGCCATTTTGTAAAGTTTGCACCCCTCACCAGGGGGGCGCAAACGTTTCCAGCGCACCCAGCTGCGGTGTTCACGTATGGCGTGACGGTCTCTACTGCTGGCGCCGGCGGCTTGACGGGGCACACTTCGCCTTGGCGTCCCCGCGGGGGGCGCCTCCTGCGGATCAGCGTGTCGATCGAGCTGGCGAAGGCGGAGCAATCAATGGCACAGGCCCATGGACCCCGGGAACCCCCGCCGGCGCCGCAAACGCCGCGGGCAGGCACGACATTGGTGTGGTGGTATGTCATCGGCGGATTGCTGCTGGTGATGTTGCTGCTGCCGGCGCTGGTGTCCGGAGGTCAGGAGAACCTGGGCTACAGCGATTTCAAGCGCTTACTGGCTGCCGGCAAGCTCGACAGTCTGGTGCTGCAGGGGACGAGTATCGAGGGGACCGTGAGCGCCACCGGGCTGAATAGCTTGTTGTCTGCGGCCTCGTTGCAGACGCTGACCACGCAGGGCGGTACCGGCAGCCCCTATCACTTCGTCACGCAACGGCCTGAGGATCCGCAGCTGGTTGGAGAGCTCGACGCCGCGCACGTGAGCTATCGCGTGATTCCCGACAATCACGTCATCGCCACATGGCTGCAATGGGGGCTGATGTTCGCGGTGCTCATGGGCGTCTCGAGCTTTTTCCTTCGCCGTGGCACCGGCGGCGCCCTGGGGCCTCTGGCCGACGCCAGCCGCAGCCACGCCAAGCTCTTCATCCAAAAGGACACCGGCGTGCATTTCAGTGATGTGGAGGGCATCGATGAGGCCAAGGAAGAGCTCATGGAGGTGGTGCGCTTTCTGAAGGACCCGGAGCGCTACCGGCGGCTCGGGGGCCACATGCCCAAGGGAGTACTGATCGTGGGTGCGCCGGGAACCGGTAAGACGCTGCTGGCCAAGGCGGTCGCCGGAGAAGCTGGCGTGCCGTTTCTTTCCATCAGCGGCTCGGAGTTCGTGGAGATGTTTGTTGGCGTGGGGGCGGCACGCGTGCGCGATCTGTTCAAACAGGCCGAACAGCTCGCCCCCTGCATCGTCTTCGTCGATGAGCTCGATGCGCTTGGCAAGGCGCGCGGCATCGGCGGGATGACCAGCAACGATGAGCGCGAGCAGACCCTCAATCAGCTGCTGGTGGCGCTGGACGGCTTCGACACCAATTCCGGGGTCATCGTGCTGGCGGCGACCAATCGCCCGGAGATTCTGGACCCGGCGCTGCTGCGACCCGGTCGTCTGGACCGGCACATCTCAATCGACCGACCGGACATTCGCGGGCGCGAAAAGATCCTGCGCCTGCATGCCAGGAGCCTGGTGCTGGCGGCGGACGTGGACCTGGCGAGCGTCGCGGCCCGCACGCCCGGTTTCGCCGGTGCAGATTTGGCGAACATCGTCAACGAGGCGGCTCTTCACGCCGCGCGTACCGACAAGAGTGCCGTGGACATGGCCGACTTCGAAGCAGCCATCGATCGCATACTGGGAGGTCTGGAAAAGCGCAACCGCGTCATGAACGTGCGGGAAAAGGAGACCGTCGCGTACCACGAGGCCGGCCATGCCTTGCTTGCGGAGCTGCGGCCTCAGGCCGACCGGGTCAGCAAAGTTTCGATCATTCCGCGCGGCGTCGGCACGCTGGGCTTCACCCAGCAGCGGCCCACGGAGGATCGCTACCTGCTTCGACGCAGTGAGCTGCTCGACCGCCTGGACGTGCTGCTTGGCGGTCGAGTCGCGGAGCAGCTCATCTACGGTGATGTATCCACCGGGGCACAGGATGATCTGCGCAAGGCGAGCGATATGGCTCGTCTGATGGTCATCGAATACGGCATGAGTGAGCGGATCGGAGAGGTGACCTTCGATACTGCCCGCTCCACATACCTGGAGATGCAGGGTGCCCCGGTCGCTCGTCCGGCGTGCAGTGAGCATACCGCGCAATTGATCGACCAGGAGGTTGCGGCACTGCTCACCGAGGCGCATCGCCGCGACATGCAGACCTTGCGGCAACACCACGCCACCCTCGAGCGGCTGGCGAAGTACCTGCTCAAGCACGAGGTGGTTGCCCGTGAGCAGCTCGATGAGCTGCTGCGTGGAGGCGCCGCCGCTCCCGGCAGCCCGGCGCCGATGGCGCGGGTGTCCTGAGCATACTGGGCGGCTGTCAGCCGCGCTGGCGCCGGGTCCGCCCGACTACCTCGCCGCTGCGTCTTTTCCCTATGGGCCTTCGGATTGCCGCTAGGCATAGGTCCGAATACTTCGATGCGCGCGAGCGCTGCAGTATGAGCTCATCGATCCAGTGGAGAACTTACGATGGACAAGCTTAAGACTGCAGCTGCCACCCTCACGCTCGCGGGGATGCTGGGTGCGACGGCCCCGGTGGCATTGGCACACCATTCCTTTCCGGCCACGTATGAGGTCGATAAGATGGTGACCATCCAGGGAACGGTTGTGGAGTTTCTGTTCCGCAATCCACACTCTTTCGTGCACGTCATGGCGCCGGATTCCAACGGCAAGATGGTCACGTGGGCGGTGGAGTGGGGCGCCGGTTCCACGCTCGAGTCGGCGTCGATCACTCACGATACGCTCAAGCCTGGCGATAAGGTCGTCGTGACTGGTAATCCATCACGAGACGCCTCCTCGCATCGTCTGCGCATGCGCGCGATCGTTCGTCCGGCCGACGGCTGGACCTGGAACGGGAGCTTCGGATAAGGCGGCTGCGTCACGCTCTGCCCGGCTGCAGGCCGGGCAGACGCAGGCCGGGCGTTGCCAATGGCGGCCGCGACGATGTGCCGGCGGAGGTAAGCCTGACTATAAATTGTTGGTCGTCCGGGCAGACCCGGGAGGCAGGCGAAGCGTCGCGATCGCCAGTTCCAGTTGCCGTGGATCGACCGGCTTGGTGAGATGCACGTTAAACCCGGCCTGGAGCGCGCGTTGCTTATCTCGTTCCTGTCCCCAGCCGCTGATGCCGATCAAAACAACGCGGTCCCCGAAGACGGCACGGATTCTTCGGCACACCTCGTAGCCATCCATCCCCGGCAAGCCGATATCCAGCAGAATCACATCCTGTTTGGTCCCCTGCAGGATGTCGAGGGCCGCCTCGCCGCTATACGCCGTGGTAACGATGGCTCCCGCGCTCTCGACCAGCAAGTGCAGTGCGTTGGCCGCATCGCGATTGTCGTCGACCACCAGCACCCGAATGCCGGCCAGTGACACCGGTTCCGGCGTGGGAGGTGAGGAGACAGCAGCGAAGCGCGGAGCGGGCAGCCGCACCGAAAACCTGCTGCCCAGTCCCGGACCAGCGCTGAAGGCGCTGATTGAGCCGCCGTGCATCTGTACCAGACGACGCGCGAGCGCCAGGCCAATCCCCAAACCACGCGAGCGACCCTCCAATGGCGCGCCCGACTGGACGAACAGATCGAACACCCGCTCCAGCATATTTTCGCTTATGCCGATCCCATCGTCGCTGACCTCAATCAGCAACTCCTCGGCTCCGCGCTGGGTTTGCAGCACTCTGGCTTCCACCGTGACATGCCCTCCAGCAGGCGTGAACTGGATGGCGTTTTGCAGCAGATTGGCAACGACCTGCGCAACGCGCGTGCGGTCCAGGCGCACGATCCAATCCGGTCGCTCGATGTTGAGCTTCAGGTTCAGCTGTGAAGCGGCGAAGGCCGACCGATTGGCATCTACGGCATTGCTGATGACGCTCTCGACCGAGGCGGGCTCGACTTTGAGTTCGATCTTGCCGGAGGTAATCCGCGAGACATCCAACAGGTCGTCGATGAGACGCACCATGTGAGCGACCTGACGCTCCATCATGGGACGCACCGCTTCAAGGGTGTCCCCTCCGTCCTTCACACGTCTGAGCAATTCGATGCCGGTGCGGATCGGTACCAGTGGGTTACGGAGCTCGTGAGCGAGTATGGCGATGAATTCGTCCTTGGCGCGATCCGATTCCCGCAGTTGCTGTTCCGCCTGCGTGCGGTCGATCAGATCTGCAGCCTGGCGCGCCAACAGGTCCAGAAAATGCCGCTCGCGTTGAGTAAGCTGCCCGCCGGTATTCCAGTAAGTGGTCAACACCCCGACCAGGCGGCCCGTGCGACCCCTCAACGGCGTCGTGAGGGCGCTTTGCAAGCCAAGCTTCAGGTGCAAACGCGCGGCCTCGTCGGTTGGGCTGGAGTCGCACTGCGTGAGGGTTGGGACCTGGCTGGCCAGGTCCACCGCGGCGATCCTCTCCGGTGGCAGGCCTTGCAGGTGCGCAATCAACGCAGGATCCGAGCTGCGAGTGGCGCGCGGCAGCAGTGCCTTTGCGTTCTCCTTCCACAGGTGCAAGGTGCCCGCCTGCGCCTGTGTAATCGTGAGCGCGGCGTCCAGCACATCCTCGAACAGAACCTGCACGTCGCCTTCGCCGATCAATCGAGCCGCCAGGTCGCGAAGCAGTACAGTCAGCTTCAGGTCCGTGGCCGCGCTCTGCTCGCGCCTGCGCAGCTGAATCGAGGCATGGGATCGATCGGCTACTTCCCGGATGAAGGAGACGTCGGCAGCCAGCCACGCGCGGGGAACTGCGTCCGTAACGTAGAGCACAGCCACGAGCCGACCTGCCTCGACTATCGGAATATTCACGAAGGCGCGCGCCTGCACTTCCAGCACCGCCGTCGACACGGCCTCTGTGCGCACGTCGACCGACGCGTCGGCGCACACGACCGTCTGGCCGGCTTTGAGTTCGTCGATATGCGAGCCGTAGCGCCTGAAATGCAGTGTCCCTGCCAACGGCGTAACGCCTTCGGCGTGCCACTCGCTCTCGACGGTCAGCAGCTCGTTATCCGGATCGACGCTTCCGTATCCACAGCGGGTTGCCTTCAAGGCGGATCCGAGGAATTCGGTTGTGAACGCTATGGACTCTTCCACGGTCCCCAACGAGCGCAGCCTGTCCGAGAAGCTCAGCAGCGCACTGGATCTTGCGTCACGCAGTCGCAGTGCCGCATCGATCCGGCGCTGGTCCGTGACATCCCGGACGACGGATACCGAACCGATGATCCGCCCGGCGGAATCGCGCACGGGCGCCGCGCTGACCTGGCGCTGGCGCAACTGGCCGGTGCGGGGAGTGCGCACGATGTGCTCCTCACCGCGTACTTCTTCGCCCGCGAGCGCGCGCAGCGGAGGGGCTTCGGAATACGGTCGACGTGTGCCGTCCGGTCGGAACACCTCGAGTGAACGAACGATGTCTTCGACCTTGCTCTGTTGAACGCTCTGCAGTGCGAATTCACGCAGGGCTGCCGGATTGGCATAGGTGTAACGCCCCTCGGGATCGGCAAAATAGACCTCATCGGTCATGCTGTTGAGCAGCGCCGTCAGCCACTCCCTCTCGGCCTGTGCCGCGTCGAACAGACTGCGATAGCGTTCTTCTCCTTGTAGTAGCAGCGACTGGTTCTGCTCAAGTGCACGGCGGCTTTCCTCTTCAAGCTGCGCTCGCGTTGCCTGCAATTGTCGGTTGACGACTTCGAGTTCGGCGCGCCGACGATACAATTCCACCAGCAGGGCGACCTTGCTGCGCAGGATCTCCGGCACGATTGGCACGGCGATATAGTCGATCGCGCCGACTTCGTAACCGCGCAGTTGATCCAGCTCGCTGATGTGCACGCCCGTGACGAAAATGATGGGAGTGTTCTCAGAGCGTGGATGCGACCGGACCAGTCGGGCGACTTCAAAGCCGTCCATCCCCGGCATGCTCACGTCGAGCACGATCAGTGCGAAGGATTGCTGGAGCAGCAGTTGCAGGGCTTCCGGACCCGAAAGCGCCCGGACGCAGCGCACGCCGACCCCTGAGAGAATGGATTCGTAGGTGAGCAGGCGCGCCGGCTGATCATCGACCAGGAGCACCTCCGGCTCCGCGAATTCCACATGCGAGGATTCTGGCGATGGGGCAGGCCGTGTTGTTGCAGTGGTGTCGTTGTCTTCCTGCATGGGTATTTCCCCGAGTCGGCTCAGCCGATGCTGCCTCCTGCGTGTTCCGGGATCGGCCGGACCTGGCCCTTCAAGCCCCATCCTCCACATCATTGAGTAATTCCCGAATTTCGAGCTCCACTGCTTCCAGCGTGTACGGTTTGGAAAGGAAGCGGCGATCGTGCGGAGCGTCGGGAAAGCTGATCCTGGGACCACCGGAGCAGAGGATAACCGGAAGCTTCGGATGCACCAGGCGTAGCCAATTGGAAAGGGCCTGGCCGTCCATGCCCCCAAGTAAATTGATGTCTGAGAAGACCAGATCCACCGGGAGCTGGGAGTCCATGAAGGCCATCGCATCTCGGGCGTTATCGGCCTCGAGCACCTTGAAGCCGGTGCGCCGCAGGTGATCGGCGAGCAACATTCTCAGGACCGGCTCATCCTCCACCACCAGGACGCACCATTGTCGTGGCGAGGCGTCAGGCGCGCCCATTAACTGCTCTGCAGCGCACATGGACGACCTTAGCGGGGCTTCGCAGCGCGGCGCTTGTCGCGAAGTAGCCGGATACGCCTGAGCAGCTCGGCGGAGTGGTAGGGCTTGCCTAACATCGCCTCCTCTTCACACAGGTCTTCCGCTTTGCTGGCGCAGTGAGCGGTGCTCGAGGCGAGAATGACGTCGAGCCCCGGATGGGCGTCGCGAATCTGTCTTGCGAACGCGAATCCTCCGGCGGTGCCCAGATGACTGACCTCGGCGAGTATCACATCCACGCCCGCACCGGGCGTTGAGAGAATCTCCTGCGCGGCCTCGATCGAGCTCGCTTCGATGACCCGATAGCCGCACTCGCGCAGGTACTCGGCCACCGGGGCCCGGACCAGGACATCGGGCTCGACGAAGAGCAGGGTCTCCGTGGGGGTGCGCGAAGCGCCCGAGGTGGGCTCGACCGACCGGGATCCCTTTTTTCTGGAGGCGCGCGGTGGCTTGTCGCCAATCAATTGCTCAGTGATTTGCAAGGCTTAGCTCCCTGATGAGGCCGTCGCCCTTCTGTCCGGGCGTTCGTCGGAGAGAACTGTCGCAGATTGCGACCGGGAATGCGCGCCGCGCCCGGAGGCGAAGTCTTGCCAGCGAAATCCTACCTCGGAGGCAATTGCCGACCAGCTGGCAGTGGGATGCGAACCGCCGCGTGGACGCAGCATCCGCGGCTGGATGGAAATACAGTTCGGCCGGCGCCGCCCTCGCAGGCCGTCATTTCCTCTTCCCCCTTGAAGGCACGCCGCAGCTGGACGGCTCGAGGTTGTTCCCGGGCGATTACGCGCAAATCAGCGCTGGCGCCCATCCGAGATCGGCGCGGCAGGAGCAGTGCCCGTGCCCAGGCTCTCTCCCTGTCCCAGGCGGGACAGATAATCTGCAAGATCCACGAGGTCAGCGTCTTCAAATCGCTGCAGCAACATTCCATGCTCGCGTGGAAAGGCCGGCCGTTGCCCGCCGCGATCATCGGCGGTATCGCGCATTTGACGTAAGAGATAGCCAAAATGCTGCCCCGCCAGCCTCGGCACCGCGGCAGCGGCATCCCCAACCGCTGAATCTCCATGGCAGGTGGCGCATGCGCGCCCATACATGCTCTGGGCCTCGGCCAGGTGATCGCCGGAGCCGACGTCCTCGACCTTGACGGGCGGTAACGCGCTCACGTAGGCGGCCACATCGGCGATGTCCTGGGCATTCACCAGGCGATGTCTGCCCGTGGAATGCTCCATCCGCAGGTCTGAACGTCGGCCATGTCGAAAATCGACCACCTGGCGGATGATGAATCGAGGGTGCTGGGCGGCAATTGCCGGGACGGTACCGTTCGACTGGCCGCCGCCGTCCGGGCCGTGGCAGGTCACGCACGTGTCGTTGAAGAGAGCCTCACCGTGCATCAGGTCTGGCGGGGCACGCAGAGCGGCGTCGAGCTCCTGCTGAACTACATCGCTGGCAACTGCCTTGGATGCCGCTGTGACGGCGACGAGTGCAAGCACAAGCCCCAGCCCAATGGCAACCCCTCGCGCCGTGCTCTGCGTCGTGGAATTACGGATGTTGCGCGGCGGCGATGGAATTCGAGGATACATCTGCCTGGAAGCGGTGCCTGGAGTATTGGCTCGATCAGACCACGACAGCGCACGGCAGGAAATTGCGGCTAATACGGATGGGCCGTTATTCAGGGCCTGCAGGCTCGGTGGTAAACGGCTCGATGCGCAGCAACGCGCCCTCGTCCTCATCCGTGAGCACATAGAGATCGCCGTCGGGCCCCTGGCGCACATCGCGAATGCGCTGCTTCAGGTCTTCCAGCAGATATTCCCGGCGGATCGGGCCACCGTTGGCGTTGAGGACGTGGCGCTCGAGGCGACGATATTTCAGTGAGCCGACAAAAATACTGCCCTGCCACTTCGGAAATTGATTGCCTGTGTAGAATGCCAGGCCGGATGGGGCTACCGCCGGAACCCAGATGAGAAACGGTCGCTCGATGCCAGGCAAATAGCCATCGAGATAGCCCGGGTGAACGGCAGAAGGATCGCCAAGCGCTATGGGGCCCCCTATGCGATCGCCGCTATAGTCATAGCCGACACCGACGATGGGCCAGCCGTAATTCGCGCCAGGCTTGAGGGCTATGAGCTTGTCGTCATCCTGAGGACCATTTTCGTCCTCCCAGACCACTCCGGTGGATGGATTGACGGCCATGCCGAGGATATTGCGATTGCCCAGAGTGTAGATCTCTGGCCGGTACCCCGGCTTGCCGACGAAGGGATTATCTTTTGGGATGGTGCCGTCCCTGTTGAGACGCAAAACCTTGCCACCGTCGCTGGTCGGGTCCTGGGCGCGACCCCCTCTCGCATGGGCGTACTTTCCGGAGTTCGCCGGGGCATTGGGGGCGCCGGTGCCCATATACAGCTTGCCGTCGCGGCCGAAGACGATTCTGAGGTCGGAGCCCATGTTGATTGGGCCGATGCTGTCGTCCTGTACGTTGTCATCGACGTATATGTCGTGAACGTCCCTCAGGGCATGGCCGTCCCAGAAGCCACGTGCGATGGCATCCGTCATCGCTTTTCCCGGACCCTTACTCCCCACCACGGCCGAAGGTACACGAACACCGATGGGGACATAATTGGGGCCAAGATCGGCAACGAGCTTGTTATAGGAGAGATATACGTAGTGATTCCGGGCGAAGTCTGGATCGAGGGCGATGTCGAGCAAACCGGTTTGCCCCACCGCGTACACGGGTGGCACACCGGACACGGGAGTGGGATCGAGGACGCCGTGGCGAATCACACGCAGGCGACCGGGCCGCTCGGTCACCAGAATCGATCCGTCCGGCAGGAAGGCCATACCCCATGGATGAACCAATGTCTTGCTCATCACGACGACGCGAAAATCAGCGTCGCGTGTGTGGTAACTGAATGGCCCGACACCGAGACTCGCGGCTGGGGGGCGCTGGGCGTTCGCGATTCCAGTCAGCGCGGCAAGCCCGGCGATCATTTCGAGGCAAAGAATCAGGCGCGACAGCCTCGCAGCATCCTTCATTTTCTGCCCCCCAGTGAACGTGCAACTAATTTGTCAGCCGATTGCTTTATACCTGTTCCGACATGGACTGGACAATCGTCCGGCACGGCCGGCCTTTCGCCCTCGTGCTCAGGCGTGGGCGCCGGACCGCAAAGCGGGAGGAACTGATACAGTTGGCGGATCGATAACGAAAATGCCCCTGCAGGGGAGATCAGTTATGCACACGTCGGGAACCGCGGAACCAACGTCCCGCACCGCCGGCGCGGAGGTATTGGCCGCACTCGATACGCGCCCCAGGATCCTATTGGTCGATGACCAACGGGCGCGTCTCATCACCTACGAGGCCATCCTGGGGAGCTTGCCGGTGCAAAGGGTCTGTGTCGCATCCGGACACGAAGCACTCGAGCAGCTTCTCAAGCAGGATTTCGCTGCAGTTCTGCTCGATGTCAACATGCCTGACATGGACGGTTTCGAAGTCGCCCGGCTCATTCGGGACCATCCACGGCTGCAACGCACTCCAATCCTGTTCGTGACCGGCACCGAGGTGTCAGCCCTCGACCAACTCAAGGGATACGAGGTGGGTGCGATCGACTATATTTCCGTTCCGATCGTTCCGGAAATTCTGCGCAGCAAGGTGGCAGTCCTGGTCGAGCTGCATCAGAGACACAAGGAGCTGGAGGAACTCAATCGTGCTCTGCAGGACGCCAAAGCGAGCATCGATCTGCGGTATGCCAGCGAGATGGCCCATCAACGCCAGCTCTACGAAGCCATCCTGGCCAATACGCCCGACCTGGCATACGTCTGGGATCTGAATCATCGGTTCGTTTATGCGAATGAAGGGCTGCTCAAGATGTGGGGCAAGACCAGGGAGGAAGCGATCGGCAAGAATTGCCTTGAGCTCGGATATGAGCCGTGGCACGCGGCGATGCATGACAGAGAAATTGATCAGATCATTGCTACCAAGCGGCCAGTGCGCGGAGAAGTTCCCTTTGCCGGAACCTTCGGCCGTCGCTACTACGACTACTTGCTGGTCCCCGTGCTCGGTGCCGATGGCGAAGTAACGGCGGTGGCCGGTACTACCCGCGATATAACCGAGCAAAAGGAACTGGAGGCCTCACTGCGCGAGTCGGACCGCCGCAAGGACGAATTCATTGCGATGCTGGCACATGAACTTCGAAACCCCGTCGCGCCGATCCGAAATGCCGGTGAGATCCTCTCGCGCCTGGCGACCGATGAGCGTCAGACCGCACTTGCGGATGTGCTCAAGCGCCAGACTGCACAGCTTTCGCGACTGCTCGACGATCTGCTCGAGGTGGCGCGAATATCGCAGGGGCGGATCGAACTCAGGCGCGAGATCGTCGCGATACAAACCTGCGTGCAAATGGCGGTCGAAGCGGTGGAACCGATGATCCTGCAGCGGCACCAGCGCCTTGAGTTCACCCGAGAGGGCTTGTCCATTCTTGTCGATGCGGACAAGGCCCGGCTGACGCAATGTGTTGCGAATTTGCTCACGAATGCTGCGAAGTTCACGCCTCCGGGTGGGGATATCCGCGTGGATACCCGCATTGAGAACAGTGACGCGGTGATAGAGGTCAGCGACACCGGGATTGGCATCGCCGCCCACCTGCTACCTCAACTGTTCGAGCTCTTCGTGCAAGGTGCCCAGTCTCTTGACCGATCGGAAGGTGGCCTGGGTATTGGCCTCTCGATCTGCAAGCGGCTGATCGAGATGCAGGGAGGTCATGTTTCCGGCAGGAGCGATGGGGTGGGTCACGGCTCGACATTCACCATACGTCTACCGCTCTCGAAGGCAGTTCCCAGCCCCGGCAAAGCGGTAGCGGAACCGGCGGATCGCAAGAGGTGCGTTCTGGTGGTGGACGATAACAGGGACGCCGCAGATTCCCTCGCAACGCTGCTGGAAATCGAGGGCCACAACGCCAAAGCCGCGTATTCAGCCGAGGCCGCCTTGGACGAGGTTGCGACGTTTCAGCCCGAACTGGTGTTTCTCGATATCGGTCTTCCCAGAATCAGCGGCTATGAGGTCGTGCGGCGCATCAAGGGCGCGTACCCGCTGATTACTGTCGTTGCGCTGAGCGGATACGGCAGCTCCGAGGACAGGCAGCGGGTCGTCGCCGCGGGGTTCGATGCTCACCTGGTGAAGCCTGTGGATTTCGACACATTGAAACAGCTGATGAGACGCCAGAATCAGTGACCGTGGTGGCGTGCGCACCGCAGCTGAGGCTGCGGTGCGATCGAACTTACGGCCGCTGCGAACCTACGGCCTTTGCGCCCCCGGGGCAGCTCCGATGAGGATGAACGTTGCCGTCGGTTTGCCATCGCTGCCCTGATTAGCCATGACATTGACCTCAAGGCCCGGCTTCAATCCTGCCATACCGACGTCTTTCATCTTGGTGACGACCGTGCCTTTCCTGACCAATACGTGGCGCGTGGTGCTTTGACCATAATTGATATCCAGCTCTTCGCCCCCGGGCATGGATTTGATGGCCGTGACATGCCCGTTGGTCATCGTGAGCCCGGACTTGTTCATGGGGAAGTTCACATTGGGTCCGTTATTGGCCAGGTGCACCTCCGTCGCGGTGCCCGCGTTGGTCTCAGTGGTGCTGTCCTGGTTGGACGTGCCGAGATAGGTACCAGGTTTGATATCGCTGGCGCTTGCCGGCTGGCGCAGCAGTATCTGGGTTTTAGGCGTGACGGCGACGTCGACCTCCCCCTGCGTAGTCGTCAGAACCACGTGGTCGGCGCTCAGTGATTTGACCGTCCCGGCAATCCGGGTGCCGCGCGGTGCCTGCTGCGCACCGGCGGGAGCGGCGATAACGGCAAATATCGCCAGGGCGAGCAGCGGGTGCGTGCGCATGATTTTCTTACCTTAAGAGCAGGATGATTGCGGTCGCAGCAAATTGTGCGCGGCTTGCCCCTGGTGTGCAATCAGCGCGGCTGCTCTTTGCCATCGACGATTGGCGTCGCGGGGAAATTCCCTATTACGCCGGGGCTGGCTCCCGGGGAGGCAGCGCGGCCTGCCAAAGCAGGAGCAGGCAGACGGAAAAGACTGCGCAGCTGACCCACTCCCAGACGGCAAAGCTCAGGAACAATGGAATGCCGAGCGCACGCCACGCCGGAGTCACCCAGGGAACCTCAGGGCGTTCCAGCGCAAGATAAGCCTGCGTGATACCGGCGAGCACCAGAGGGACCAGCGGTACGCTCCAGTGGACTGCGGCCCCGAGCCGCCTCGCGGGCGCGCCAGAGGGCAAGCCACCGAGGCCCTTCTGGGCCAGAAACAGCTGTCGCATCATGCCGATACAGACGCCCAGAAACGCGGCGAGCGCCAGGATCTCGTGCCCTTTAGGCACCGGTAGCAGCCGATCAGGAAACACAGCCAGGCACATGCAGGCAAAGCCTCCCTGCAGCAGGCGTAGAGTTGCGGCGCGGCCGCTCCGATCTGCCTTTTGAAGGCGGCGTCTCAGGTCGGAAGCCCAGACGATGGCAGATGCGGCACACAGCTCCAGACCCAGCCATGCCCACAAGTACTCGTGGGGATTCTGATCGGAGTACAGCAGGACCGAGATTGTCTGGTAGCGCCAGTCATAGCCGCCGGGATAGGCGTGGGCCGCCGCAGCCATTGCGCACCAGAACGCGAGCAGGCCCGAAGGCATGGCCAGACGCACCAGCGCGTGAGAGATTCGCGGCATTCTATGGGAGGCTACCGTTACCGGGTGTCTACTTGGCTGGGCCTTTCGTGCAGTACCTTGGTACCGTATCCGATCACGCGATTGCCTTCGTCCTCCCGAAAATACATCAATGTCATTGTTGGCATGGCCGGGTCTGAGCGGATAGTCAGCGCTCTCTGAGCGCGCGTCCAAGCAAAAATCCCAAGGCACCAGCGATGAGCAGCGATCGCGCCGGGTGTTTTCTGACGAGCGATAGTAGGTCCTGCACCATTTCCGGCACGGTATTCGACACCAGGTAAGTAGCCGATGCCTCGAGTCTGTCGGCGGCGCCTTGGGCCACCTCAGCCGCACTGCGCGGTAGCCGTTCGCCTTGGGAACGTAATGAATCGGCTGCGCCCAGTAATGTGTCCGCGATAGGTTCGCGCGCACGATCGACTTTGTCTTTTGCCTTGTTGGCAGCAGCCCCCAGCTGGGATCTGATGGTTCCAGCCGTCCCGGTAGGTGCCTCGGATGGCGGAGCGCCGTAGGTCTCGGTTAGCGGTTTGTTCTCGGTCATGTCCCTGACTCCCGTATGAATGCCGCTCAGGACATTAGAGAGTCACAGGCAAAAGGGCCGTCAGAGCAGTGAGGCACCCAACGTAGGCTTTCCCCGCACGTTTCGGGGCCCCGGTTTGGCAGCCGCGGCTTTGCGTTTGTTTGGTGCTCGGCAGGCGGATCCTTCCAGCCCGTGGAGGAACGGATTAATCTAGCGGGTGTGGCAGTCGAGTTCTTGAGCCATATACGATGTGTCAGGAGCGCGGAAGGACAACTATGCGTGCAGCCCAATCCGTTCTTGCTCTTGCAGTAACCGCCATTTTCGGCACTGCAAGCACCTCTGCTCAGGCACCCGGGGGGGCAGCACGCTTGCCGCTGCCCACGAAGGTTTTTACTTCCTCGCGAGACGTCACCGCCTTGATCGAAAAGGCGAAGCGCGATCACAAGCCTGGACAAGCCACCGTGTTCGAGCCGCTGCTGAGCCTTGCCCCTTATAGGGCCAATCTCGAGTACCGTACGGCGGTTGGTCCGGCCGCCATACACGTGCACGAAGACGAATTTTTCTACGTAATCGATGGCAGCGGAACACTCGTCACGGGTGGCAAGCTCGTGCACCCGGTCCGGACGAATGCAGAGAATTTCACAGGCGATTCGATTGTCGGTGGCAAGGCCGTGGCGGTAGCGAAGGGCGACTTTATCGTGGTTCCGGAAAATACCCCGCATTGGTTCAGCAGTGTCAATGGCCGTGTCATCGACATGTCGTTACACGTGCCGGGATCCGGGCTGCATTGACGATCGTCCTCTTGGCCGCGGCCCGACCAATGCAGCCGGCCGGCGCTCGTCAGCTGTTGGGCCAGGGCATCACCTGCAGCTCGGCGCGGCGGTAATCGATGCTGAAGTCGGCCAGTGTGCCCAGTACGTCCATGCCAAGCAGCAGCGCCGGCTGGTCCTGCAATCCCCAGGTCCTGAAGACTGCATAGTCACCAAAAGTCACCTGCAGATTATTGATGTCGGCGTCGCCGAATCGCAGTGCCGGAATGCGTCGCAGGGCGCCCGGCTGATCAGTATTGGTGGCATCGACCACGCCGTCCTTCGCGGAGTAGACGACCGGCTGATGGCCGCGCATGAGCGCCGCGAGCAACGCCGGGTTGCCCAGCGAGTGGGTCGCGCCGGTGTCGATGACCGCCGCCGTCGAAATGCCGTTGATGCGTCCTTGCACCAGCAGCAGCCGCTGGGATACGAACCGCCCATGCAGGGCATAGAGGGCAGGCTGGGACTCGCCGGATGAGTTGCTGATGAGCACCTGATCGCGCACGAAGTCCGCGGTGAGCCTCATGCCGGACAAGCCGTCCATGCCGAGAATGCCGTCCACGCCATCCAGTACCGGACCGGACAGAACGGGAGCGCTGACATCCCTGATCTGCAGCGAGCCACTGGCAACCGAGGCAACATGCACCAGCGGCACGGCGCTCACCCCGCTGACACCATGCACGAGAATCCGGTTACCCGGTGTGGATTTGAGCGCGAGCTTCGCCGCCGTAGCGCTCGAGAGCACCGTGCGAGTGGCTCCGGTGTCGAGCATGAAGCGGAAAGGGCCCTGGCCATTGATCATGACCGAGGCAACGATCATGCCTATGCGCCCGGCATGGCTTGCGATGGCGTAATTCTGCGTGAGCGGCAGCGTATGAGTCCAATAGCCGGAGCCCGCAGCGTAGAGGGGGCGCGGGTTGACTTCCAGACCCCCACTACGCGGTGGCCGAAAGGCGCCGTGGCTTCCCGGAGCAAGCGGCGAAGGCGAACGCACACCGCCAGCGATGCCAAGCGCGGGCCGCCAGACGTTCGACGGGGCGATCCCGGCGCCCATCGATATCGGGCCGGCCGCGTGGGATGCCGTCCCGGCGATCAGGGCACCGATTCCTGCGCTCAGTGCAGCCAGAAGCTTCGTGCGTAGCCGTTGTCGAGTTCGCATGGGGTAGTAAAGGTCTCCGTGGTCGACAGCGCGGCCGAGTCTACCGGAGGGTGCCAGGCCGGCATCTCGGCGACGATCAGCCATCAGCGCCGCAGCTGATTATACGAGGCTGCGCCGGGTTGCGCCGGCGACAGCGGCTTTTCACAGTCAGCGCCGAGATAGTGCATCTGCGTCTCATTGTGCAGCCTGTGCGTCGAGCCGCCCGTGGCGTGGGTGACGACATCGCTTTTGGCGATGATGAGCCTGCCGCTGTTGACGGCCTCACCCCGCCCTTTGACCAGTGTCCCGTTAACGCTGCATTGAATGCGGAAGGTCACATCGTGGTTGCTGCGGGAGAGCATGACGGGGCGACAGGTGCCGTCCTTGTCCATGACTGGCAAGTCGCTGGCCGCCATGGCTGCAGTGAGGCAGATGCGAAAACTCGTATTGCTGCCGGAGTCGTGGTCCGCCTGGAATCTCTGCTCTGCGCGAGTGCGTACGTTGAGCGGCAGTTTGGCGAGCGCAGTCTGCGTCTTGGCGACGGATTCGGTCAGCTGCGCGGACACGTCAGATCCATCGACCGTCTGCCGCACCAGTCGGACGTCCCACAGGCCAGGCTTGAGGCCGAGTCCGGCCGCCTGTGCCACACCGATCATGCCCAGTGTGCCAATGGCTGCGGCCGCGCAGTACGCCATCAGAGCAGGGGGCACAGCGAGGGGGGATATATCGCGCCGACGGACCGGCAGGGATCTGGACATGGCACAGCCCTCCGCCTTTGGCGGCGTGACTCGGCCCTAGAGTGCGCCTGATGTCAAATCGCGTCCAGTTTGCGCGGCGCGGCGATCGCGCGCAGGGATTTTCCCTCGATGACATAAGCACATCGCAGCCTGTGAAGCGCGTCACAGTTTGAGCTGAGGGCCGGGGCGTCGCTAGCTTGGCGCAAGCTTCGCTCGCTAGGGTGTCGGCATGAGCGGTGCCAGCTCCAAGCAAGGCGGCGGCGCGAGCGTACAACCCCTGCGCTCGGGGCGGGCTTTTGCCCTGCGCGGCTTCACGCTCATCGAGTTACTGGTAACACTGGCCGTGGCAGCGATCCTGCTGGGAATCGCCATGCCGGCATTCAGCAGCTTCGTGCAGAACAGCCGGTTGAGCACCGAGGCCAATACGCTGGCTTATGACATGAATCTGGCGCGCTCGGAGGCGGTGAAGCTCGACGCCACGGTGGTGGTGTGCGCCTCCGCCGACCACGCCACCTGCAACAGCATGTCCTGGACAGATGGCTGGATCGTTTTGTGCACGGCCGCCTGTCCACCCGGACTCGGTGGTACGCCAGCCCTGCTGCTGGTGGCGCCGGCCATCACTTCGGGCAATACGATAGACGAGAAGCTTACTCCCGGCGCCACGATGGTCAGCTTTCTGAGTACCGGTCAGACCGGTACCGGCAATCTACAGTTTGTCTTCTGCGATCGTCGCGGAGTGACCTATGGTCACGATGTGGAGGTCAATTCCATCGGGGAGATCACCTCCGCATCGACGCCGGGGGAAACCGTGGCGGGTAACCCACTTGGCGGGTGCTAGCGCCCACTGTGAATCTTCAGGGAAATCTCATGCGCAAGATGGTGGGAACAGATAGTCCGGGCACACACCGCGGCTTCACACTGGTGGAGACCATGGTGGCGCTGGTGGTGCTGAGCATTGGCCTGCTGGGGGTTGCAAAGCTCGTCACGGGCGCGGTGCACGCCAATGACAGCGGCTATATGCGAGGACAGGCAACGCAGCTGGCTTACGAGATCCTGGATCAGATGCGTGCTAACCGCCCTGGCGCAGCCGCGGGTTTCTATACTGGCGCAGGCACACTGAAAGACTGTACCGCGGCGGCCTGTAACGATCAGGACCTGGCCGGGCTGGATATGTACAACTGGCGTGCGCGCCTGAAGGCAACGCTACCGAATGGCACGGGCGCGGTGAATGCGACCCAGGGCGTGGGCGGCACCGTGGCAGTGATCGTTGTGCAGTGGGATGACAGCGAGGCGCAATGGGCTTTCGGCACACCTGCGACGACTGCCACGCCCAGCCCAATGACGGTCCAATTGACGTCCGTGCTATGAAAACTGCGCGCGGCTTTTCACTCGTCGAGCTGATGATCGCGATCGTGCTCGGTCTGCTGGTGACCGACGCCATGGTCGCGATGTTCGTCAGCGTGCGCTCTGCATCGCGCACGTCCGAAGGCGTCGCCGGCCTCTCCGACAGCGGCCGCTATGCGCTCGACAGCATCGAGCAGGTGGTTCGAGGTGCAGGCAACCTCGCCTGCGACAGCGGCTCGCCGCTGACCGTGGCTGGCGACTCGATACCCCGGATTGATAACAATCTCGATACCGCCTCCGGAACGCCGCTGTTGAGCAACTACGACCAGCCGTTGTCCGGCTACGAAGCGGTCGGAAGTGCGCCGGGGGATACGCTCACTATTTCTGCAACGCCGGGCGCGCTCCCCACGCCGGGTGCGGCCGACTGGCTGTCGACCCCCACGCTGGGGGGTAACCTCGACGGGGCCCTGGTGACGCCGCCAATCCCGGCAGGACAGGCCGCGCCAGTGGGCACTCCGATCGCCGGCAGCGATGTGCTGGTCGTGCACGAGACGCTGCCGGGCAGCAGGCCAGCCTATATCACCGTGGATGCCACCGGCGCCACCGCATTTGCGATCAGTAGCGCGACGACTTTCACCGGCGGTGGCGCGGACCAGATCGCAGCAATCAGCAATTGTGCACAGGCGGAGATCTTCGAGCTCGGAGGCTTTTCGTCCGTTACGCAGACGGTGACCCTGGGCGGCTCCATGCCGGGGAATCTCACCGCAAGCCTGAATCCCAATCTGCCCCTGCCGATTGGCTCCCAGGTCGATCCGATCGACGTCACCGTGTTTTATGTCGGTGTCGGCGCGGACGGCGATGGCGCCCTGTTCAAATATGACGGCAACGGCGGGGCTCTCGGCGGCCCATACGCCACCAATCAGGAGTTGGTGCCGGATGTGGAGAATATGCAGATTCTCTACGGGGTCGAGACTGCATTGAGCTCCAGCACCCAGACGGCCGCCCAGTATGTGACCGCCGACAAGGTCGCCGCAAACTCCTTCACCCTGGATTTCACCGGTGTCATCAGTGTGAAAATTGCCCTGCTGGTGTCGAGTCCTCCCGGCGCCGTGCCGCAGGGGACGGCCGCGCCGGCCGCGCCGCAATTGCTGGGCACCAATTGGGCGCTCGCCACAGCGGACAACCGGATTCGCAAAGTTTATGAGCAGACGATGTTTCTGCGAAACATGAGCCCATGAGTCACACCATGAACACGACAATAGTCTTGCTGGGACGCCCGCTTCGTCGGCGCGATGAGCGCGGTGTGGTGCTGTTTACCGCGCTGATTCTGCTTTTGATCCTGACGATGGTCGGTGTGCTGCTGGCCCGGTCGGAATCGGTCGAAGAGAGCATCTCGGAGAACGACCAGGACCACGAGCTGGCCATCCAGGCGGCCGAGGCAGCGCTGCGCTATGCAGAGGTCGGTCTCTACAACGGCACGTATTCGAGCTTTTCCAGCAATACGAACGGACAGTATCTCTGGCAGAACGGCACGACCGATGCCTTCCAGCAGTACGATCTCAGCTCGCCCGCAGGCACCTTGCTCACGTACGGCGGTGCCTCGTTACCGAATATCGCGGCACCCCCGGAATTCCTGATCGAAAGCATGCCTGCGGCCGCGATTCCGGGCGAAGCGCTCGGCAATCAGCAGTACAGCCCGCCGACGCCGCCGATCAGTGTCTATCGCATCACTGCATACAGCTATGGCGGCGACAAGAGCACCACCGCCGAGCTGCAGGAAATCGATCTGCAATAGGAGCCTCGACCTCCATGAAACAGCCAGCATACAAATTGATCGGCGCGCTCGGCGCCCTGGGAATGGCACTGCACATGACGCCGGCCTTCAGCGCGCATCCTCCCAACATGGTTACCGGCAGCGTCACGAGTGTCCAGGCACGCTCGATCGTCGTCAACGGCGTGAGCTACGACGTGCAAATTCAGGGCTCAGCGCTGCATCAGCTCGAGCAGGTGCACGTGGGCGACCGGGTGCAGCTGGTGCTGACCGGCCCGAAGGGCTCCGCCTCGAGGCAGGTGTCGGGGATTCGGGTCCAGAATGCACGCTGACGTTTCATCACGCCGCAGCGCCAGGGCGGGCGCTCCCGGTTTTTCACTGATTGAACTGATGGTGACCGTCGCGGTCATCGCCATCCTGGCGTCAATCGCCTATCCCTCATATCGCAGCTACGTGCTGCGTTCCAACCGGACTGATGCGGTACGCGCACTGACGCAGGCAGCCCAGATCCTGCAGCGCTGCTATTCCGAGACATACGCCTTCGTGGGCTGCACACCCGTACCGCCGACCGCACCGGGCTTCACCCTCTCCCCCAACGGCGACTACGCCCTCAGCAGCTTGATCGCGGCGGGCCCGCCGCAGACGTTCACGCTCACCGCGACCTACACGGGCGCGCAGATCGCTGATACGACCTGCAAGACCTTCACCCTCGATCAGACCGGACAGCAGCTTGCTTTTGACTCTGCTGGTGATGACGAAAGCACGGTCTGTTGGGGCAGCGACTAGCCAGGAAACGGGCCGCATCGTCCTTCCCCGGCCTCAAATCGAATGCAGTGAGTCGAGGCATCGACGGCATCTGGCCCAACACACCGGCCCCGCCAGGGGTCGGGGCGAACACGCTCATAAACGCTGCAGGACCGCCTGGTGACGTTGTCGTGGCGGCAGCTGCGCAATGTCACAAAGGCTCTCACGTTGCCCTGCGGGCGCAAGCTCCTGGGACCCGAGGCCTCCAGGAGGCCATCGGATTTCAGCGCTGGTCTTACCGTCTTCTGACGGGCTCCGGCCTCGAGATCTCGACAAGGGTCACCGCCGCGTTCGGCCATCCGGGGTTATTCAACTGTTGATTTTGGCGCGGGAACGGACATTGCGGCGGGCCAGAAGCCAGGTACTCGGTAGCCGGCTTCGCCGCCGCCGGCGTCCAGAAGGAGCCTATCGTGATCCCCGGCGCTCCTCCCGGATCGACCTGTTTCTTTCGGACGCCAACGGCTCGAACGAACGGCGGATGAGAAGCACTGTCCGCCACAAGTGACATTTGTCTGTGACCGGATTCGCGAAGCCCTTCACATCCCTCGGCGGTTACCAGGGCGGTCGAGGGTGCAAGGTGTCATCTTATTGGGATGAGCGAGGATAATGCCCGGGATAGGCTTAAGCGCGTCGGCGCTGCGCTAATCGTATTCGGTACGCTGGATATCGGTTATATGATTTATTGCATCATGCACCGAGTCAGCTATTCGTCCAGCTTCAACATATTTGCTGTAATTTCCGGCATCTATGTCTGGAGAAGACACCCTTGGTATTTGAAGTGGGTTCCTCGTGGCGTAGCTTTTTTTGCTGCGGCTTCAGGCGCCGCCTTGCTTGTCTTCCCCACGCTGATACCCTTGGATTTCCAGTTGACTGTGATCCGCGGCAATGCAGCCACCGTGCTGATCTGGCTCTTCGTTGTCCTGGCAGTTATCGCGTTCTTCTTGTGGCTTTACAAGCAATTCCGCGCTCCCTTGGTACTTCGGTATTACGATCAGAACGGACTGTCAACAAAGGCGCCGAAATATGCGTTTCTTTGCGGAGCCATATTGGTCGTCCTCATGGGAGCGCTCTTGTACTCAATGACGCACGGTTCCGACGCACATCGAGCTATCGCGCTCGCAAGGGCGAAATCCGGAGCCGATTACCGTTACTGGGTGTCGGGCATCAACTACACCGGCAGCCACGGCAGTGCTCGCGTATATGCGTACAACAGGACGGAACTTAAGGAAGTCGGGGTGGAGTGGTAGGGGCCAGGTGCTCGATGCTTGGGCGTACGAGCGCGGCGTGCGGCTGAACTTAATCCGACCTGGCAAGCGCATACGTGGAGAGCTTCAACGGACGCTTCCGCGACGAGTGCCTGAACGAGCACTGGTTCCTGACGATGGCGCATGCCCGTCGCGTGATCGAGCACTGGCGCACCGAATACAACACCGAGCGACCCCCCAGCTCACTTGGAGATCTGACCCCGGAGCAGTTTGCCAGGACTGGACCGGAGCTTCTCCCCGCCCTACGGGCGTGAGACTGCGTTACTGGGAAGAGCTCGACAGGGGCTGACAAAGAGAGCAAATCATCAACCGCGGACTAAAGCTGCCACCCCTACTAAATCGGGTGTCACCTCATCTACAGCCACCGTCTACAAGAAAGCAAGTCGGCATTCGAGCTACTTCTTGCTCAATTATTTCGACTCCGACGTGGTGGTCCCGAGTATTCAAACTCTGACTAAGGCACGGAGAAGGATGACGCCGGAGAGATCATGTGGTATTCCGAGAGCCCTCTGAAGGGCTTAATTCGGAACCTCGGCGGACTGCTCGACTTCCATCCCCTCTCCGGGACCCGGAACCACATCGCCTCATCACCGCGGCGAACGGACTGCGCCGAGATGGGACCTGTCATCGAGCGACTATTGGCGAGCCCGGCAGGCACATCGGTAACGGCCACGATTGACTATCTGGCTGGCACCTCTCGGGACGAGATCAATGGCCCGAGCTCGCTTCTGGCACGCCGAGATTCCCCTGTTGCGCAACCAGCGACGTGCCGACACCGACTCACCGCGAGCGGATGGTGCGTTGGGTTTGATACCTGCTGCTACCGAGGACGCAGTGCTCCCGATCAGCGGATCTCCCACCAGGAGTAGCGTTGCTGGTGCAGGCCGAGCTGCGCGAAGGGCACGGTCTGGGTGCTGCTCAGTGTGATCCAGCCGATGTCACCGCCGCTGCCATAAGCGCCAGCCGAGTAGGTGTTGTAGACCGGACCCGACGCGTACACGCCTCCGAGCAGCATGCCGTTGGCAGGGACGATTGATGAGGTCACGGCGCCAGTGCCATTGTAGTTGAACACGGGCGTCGAGAAGGCGCCTCCGGCAAAGTTGAATTCCATCAGATACGACACGTCGCCGCCCGGGCAGACCGCCGGAGGTGGTGGTGCCGGGGCCGCGGTGACCGTCAACAGGGCATTGCCCGAAACAGTGCCGTAGGAGGCCTGGATCGTCGTCAGGCCGATCGCGGCGCCGGTCGCGAGACCACCCGACAGGGTGACAGTTGCGACACTGGTATTGGTGGACGTCCAGCTGATGCCCGACGCGGTCGTGAGATTGACCGTCGAACCGTCACTGTAGTGCCCCGTGGCCGTGAACTGCTGCGTCTGCCCGACATCGATGCTGGGATCGGGAGGCGCGACTGAAATCGACAGCAGGCTCGGATGATTGATGACGGTCAGGCCGGTGGAGCCGGAGACGCTGCCGTCCGTGGCCGTGATCAATGTCGCGCCGGCGGTAATCCCGGTCGCCAGACCGCCGGAGGAGATCGAGGCGACAGCCCCTGCGGAAGAAGTCCAGGTGACCGATGCGGTCAGGTTCTGGGTGGATCCGTCGCTGTATTTTCCGGTCGCGGTGTACTGCTGTGTCGCGCCGACATAGATGGTCTGATTGGCAGGTGTGACCGTGATCGAGCTCAGGGTCGGTAGGGGAACGACAGTCAGACTGGCGGTGCCCGAGATACCGGCGAGCGTTGCGGTGATGACCGATGAGCCGATTCCCCCGCCGGTGGCCAGGCCTCCGGCGCCAATGGTTGCCACCGTGGTGGTGCCCGAGGTCCAGGTTGCCGTCGAGGTCACGTTCTGTGTGGAGCCGTCGCTATAGGTGGCGATGGCGGTGTACTGCTGCGTCTGTCCGATATGGATCGTCGCACTCGAAGGCGTGACTGTGATGGAGTCCAAGGTCGGCGGAGTGACCACCACGGGAGGCACGACCGTCAGCGTGGTGCTGCCTGAAATCGTGCCCTGCGTGGCCGTAATCAGGCTGCTGCCCAGGGCCAAGGCATTCGCCAGGCCGCCTGCGCTGATGGTCGCGACAGAGGTGGTGGCAGAAGTCCAGGTCACAGTTCCCGTGATGTTCAGCATCGAACCGTCACTATAGGTTCCGATCGCTGTGAACTGTTGTGTCGAGCCGACGCCGACCTGCGGATTGGAGGGCTCGACGGTGATCGATTCCAGCGTGGGAGGTGGGGTGACTACGACGGCGTTGACCGTGAGTGATGCACTGCCCGAGATGCTCCCCAGGCTTGCCGTGATCCCCGTCACCCCTGCCGTCGTCGAGCTCGCGAGACCCGTGGAGCCAATCGTGGCCACGCCGGTATCCGAAGAGGTCCAGGTCACACTGGTGGTCAGGTTTTTCGTCGAGCCATCGCTGTAGGTGCCTATGGCGGTGAACTCGACCGTCTGGCCGGCCGTGATGACCGGGGCTGACGGGCTCACGGCAATCGATTGCAGCGTGGGCGGCGGTCCAACGCCCAGACCCACCGGCGTCAGGCGCGCCGTAGACTGCGATGGGTGGTATACCCCATCCATGGAGAGTGTCGAGGGCGCTCCACGAAAGTCGGCCGCCGCCAGCTGCGGGCCTTGCGTCACGTAGACGACGGAGTCGAGCGCGGCGGCAGGCCGGGCGACAATCGTCGATGGCTGGCCAGGCGGCGGTTCGGGCGTGTGCTTGGTTGCCGCCAGCATGGCGTGGGAGCGCAGGCTGGGTGTGACCATGGACGTCGTGGTGGTGGGCGCGGTGGGCTTCACGCTGATGACGGTCAGGGCGCCACCGATGAGGCGCGGATCGCTCACGATGCGTTCGCCGACGTCGGTCTGCACGCCGCCGCTCACCACATCGAAATCGACCAGCCAGCCATCGTGCGCCGTCAAATCCACCTGGGTGCCGCTCACGAAACGCAGCGTGTAGCCACTGACCAATGACTCGGTCAGCGGTTGATTGACCAGATCAGAGCGCTGGACCGTGACACCGTTTCCGGCGTCGTAAATGCCATACATGGTCTGGATCTGCGTCGAGGACAGATCCGAGGTCCCGAGCATCTGCCCCGTCCCTACATAGACCATGGTGCCAGAAAGGCGCGGAAACTCGGGATTGAGCGATACCGCCGGCGTCGTCGTGATGGGCTGCGGATTGTTGGAAGGGTCGAGCGCCTTGAACAGCAATGTCACGGACCAGTTGGCCGGATCCGGATCGTGGATGTCCACCCGCCAGACATTGCCCTGCAGGTCGCCGGCGTAGACCGTCGTGGCCGCGGTGCCTGTGCCGCCCAGGCTGCTGACGACGTTGACACTGGAAAGGCCATTCGCCTGTGCGACGTTGCAGGCCGTCGGCACCTTGGCGCACAGGTCAATCGGCATGCCTGTCAGCAGATTGCCGGTCTCCGGATTCACGGCATATAGATAGGGTTTCTCCGAGGCGCTGTTGTACCCGTTTCCGAAGAACACCGTGAAGCCCAGATGATTGGCGGTCGCGCCGTACGCCGTCTGCGCGATCACCGGCGCGCTGTAGGTCAGCCCCATGTTCGCATCGGTGAAATCCCACAGCACGTGCTGTGCCAGCGTGGTTTCGGAGCTGATCCCGGACGGGTCGGTGACATCGAGTGCAAACACTGAATTCCCACCGCCGCGCTCGCCACTGACGAGGATCGTGCGCCACTTGTCATTGCTGGCGAACTGCACGTCTCCAACCTGCGGGGAGCCGTCGGCGAAGAACTGGTGATTCTGGTTGTAATAGGGATTCGTCAGGTTGATCAGATTCGGGTACACGCCTCTTGGAATATAGGCAAACAACTCCTGACCCGTGGTGGCACTGATGGCGTGCAGCATGCCGTCGTTGGCGCCTACGTACAGCACAGCCTGCCGACACGGGCTGACGGTGGGCGCACAGGACGGATACTTTTTCTCGAACGCGTAGTAGCTGGCAGTTTCGTAGGGCCCCAGCGCGCCGGAAACGTAGACCGGTGAGCTGTCGACGATATCGCCGAGCACGTGCGTGCGGGTACGATAGGCGCCGCCCTGCGCCACGGACAGCGCCTGGTCCCCGCGCAGATAATCGAGCGCGTCCTGGCCGCTGGGGTCTGCGGTATTGGACTCCAGATCCTGGCCGAGCTGCGTGCTGACGGCGATGCCTTGCGATGGAGTGCCGCCGCTCCACTCGAAGGGAGTCGCGGCGTTCGCTACCGGATCCCAGGTCGCAATGATGCGATTACTCCAGCCATTGGCGGACGCCTGTGAATCCAGCTGCGCCTGGGTGCTCCAGGCGAGCATGCTGGTTTCCACGGCGCCGGTGCCTGGATCGAGCGGATAGGCCCTGAGATCCCCCGTCCAGTCCTGGTTGACATCCGAGGTATTAAAGCTCGGCTGGAAGGCCATGGAGGTGCTGTTGAGCGCGGTGGTATTCACGGTGGCCGAGGCGCTCGAGCGGACCGCATTCAGAATCTGCGACAGGATGACCTGCATGTCCGCGGTGACATCCGCGGGCGAATCGGCCTTGAAGTAGCTTCCTGTCTGGCCGGCCTGGGCCATCCAGGTGAGCGTATCGGCGGCCAATGGATTGTTGGCGCGGTCCACGCCGGCACCCAGACCGATGACGTAGGTCTTGATGTGATAGTTCTTGTAGGCATTCTGGATGGCGGTAATCGCGTCCTTCACCGCCTGATCGCTCGTGCTGAAGGAATAGCCATCGGAGTTGATCACGATGGTGCTCGACGTCGGTGTGACGCCATAGCCAGCGGCTGCCTGGCTGCCGAGCGGCGGCCAGCTGTTGCCGGAGAGGTCCTTGGTCGGCAGTCCGTCGGTGACGAGCACGATATATTGCGCCGGAGCACAATTGCCCCCCGTCTCCGTGGTGGATAAGTACTGTGCGGCGCTCTGCACGATAGCGGCGATTGGAGACTGCTCGGCGACGGACTTGACCTCTGTGGTGGAGGGGTCGGCGGTCTCCGGTTGCAGGTAGGGAGTGAAGGCGGAGATGGCCGTGGCGACCGTCGCGGCGGTCGGCGCGCTGCCGGCGGTCTGCATCGGCACCAGCAGGGAGCCGGCGGTCGCCGATATCGTGGTGGCGTCATAGCCGAAGCCGCGCATGACCTGCATGATCTGCGGCGAATAAGGGACGTAACCGGCGTTGGTCGGCTGCATGCCCGGCGCGCAGGACCAGGTATACCCGGCCGCTCCCCACTGCACGCCGTAGAACTCGGTGACAGCGCCCGTCTCGTAGTTGCTGATGCCGAATGAGGTATAGGGATTGAGCGGGCTCGGTACGCCATCCGTGCAGATCGGCGGCTGGTAGCCTGCCTGCGCGTAGAAGACGTCATTGATGGACGGATCATCGCTGCTGTTGCTGATGATCATGTACTGGTCGCTGCCGATATTTGAGGCGCTGCCGAAATCGGCCTCCAACGCCGCGCAGGACTGCCAGTACGCGTCTGTCGTGTCCGTGTCGAGCGTGGCGTAGTTGTAGCAGGGGTTTTGGACATAGTCGCTGCCCGCGCTGATCGTCGTGGAGGACCAATCAGCCGAGGTCGACACCGTATAGGTGCCCACGCCGCCGGTGCCCGTGCCGAACGCCATGACGATTGTGTTGACCGGGACACCCGCCCCTGTGATTAGGCTGCCGACCGTCAGAGCGCCGGAGGTCACGGCGGTGACCGTCATCGTCGAGTCCGTACCCGAGACTGAAGCGGTGCCGGTGAAGGTCTGCGGAGTCGTGCTCGTAAAGCTAAAGCCGGCCGGGGGGCTGGCGTAATAGACCCACGTCGCGTACTCGCCGAGATCCGCGGTCTGGTAATCCATCAACGCAAAGTCCGCATACCCCATGAAGGAGTTCAGAATCGCGCTGATGCCTGCCTTGGCGACATTCAGGCGGCTCGCGGAATTGTCGACCAGCGTGCCGGAGACGCTGACCGTGTAGGGCGCCTGTCCGGCCGAGCCGGGATTGATCGGTGGTGTAAAGCCGCCGGGAACGGCGTAGTTGACCGGTGAGCTGGAGGCGCCGAGCTGAGTGGCGGCGTCGACACCGATTGTGCCGGCGAGCGAGCCCGAGCCGGTCATGACTGCTCCGCTCAGATCGCCGTCCATCGATTGTGAGTTGCCGAGCGCAAAGACGATCTGGGGGTGAGCTGGAATGGTCACCGTCAGCGGCGTTTGCGAGATCAGGATCGGCGCAGCCGGGGAGGTGCTGAAGGATTTGCTGGTGCTCAGACCCAGTATCGCGATCAGTCCGACCGCGAGGACCGTCATACGACGCCAGCCGCCATGCGGAATTAACATCGCGATATGCCTCGGGCGCTTGATGCGCTCATGTTTCCCTGTCGGGTGTGAACACTGATGACCATTGGGTGCCACCCTAACAATTCGAGCTTGCGCCAAGCTGGCTCGGGCGAGGCGCACACCAGTGGAATGTGATGGGCATCACAGATGCTGGAATAAGGACGGATGGCGCAATGCACGCCACTGTTGGCGGGCATAATGTGAGGCGAATGGCCTCGGGCTATACTGGCCTGCATGCATGGCGGCAGAGACGATGAGGCACTGGTTGTCCTGCAGGTGTGCACGGATCATCTGGCCGCCGAGGTGCTGGCCAATTTTCTGAGAGCCCATGGCGTAGCAGCCCTGGTGCGCAACCTATCGCCACTGCCAGGTCTGGCGCAGGGCGCCCAGGTGTGGGTGCCGGCGGGCCTGCTGCATCGGGCGCGCTGGTTGAACGCCGTTCCATCGCCGACGGATGCGGAGCTGGAGGCTCTGGCGACGGGCAATATGTCGTCTTCCGACGAGCGCGCTGTCTGAGCGGCTTCAGGGCTTGAGCGCGCCGGCCGTATGCGGTATCGGTGTCCGATGCGGTAGCAGTGTCTGCAGCAGTCGCGGCAGTTGCAGATGCCGCGATCTTCGCCACTGCGGGGTCGGCGCAGTCATGATCCGGCGCACGCTCAGCGTGGCCGGATCAAACACGACGAGCAGCGGGGAGCCGCGACCGGTCAGTGGCAGGGCGTTGGCCTGATCGGGATCCAGTCCCAGTGTGCGCATGCGCTCGCCCAATGCCTTTTTCTGGCCGGGTGAAAAATAGGCCACATCCTTCACGCGCTTTAGCTGCTGACGCAGTGCCGATGTCCCGTCCGACCAGCGCCTGAAGTAACGTGGCATCGCGATGACATCGTCGCCGCCGTCCAAAGTGGACATGACGATCTTGCGGGCTGCGTCCGGATCTGCGGGCAGGGGTGCCCAGATCCAGCGCGGCAGGCTGTACCAATGCGGACGAAGTGCGGCGTGTTGCTGGCGTGCCAGTTCCAGCTCGTGAGTGCTGAGGTCGGAGGCCTGCACCAGCTGCAGGACGTTCTCCGAGAAAGCGTAATAGAGCGGACGCCCCATCCAGAGTGAGACGCCTCCGTAGATGAGCGCGCAGAGCTGTACCGTGGCGATGATGCCGATGTCGCGCACGAGCTCCGCGCGGGGTTTGGTCGAGCGGGCAACGATCAGCGTGAGAAGCGGACCGAGCGTCAGATCGATCCCAATCAACATGAACGCGACACTGCGTGCGTCGGCGATATACCAGCCCGGCCAGCGGTACCAGCCCAGATACAGACTGCCGAGCACCAGCGTGAGCACGCTTGCGCTCGCCAGTACATGCAACCCGAATGCTCGCAGACGGAATTTCATCGCGCCGATCGGACCCACCGCAACCACGGCAGTTCGCCGGGCGGAAATTCTAGTCAGGCGGGATGGCTGAAAATGCGGACGCGCATCACAGTGCGATAAATCGAGGCGCCTGCGCTCGGTGGGGGATGACTTTTAGCCTGAACGGACAGCGGCGCTGATCTGCGGCTCGCCCCGCTCGTCTGCCGCGGCGGCGGCGGCCGACGCTGTGCGCACGGGGGGAACGGTGCCTGCGATGACGGGGGCGGCTGCGGGGGAACGTGACGGCGCCGCCGCCGCCGCAGGAGCCAGCAGGTGCGCGGCCAGGACATTGCCGACCCGGCGGGTCAGGTGCTCGACGGGCAGGAAGGCCCACGCCAGGGCCAGGCAGGCGCACAGCGACACGACGTCGATGACAGCCAGCGCCCAGCCGTGCAGGGCGCCCCGCGCCGCGGCGAAACAGATGGCGTAAGAGGTCACCGAGACCAGCACGGGGAACTGGATCAGGTAGAGCGGAAAGGAGAGGCGGCCGAGCTGTCGCGACAGGCGACCCGAGAACGCAGCACACAGCGGGCGATTGCAGAACACGGCGCCCAGCAGCAGCACGGAGGCCAGCGGCACCATGCGCCGATCAACCACCCTCCAGTGGCTCCACCCGTCCAGCACGCCGATGAGCGCGATGAGCATCCAGGACCACAGCTGCGCTCGGCGCGACGCCTGCATGCGCTGGAAGAACCCCTGACTGCGCAGCCAGCCAAAGCCAATCCCAGCGAGAAAGCACGACAGCCACTGTCCGGTTTTGGTCGTGATGAACGAGACGAACAGCAGGCCGACGAAGATCCACAGGCCGCGCCGCCAGGCCCCACGCAGCCGTGCCACACCCAGTAGCGTTGCGAACACCATGATCGAGCCCACCATCTCGAACTTCATGGTCCACAGGAAGGGGATCACCGCATGCTGGGGCGCGACACTGGTGTACACCGTCAGCAGCATGTAGCGCAGCGAGAGCAGCAGCGAGGGCGGCGGATCGATGAAGGAGCCCAGCCAGTCCTCGCGATGTACGTAGTGCGCAGCCTGCACGTTGAAGACGAGACCGGCGTAATAGAGACCCAGCGTCAGTGCACAGGCCGCCACGATCGGAATGGTCAGGCGCGTGTAGCGCTTGACGGCCAGTCTCAGTACGGCGCCTGAGCCGCCGCCGGCAAAAAAGCCGGCGCTCAGTGCCTCGCCCGAGAGCGCGAAGAAGACGGCCACGGCGACACCGCCGTCGAGCAGAAAGCCGGTCACGGGATTGCGCAGCGCCGGAACGATCGCGCCGAAGGTCTCCCAGGTCAGATGGAACACGACGACGCAGAGCGCGGCCCAACCACGAATGCCGTCGAGCTCTTCCAGGCGCACGCGTCGGGCGCCGTGGGAGGGCAGGGCAGCGGTTGCAGTCAGCTTGGCGGTGGGCAACGAAGTCGGGCGCATGGCAGAAATTGCCCCGATGGGCGCTGGTCAAAGTATATGGTAAATGCTCCCGTGCCGCGTTTTGCACCGCCGCCGGACTATTGTGACGTGGGTCCGGGTTCGACGCTCGCCCTCCCCGATAGGATCGAGTCCGAGGGGAGCATCCCCGCATCGGGGAGCACCGCAGCCGCATCAGCCAGACGCTGCAGGATATCCAATGACTCGCTGTCCACGTTCCGCCGCACTGGTAGGCATCGGCCTGGCAGGCCTGATGCTGGCCGGCTGCAATCTCAGCATCGACAATCACAACGACAGCAGCGGCTCGAGCGCGAGCACGACGCAGGGCAACAGCGGCGGCGGCACCGGCGCGGCTCAGTTCAGTGTCGGCGGCAGCGTCACGGGACTCTCTCAGGCCGGCCTGACCCTGGCCAGTGGCAGCAACAGCGTGACTGTAGCCGCCGGCGCCACGAGCTTCACGTTGCCGGGACTGCTCGCCTCGGGCGCCATGTATTCCGTGGTGGTGAAGACGCAGCCCCTGGGCCAGACCTGCGTCGCCAGAAACGAGTCGGGCACCATTGCGCAGGCCAGCGTCACGAACGTGCAGGTGAGCTGCACCATCAATACCTACAGCATCGGCGGCACGATCACGGGCGTCAACGCCAGCGGGCTGGTGCTGGCCAACGGGACCGATACCGTCACGGTGGCACTGGGTGCCAGCACCTTCCTGATGCCCACCAAGCAGCCGATGGGTGCCACCTACACCATCACTGTGCAGACCGAGCCGACAGGCCTGTCCTGCCAGGTTTCCAGCAGCGGCTCAGGCACGATGCCGGCAGCGCCAGTCACCAATGTCATGGTCAGCTGCGGGCAGTGGACCTGGATAAATGGGGCCAGCGCCACGGGCAGCGCGGGCACGTACGGCATGCTGGGCACCCCTGGCCCGGCGAACGCGCCACCGGCGCGCTCGGGCACTGTGAGCTGGAAGGACGGCAGCGGCCGCCTGTGGCTATTCGGCGGCGTCAACTCCAGTGGCTTTCTGAATGATCTGTGGCAGTACGATCCAATCAGCGCGCAGTGGACCTGGATGGGCGGGGTCAGCAGCGCGAATGCTCGGGGCCAGTACGGCACGAAGGGCATGGCGGCGTCCGGCAATCTGCCGGGGGCCCGCCAGGGCGCGGCTGCCTGGGTCGATGCTGCCGGCAACTTCTGGCTGTTCGGCGGCCAGGGCTATGACGCCAGCGGCACCAGCGGACTGCTCGATGATCTCTGGGAGTACGACCCCGTCAATGCAACGTGGGCCTGGGTCGCCGGCGAGTCCTCGGCCTACGCCATGGGCGCCATGGATCCGGCGGGAGAGCCCGCTGCACGCAGCGGCGCGCTCGGCTGGCGCGATGCCCATGACAATTTCTGGCTCTTCGGTGGTAACGGCACCGTGGCCAACGGGGCCGCGGGTGCGACCAACGATCTGTGGGAGTACAGCGCCGGCAGCTGGACGCTGGTGAGCGGCTCGCAGACCCCGGCTGCGCATGGTGTCTACGGCACCAAGGGCACCGCGGCCGCGACCAATGTGCCCGGCGGCCGCGCGCTGTGGAGCGGG
>DATJUN010000101.1:0-18300 GCA_035502275.1 Steroidobacteraceae bacterium
CTCGCGGACCGCAAGAGCATCGAGTTCGTCTACCAGGTCTGCGCCTATCTGCCGCTGATCGGCTTGCTCACGGCGCTACTGCCCGACATCGAGCGCAAGCGTCGCACCAACGGCCCTGCCGACAGCTGGGCGGTACGATAGCCAGCACCTCAGCGCGAGAGCCGTCGTACCGCCGCGCCCGCCGCCGCCGCCCGATTCTCCACCCCGAGCTTCACGAACACCTGCTCGAGGTGCTTGTTCACGGTGCGCGGGCTGATGCCCAGTATCTCGCCGATGTCCCGATTTGACTTGCCGCGGCTGATCCACAGCAGCACTTCAGCCTCGCGGCCGGTCAGCGTGAAGGCCTCCTGCAGAGTGCCCTGCTCATCGCCGGTGGCGTCGCTACCGCAGGCGTCGGCGATGCGGAACAGCAGCTCATCGGCACCCAGCGTGCTGACGAAAGAGCATTCCAGGCGTCGACCCGCCAGCTCGAGCGTGCCGCGCGCGGGCGCGCGGCCATCACCGCGGCGCAGCCGCAGCAGCCGCTCGATCAGCGCGAGCGGCAGGTGGCGCACCGGCGCGGCGCGCCGGTCCATGCCGATGTCAGCGCCACGCTCCTCGTCCTCCAGCAGCGCCCGTGCCTTCGGGGTGCACCAGAGCAGCCGTCCCTTCCGATCGGTGGCCAGCAGGAAGCGTCCGCTGGCATCCAGGGCCGCGCCCGTCTCCTGCGCCAGACGCGCGTTCCCGAGGTGCACGCGGATACGCGCCAGCAGCTCCTCGAGCACGATGGGCTTGGTCACGTAGTCCACCCCGCCGCTGGCCAGCCCCTCGACCACATGTGCGGTCTCGGTCAGGCCAGTCATGAAAATGACCGGCAGATGCGTCAGCAGGCGATCACGCTTCAGGCGTCGGCAGGTCTCGAAGCCGCTGATGCCGGGCATGAGCGCATCCATCAGGATCAGGTCAGGTGTCACCTGATCGAGCAGCTCCAGGGCAGTCTCGCCGTCGAGCGCGATGAGCACGGTGTAGCCCGCCTGGTCGAGCGTATCGGTCAGCAGGCTCAGCGTCTCCGGCGTGTCATCCACGACCAGCACGGTATTGCGACGCGCGGCCAGTGCCTCAGGCATCGACACGCATGGCCTCCAGCACGCTCATGTAGCGCTTGAGATCGAAATTGGACACCAGCGTGCGAAGATGCGCGGTGAACGCCTCATTGGCCGGATCCTCGAGCTCCAGCTCGCGCAGCTTCGCCTCGATGCCGCGCACGTGACCGATGCGGCCCAGCCGATGCAGGTCGTCCAGGTGGTGACGCGAGCGTGCCCGCACCGCCGCGGCGGCCGGGAGTGAACGGCCCGCATCACTTACGGCCTGGTCGTGGCGTATCCACCTGATATTCAGCAGCGAGCCGATGCTTTCCAGCAGCGTCGCGAGCTCCACGGGCTTCATCACGAACGCATCGTGCAATGCGCCGGTCGCGGGCGAGTATTCGTGCGCGTTGGCCGAGACGATCATGATCTTCAGCCGCGACAGATTCGGCATCGCCCGCAGCTGCTGCGCGACGACCCAGCCGGAAATGTCCGGCATCGCCAGATCCACCATGGCCAGGTCCGGCCGGCACTGTTCGGCCAGCTGCACGCAGGTTTTGCCGTCACGCGCGCTGAACAGCGTGAATCCCAGCGGGCGCAGCAGCTGCTGCATGAGCTGAAGATGCAGCGGATCGTCGTCGGCCAGCAGGATGCGCCGCCGCGCTCCCGCATAGTCACAGATGCGCTGCGTCGCCGCCGCCGGCGCGGGCAGGGCCGCCTGCACCTGCCCCGCGCCCTGGCGGATCTCCGCGAGCATCAGGCGCACCAGAAAGGTCGTGCCGGCAGCGGAGCTGTCGGTGACCAGCACCTCTCCTCCCATGATCTGGGTGAGCAGCTTCGTGATCGTGAGCCCGAGGCCCGTGCCGGGCACCGAGCGCACGCTGCTCGCGCTGCCGCGCTCGAAGGGCTCGAAGATGCGCTCGCGGTCCTCGGGCGCGATGCCCGGCCCGGTGTCACGCACCTCGAACTCGGCGATCTCGCTGCGATAGCGCACCGCCAGGCTCACCGCGCCGCGCTCGGTGTATTTGATGGCATTGGAGAGCAGGTTGATGAGAATCTGCCGCAGCCGCTTCTGATCGGCATAGACGCGCGCGGGCAGGTGCGCCGCCGGCGCATAGTGGAACGCCAGGCCCTTGGCCGCGGCCTGCAGGCGGAACATATCCACCATCTGTTCGAGGAACTCCGGCAGATGCACGGCGTTACGATCCAGCCGCAGCATGCCGTTCTCGATGCGCGACACGTCCAGCAGCCCATCGATGAGATTCGACAGATGCTCGGCGCTGCGCCGGATCACGCGCACGGCGTTGTCGGCTGAGCCCGCGCTGCCGCGCTCGAGCAACTGCGCATAGCCGAAGATGGAATTCAGCGGCGCGCGGATCTCGTGGCTGATGCCGACGATGTAGCGCGTCTTGGCGTGGTTGGCCGCCTCGGCGGCCTCCTTGGCACGCTGCAGAGCGCTGTCGGTACGCTTGTGCGCCTCGATCTCCTCCATCAGCATTGCGGTGTGGCGCACCGACTCGGCCTCGGCGCTGCGGCGGCTCTCGTGCGCGAGCACGATCAGCCAGGCGCCGATGCCCGAGAGCAGCAGCAGGCTGAGAAACACCAGCCACAGCGTGGTGGCCACTGTTGCCAGTGCCGCGGGCGCGAGGCCGCTGTACTGACGGTAGATGAAGCACAGCAGCAGTCCGGTGATGGCGTTACAGAGCAACAGGATGCCGGCGAAGTGCCCGGCACGCGAGTTCAGCGCCGCCGCCACGCGCGCAGGCAGCAGCCGCTGCAGCAGGCCGAAGAGCTGCGAGGCGAAGCGCCCGTGCGGCTTACAGATGTCATGGCAGCGCGATTCCAGCGTGCAGCACAATGAACAGATCGGCCCGGAGTAGGCCGGACAGAGCGCCATGTCCGGCTCGTCGAAGAGGTTCTCGCAGATCACACAGCGCAGCTCATCGGGCTGTGGCGGTGGCCCATCGGCCGGACGGGCGAGGTAGTAGCGTCCGCCCGTCACCCAGGCGATCAGCGGCGCGGCGGCGAACGCCGTGCCCAGCGCCACGAACGGCGAGAGGATCTGGGCCATGGCGCCGAAGACGCCGAGGTAGGCCAGACTCGAGGCCGCTATCGACAGCAGCAGCGCCCCGACACCCACCGGATTGACGTCATACAGATAGGCGCGGCGGAACTCGATATAGCGCGGACTGAGGCCCAGCGGCTTGTTGATGACCAGATCCGCGCTGAGCGCGCCGATCCAGCCAGCGGCGAAATTCGCATAGATGCGCAGGATCCCGTCGATCGCATGGAAGATGCCGATCTCCATCAGCAGCAGCGCCAGCAGCACATTGAACACCAGCCACACGACGCGCCCAGGATGACTGTGCGTCAGGCGTGAAAAGAAGTTCGACCAGGCGATCGAGCCCGCATAGGCGTTGGTGACGTTGATCTTCAGCTGGCACACGATGACGAACAGGCCCATCAGCACCAGCGCTGCGGTCGGCGAGCGCAGTACCTCGCGGAAGGCCACGAAGTACATCTGCGTCGGCTGGCTCGCGAGGTGCGCGGGCACTCCATGAGAGAGTGCCACGGTCACCAGCAGCGACCCGATCAGCAGCTTTGCCCCGCCGGTGATCACCCAGCCCGGGCCGGTGGCGAGCAGCGCCGTCCACCAGCGCCATCGGCGCGCCCCGTCCGCCACCGGCCGCGCTCGCGCAGCGCCAGCCGTGCCGGCATCGGCGTGGCGCGGGCGCGCCGGCAGGAAGCGCAGGTAGTCCACCTGTTCGCCGATCTGCGGCAGCAGCGACAGCAGCATCGAGGCGGCCATGCCGAACATCGGCAGATCGATGCCGCGCGCGCGCGCGCCCGCACCCGCCTCCCCGGCGAAGTGAGTCCAGACAGAAAACGCCGCGGGATCGCGGTAAAGCAGGTAGAGGATCGGTGCGAACTGCAGTGCCAGCCAGATTGGCTGCGTCGCCATCTGCATGCGGCTGATGCAGGCGATGCCATAGACCGCGATCGGGATCACCACCAGCGAGCTGATGACGTGGGCCAGCGCGAGCGGAATGCCGAACAGCATCTTCAGCGCCAGCGACAGGATCGTCGCCTCGATCGAGAACAGCAGAAACGTGAACGACGCGTAGATCAGCGAGGTCAGCGTCGAACCCAGATAGCCGAAGCCGGCACCACGCGTCAGCAGGTCGATGTCCACGCCGTAGCGGGCCGCGTAATACGCGATCGGCAGGCCGATGAGCAGCATCAGCCCGATGAAGGCGCCGATCGCCGACACCGCGTTACCGAACCCATAGGAGAGCGTGATCGTGCCGCCGATCGCCTCACAGGCCAGAAACGCGATTGGCCCGAGCGCCGTGCTGCCGACCCGGAAGCTGGACTTGCGCGCGGCTGCGGCCGTGTAGCGCAGCGCATAGTCCTCGAGCATCTGCGAGGCGACCCACTGATTGTACTGGCGACGCTCGCGGACGATTCGCTGGGGGGCGCTTTGCGTGGAGGCGTTCATCTGCACGAGCTAGCAACGCGTATGCCACCGCTGGCGGAAGTGGACGGCGCCATTTTCGCGCGCACGGCGCGTGTGCGCACCAGCGGCGACTACGTCAAACGACGCATACAGGCCGGCGTGCAGCTTCCGTAGCGTAGAGAGCGTCGAGGAGGCGCGCGGCCGTTGCCGCGGCACAGGTCAGGCGGATGCACCGATGTGGGTCGTGCGCGACCTGTCATGCACCGCCACTGCGCGGGTCTCTCCGGCAACAGGGAGTGCGGACCTACGTCCGCATGGCTGACCCACTAACGCAAGGAAAAAATACATGGACCCCAACCAGAACCCGCGCACGGCAGCGCTCATTGCCGCAGGCTGCGGCGCGCTGCTGGCGCTCGCCGCCGCGGGCTCCGCTTATGCCGATGCCTCGCCCGCCGTCACGGTGGGTGCGGGCGCCCAGGCCGGCTTCTTCTCGTGCAACACCGCCTGCATCAACAGTCCCGGCGTCGTCGCCAGCGGCGACAGCAGCGTCCAGGGTTTCGCGCTCAACAGCATGCGCCTGTACGTCAATGGCAGCATCACGGACCAGATCAAACTCACCTTCGACACCGAATACACCGGCACCGGCACGGGAGCGGGCGCCAACAAGATCGGCGTACTCGATGGCATTGCCCGCTTCGAGTTTTCCAATGTCTTCAACGTCTGGGTGGGCCGCTTCCTGCCGCCCAGCGACCGCGCCAACCTCTACGGTCCCTACTACGCCAATGACTGGGCTCCCTACGCCGACGGGGTCGCGGATTACTACCCAGGCGTTTTCGTCGGCCGCGACGACGGTCTTGCCTACTGGGGCCAGTTCGGCATCGTCAAGGTGCAGCTCGGCGCCTTCGACGGTGAGTCACTCAACAGCGCGGCGCCCGATCCGAGTCGGGTGCTCGGTGCGGCGCGCGTGATGATCGATCTGTGGGATCCGGAGCCGGGCTATTACCTCAACGGTACCTACTACGGTGACAAGAACGTCCTCGCCTTCGGCGTGTCCGGCCAGACGCAGGACAGTCGCACCACGGCCACCATCGATGGGCTGATGGAGAGGAAGCTCGGCGATCTCGGCGTGCTCGATATCGAGTCCGAGTACATGAAGGACAACCGCCTCACGGCCGCCGATGGCAGCGACGGCTGGTATGCGCTGGTGAGCTACCTGCTGCCGCAGACCGTGGGCATCGGCAGGATCCAGCCGCTGGTGCGCTTCGCCGACAAGAAGTACGACGACGTCGATTCCCACCTGAAAACCACCGAAGTGGATATCAACTATGTGATCAAGGAGTTCAACGCTCGCGTGGGTCTGTATTACCTGCACCAGACGGTGCCCGCGGCCGCGACCGCGCCGACGTCGGCGCCGATCACGGATCACGAGTGGGGCCTGAAGGTGCAGCTGCAGATGTGACCGGACCGACCAACCGACCAACCAATCAATCAACCAACCTCAACCAACCCGACCAACCTTCGATACGGAGAGACTGACATGAATATGCGTAAATGGTGGCAAAGGGCGCTGCCGCTCACGGGCGCGCTGATACTCGCGGCAGCCTCGACGGTGACGCAGGCGGCGGGCGTCATCAAGATCGGCATCCTGCATTCGCTGTCCGGAACGATGGCCATCAGCGAGACACCGCTGAAGGACACGATCCTGATGATGATCGACGAGCAGAACAAGAAGGGCGGTCTGCTCGGCAAGAAGCTCGTACCTGTCGTGGTGGATCCGGCCTCCAACTGGCCGCTGTTCGCCGAGAAGGCCAGCGAGCTGCTGGAGAAGGACAAGGTTGCGGTGGTGTTCGGCTGCTGGACCTCCGTATCGCGCAAGTCCGTGCTGCCGGTGTTCGAGAAGGATGACGGCCTGCTGTTCTACCCGGTGCAGTTCGAGGGGGAGGAGTCCTCGCGTAACGTGGTCTACACGGGCGCGGCGCCCAATCAGCAGGCCATCCCGGCAGTGGACTACCTCATGAACCAGGTGGGCGTGAAGCGCTGGGTGCTGGAAGGCACCGACTACGTCTATCCGCGCACGACCAACAAGATCCTCGAAGCCTATCTCGAGCAGCACGGCGTGCCGGCCGCCAACATCATGATCAACTACACCCCCTTCGGCTTCTCCGACTGGACCAGCGAGGTGGCCAAGATCAAGGCGTTCGGCTCGGCGGGCATGAAGACCGCGGTGGTCTCGACGATCAACGGTGATGCCAACGTGCCCTTCTACAAGGAGCTCGGCAACCAGAAGATCTCCGCCGAAGACATTCCCGTGATCGCCTTTTCGGTCGGCGAGCAGGAGCTCTCGGGTCTGGACACCAAGCCGCTCATCGGCCACCTGGCGGCCTGGAACTACTTCATGAGCATCAAGAACCCCATCAACCGCATGTGGATCACACGCTGGCACGCCTTCACCAAGGATCCCAAGCGTGTCTTCAACGACCCCATGGAGGCCCACGTCATTGGCTTTCAGCTGTGGGTGAAGGCGGTCCAGAAGGCAGGCACCACCAATACCGATAAGGTCATCGCCGCGCTGCCCGGCCTCTCGGTGCCGAACCTCACCGGCGGCACGGCGACGCTCCTGCCCAACCACTACATCACCAAGCCGGTCTACATCGGGGAGATCCGCGGTGACGGCCAGTTCGATGTGGTCTGGAAGACCGATCACGTCGTGCCCGGCGAGTCCTGGTCGCCGTATCTGCCGGAGGACAAGAACGTCGTGGCCGACTGGGTCAAGCTCAAGTGCGGCCACTACGACACGGTCACCAAGGTCTGCTCTGGTCAGACCTCGCAGTGAGCGCTGCGCTCCTCACGCTGATCCGCTCGCTGGCGGCCCCGGGCACGATGGTGTCCGGGGCCGCTGGCCCGACCCTTGCTAGGTCTGTGCCGGTGACACGCTCCCTCGCCGCCCCCCGCCCGCCGCGCACCTCCCGGTTAGCGCCGTTGCTTGCGCTGCTGGCGGTGCTGGCGCAGCTGGGTGCGCTGACCGGGCTCGGCGCCTGGGCAGCGGCCGTCGCCGCCGCGCAGCCATCTTCGACACCGGCAGCGCCTCACGCCGCGCCCGCCCACACCGATGCCTTCGCGCAGCTGGTCGCCAGCCTCGCGATGGCCGATTTTCCCGCCAAGCGCGCGCTCATTCGTCAGATCGCGGCGCTGCACGATCCGCGTGGCCGCGCGCTGCTGCAGGCCATGCTCGATGAGAATCTGTATGCGCGCATGAGCGACAACCGCGTCTTCATCACCGCAGCCGACGGCGACAACCTCAAGCTGACCGACCCGCTGAGCGGGCTGGCTGCCGGGGAGGCCAGTGCCGATGCCTTCAATTCCATCGACATCGACAACCAGCTGCGCACGCAGCTGCGCGTGACGCTGGCGCAGTACGATCTGGCGAGCCCCGACGAGCCCACTCGACTGGCGGCCGTGCGCGAGATGCTGCGCTCCGTCGACGCCGATACCATCGCGGCACTCAACGCGCGGCTCGCCCACGAGCCCAGCGGCGCAGTGCGCGCCGAGATTCGTGCCGGCCTTGCGCTCGCGGCCCTCGACAATGGCACCCCCGCCGCGCGTCTGGCCGCCGCGCACTCGCTCGCCGACAGTCTCGATCCGCAGGTCTACAACCGCCTCAGCGCGATGGTGCAGCGAAATCCCGACGGCAGTTACGTCGAAGCGGATCCGCAGGTGCGGGTCGCCGCGGCGGCGGCACTGCGCGAGATCGACCACCAGCGTGCCGCCTACGCCGCGGTGCAGACGCTGCTCTACGGACTGTCCACCGGCTCGGTGCTGGTGCTCGCCGCGATCGGTCTGGCCATCACCTTCGGCGTCATGGGCGTCATCAACATGGCGCACGGGGAGCTCATGATGCTTGGCGCCTACACGACCTACGTCGTGCAGCGCCTCATGCCCGGGCATATCAGCGCCTCGATTCTGGTGGCCATTCCTGCAGCGTTCCTGGTCTCGGGCCTGATGGGCATCGCCATCGAGCGCGGCATCGTGCGCCATCTCTATGGGCGGCCGCTCGAGACGCTGCTGGCGACCTTCGGCGTGAGCCTCATCCTGCAGCAGGCGGTACGCGACATCTTCACCGCCGACAATCGCCCCGTATCCTCGCCCGGCTGGCTCTCCGGTGAGTGGCAGATCAATCCGGCACTGTCGATCACCTACAACCACCTGTATATCATCCTGTTCACCTGGGTGGTGTTCGTGCTGCTGCTGCTGGTGCTCAAGCGCACGCCCCTCGGTCTTCAGGTGCGCGCCGTCTCGCAGAACCGCGCCATGGCGCGCGCCATGGGCATCCGCACCGAGTGGGTCGACGCCTTCACCTTCGGCCTGGGCTCGGGCATCGCCGGGGTCGCGGGTGTGGCTCTCAGCCAGCTCACCAACGTCGGACCCAACCTCGGCCAGAGCTACATCGTCAACTGCTTCATGGTCGTGGTGTTCGGCGGCGTCGGCAACCTTTGGGGCACACAGCTTGGCGGCAATGCGCTCGGTCTCGTCAGCAAGGTGCTGGAGCCCTACTGGGGCGCAGTGCTCGCCCAGATCCTCGTGCTCGTGTTCCTGATCCTCTTCATTCAGCGCCGGCCGCGGGGTCTGTTCCCGCAGAAGGGCCGCGCAGCGGAGGGCTGATGAGCAGCAGCAGCTTCAGCAGCCGCCTCAGCGACGCCCGGCCCCGGCATGGCGCGCGAGCGGCGGCATTCGCCGGCTGGTTGCTCCCGGCCCTGCAGCGCGATCGCGGCGGGCGGATCTTTCTCGCCGTGCTGCTGGCCGCAGGCCTGCTCGTGCCGCTGCTCAACCTCGTCGTGCCGGCGACCTCCGCGCTGCACCTGTCCGACTACAGCGTTGCGCTGTTCGGCAAATACCTCACCTACGCCATGCTCGCCATGGCCGTGGATCTGATCTGGGGCTACTGCGGCATCCTCAGCCTCGGCCACGGCGCCTTCTTCGCACTGGGCGGCTATGCCATGGGCATGTACCTCATGCGCCAGATCGGCACGCGCGGCGTCTACGGCAACCCGGTGCTGCCCGATTTCATGGTGTTCCTGAACTGGACGCATCTGCCCTGGTTCTGGTACGGCATGAACCACTTCGCGCTGGCCATGGCCGCGGTCGTCCTGGTGCCGGGGCTGCTGGCGCTGGTGTTCGGCTTTCTGGCATTCCGCTCGCGCGTCTCCGGGGTGTACCTGTCGATCATCACGCAGGCGCTCACCTATGCATTGATGCTCGCCTTCTTCCGCAACGATATGGGCTTCGGCGGCAACAACGGCTTCACCGACTTCAAGGACATCCTCGGCTTCAATCTGCGTGAGCCCGGCACGCGCATGACGCTGTTTCTATGCACGGTGGGGGCACTCGCCGCCGGCTATATCGCCTGTCGCTATCTCATTGTGTCGCGCGCCGGCCGTGTCATCCAGGCGGTACGCGACGCCGAGAGCCGGGCGCGCTTTCTCGGCTACCGCGTCGAATCGTACAAGCTGTGGGTGTTCGTCTTCTCCGCCGTGCTCGCCGGCATCGCCGGCGCGCTCTACGTGCCGCAGATCGGCATCATCAACCCGAGTGAGTTCTCGCCCATCAATTCCATCGAGATCGTCATCTGGGTCGCGATCGGCGGCCGTGGCACGCTCTACGGCGCGATCGTCGGTGCGGTGCTGGTGAATTACGCCAAGACGTATTTCACCGCGGCGCTGCCGAGCTTCTGGCTCTACGCGCTCGGCGCGCTGTTCGTGCTCGTGACGCTGTTCCTGCCGCGTGGGGTGGTCGGCGCCTGGAATCACTGGTGGCCGCGTCTGCGCCGCCTGCGCGCCTCCACCGTGGCGGTGTCCCCGTGACCTCCACCCGCTCCCGCCGGCGCTCGCCGTCATCGCGCCGGTTGCTGCCGCCCTCGCCATGATCCGCGCCGCCCTCGGTCACTTCTCCGGTCGCTCACGCAGCAGCAAGCCGCCGCCGCGCATCGGCGATCTGCTCGGTGGCGATCCGCTGCAGACCGGGCCGGACGCTTCGCGCGGGATCATTCTGTATCTGGAGGACATCACCGTCAGCTTCGATGGCTTCAAGGCGCTCAATGCCCTGACTCTGTACGTCGAGGTCGGGGAGCTGCGCTGTATCATCGGCCCGAACGGTGCCGGCAAGACCACGATGATGGATGTCATCACCGGTAAGACGCGACCGACCGTGGGCTCGGCCTGGTTCGGGCAGACCATCGATCTGCTCGCGCACACCGAGCCGGAGATCGCGCAGGCCGGCATCGGCCGCAAATTCCAGAAGCCCACGGTGTTCGAGCATCACACGGTGTTCGAGAACCTCGAGCTCGCCATGGCGGGCGACAAGTCGGTCTGGCACCTGCTGCATGCACGCGCGAGCCGCGCCGAGCTCGAGCACCTGGACGAGGTGATGGAGATCATCCGCCTCACCGAGCGGCGCGACGAGCTTGCCGGCGCCCTCTCGCACGGCCAGAAGCAGTGGCTCGAGATCGGCATGCTGCTGATGCAGGATCCGCAGCTGCTGCTGGTGGACGAGCCGGTGGCCGGCATGACGCCGCAAGAGACCGAACGGACGGCCGAGCTGCTCACGCTCCTGGCCGGCAGGCACTCGGTCATCGTCGTCGAGCACGATATGGATTTCGTCCGCTCGATCGCGCGCAACGTCACGGTGCTGCACGAAGGCAGCGTGCTCGCCCAGGGCACGATCGACGAGGTGCAGCGCAACCCGCGCGTCATCGAAGTCTATCTGGGCGAGTAACCCGGCTCACGAGTTTCCACCGCCACGCCACCGGCACGCGTCCAACACACCTCAACACCATGCTGCAGCTTCGCGCGCTCAACCAGTTCTACGGCGGCAGTCATACCCTCTGGGACGTGGACCTCGACGTGCCCGAGGGTTCCTGTACCTGCCTCATGGGCCGCAACGGCATGGGCAAGACCACCTTGCTCAAGTGCATCATGGGCCTGCTGCCCGTCAGCTCCGGACAGATCCTCTTCAGCGGGCGCGATCTGAAGCCGCAGCCCGCCGAGACGCGCGCGCAGCTGCGCATCGGCTACGTGCCGCAGGGACGCGAGATCTTCTCGCAGCTCACGGTGCTGGAGAATCTGCGCATCGGCCTGACCGCGCGCCGGCCGCGCACCCGCGAGGTGCCCGAGCACGTCTACGGGCTCTTCCCGGTGCTCAAGCGCATGCTGCGCCGGCGCGGCGGCGACCTCTCCGGCGGTCAGCAGCAGCAGCTCGCCATCGCGCGCGCCCTGGTGCTCGACCCGACGCTGCTGATCCTCGATGAGCCCACCGAGGGCATCCAGCCCAACATCGTCCACGAGATCGGCGATATCATCCTGAGACTCAATCAGGAGGCGCGACTCACCGTGCTGTTGGTGGAGCAGAAGTTGCCCTTTGCCCGACGCGTCGCCAGCCACGTGCGCATCCTCGACAAGGGGCGCCTCGTGAGCACCGGCACGATCGATATGCTGACCGATGAGCTGGTGCGCGCGCATCTGACCGTGTGAGCAGTGTGAGCGGCCCTGCCAGCACGCATCTGCCGGGCGCGCTCGGTGCGCTCGACGCGCGGGCACCCACCGCACCGGTTGCCGGCGCGACGCCCGCAACCGCGGCTGCCGCTGGCACAGCGCCTGCGCCCCCCGCCGGCTGGCGCGCGCATCTGCAGCTGCGCTTCGAATCGTCCGCGGGCGCCACGCGCCTGACGCGGCGGCGGCACGAGGGGCCCTTGCTGGTGCAGCGGACTTTCCATCCCGAAGCGCTGCGCGGCGCCCGTGGCGCCCGCGGCGCCGAGGGACCCTGTCATGTCTATCTGATCCATCCGCCGGGCGGCATGGTGGGCGGGGATCACCTGCGCCTCTCGCTCGAGGTGGCTCCCGAGGCGCATGCACTGCTCACGACGCCCGCCGCCGGCAAGTTCTACCGCCACGGCGCTGCAGGTCCTGCACGGCTCACGCAGTCGCTCGCGGTGCGCGGCCGTCTCGAGTGGTTGCCGCAGGAGAACATTTTCTATCCGGACTGTGTCGCCGAGGTCTGCACGCGCGTGGACCTCGCTGCAGAAGGGCGTTTCATGGGTTGGGAAGTCGGCTGTCTCGGGTTGCCGGCGATTGCACGCGGCCTCGGCGATGGACGCGTCTGGCAGGGATTCGAGCTGTATCGCGACGGCCGGCCGCTGTTGCTGGAGCGACAGCGCATCACGGGGCAGTGCCTGCACGCCTGCTGGGGACTGCGCGGGCACGCCGCTTTCGGCTCCTGTCTTGCCTATCCGGTGCGTGATGCCGTGCTCGAGCTGGCGCGCACGCGCGCCGCGCAACTGATGGATGCCGAGCTGACGCTCGGTTGCACGCTGGTCGATGAGGTGCTGTGCTGCCGGGGGTTCGCGCGGCGCGCAGATCGGCTGCGCGCCGCATTCGTGCAGCTCTGGACCACGCTGCGTCCACTGCTGTTCGGGCGCGACGCCGTGCCACCGCGCATCTGGGCGACCTGAAGAGGGCCGGGGGCTCGGCGGCCGGCAGACGGCGGCACGGCAGCGCAAGTACCGCGAGGAGGAGAGAGGATGGACCTGTCGCCACGGGAAAAGGATAAGCTGCTGCTCTTCACGGCGGGGCTGCTCGCCGAGCGGCGCCGCGCGCGCGGCCTGAAGCTCAACTATCCGGAGGCCGTCGCCTACCTGTGCGCGGCCATCCTCGAAGGTGCCCGCGACGGTCGCAGCGTGGCGGAGCTGATGGGCTATGGCACGACGCTGCTGAGCCGCGCCGACGTGATGGAAGGCGTGGCCGAGATGCTCTCGGAGGTGCAGGTCGAGGCGACCTTTCCCGATGGCACCAAGCTCGTCACCGTGCATCATCCGATCGTCTGAGCCGCCAGCCAGGAGCACGTGCGATGATTCCAGGGGAAGTCCTCGCCTGCGACGGCGAACTGATGCTCAACGCCGGCCGCGAGACGCGCCGCATGACCGTCGCCAATACCGGCGACAGGCCCATCCAGGTGGGCTCTCACTACCATTTCTACGAGACCAATGCCGCGCTGGCATTCGAGCGCGAGCGCGCGCGCGGCTTTCGCCTGAACATCCCGGCCGGTACCGCGGTGCGCTTCGAGCCCGGACAGCAGCGCGACGTCGAGCTCGTCGCGCTCGCCGGCGATCGGCTGGTCTATGGCTTTCAGGGTCGCATCATGGGAGCGCTGTCGTGACGACGATGCGCCGCGACGCCTACGCAGAGATGTTCGGCCCGACCACCGGCGATCGCGTGCGGCTCGCTGACACCGAGCTCACGATCCGTATCGAGCGCGACTTCGCGCACTACGGCGAGGAGGTCAAGTTCGGCGGTGGCAAGGTGATCCGCGACGGCATGGGGCAGGGACAGCGCGTGTCCGCCGAGATCGTGGACACCGTGATCACCAACGTCGTGATCATCGATCACTGGGGCATCGTCAAGGCCGACGTGGGACTCAAGGACGGGCGCATCGCCGCCATCGGCAAGGCCGGCAATCCGGACGTGCAGCCGGACGTGACCATCGTCATCGGCGCGGGCACCGAGGCGATCGCCGGCGAGGGACTGCTGATGACCGCCGGCGCTATCGATGCCCACATTCACTTCATCTGTCCGCAGCAGGTCGAGGACGCGCTGATGAGCGGCGTCACCACCATGATCGGCGGGGGCACGGGCCCTGCGACCGGTACCAACGCCACCACCTGCACACCCGGTCCGTGGCACATCGCCCGCATGTATCAGGCGCTCGATGCCCTGCCGATGAATTTCGGGCTGCTCGGCAAGGGTAACGCCAGCCTGCCGGAGCCGCTCGAGGAGCAGATCGCCGCCGGCGTCATGGGACTGAAGCTCCATGAGGACTGGGGCACGACCCCCGCTGCGATCGACAATTGCCTGGCGGTCGCGGAACGCCATGACGTGCAGGTGGCCATCCACACCGACACGCTCAACGAGAGCGGCTTCGTGGAGGATACGATCGCGGCCTTCAAGGGCCGCGCCATTCATACCTATCACACGGAGGGGGCGGGCGGCGGTCACGCGCCCGACATCATCAAGGCCTGTGGCGTGCCACACGTGCTGCCGTCCTCGACCAATCCGACGCGGCCCTACACGGTCAATACCATCGACGAGCACCTGGACATGCTGATGGTCTGTCATCACCTGGACCCGGGCATCGCCGAGGACGTCGCCTTCGCCGAGTCGCGCATCCGCCGCGAGACCATCGCCGCCGAGGACATCCTGCATGATCTGGGTGCCTTTTCGATGATCTCATCGGATTCTCAGGCCATGGGCCGCGTGGGTGAGGTCATCACGCGCACCTGGCAGACCGCGCACAAGATGCGCGTTCAGCGCGGACCGCTCGGCGAGGACAGCAGCCGCGACGGCGGCGACGACAATTTTCGCGTCCGCCGCTACGTGGCCAAATACACCATCAATCCTGCGCTCACCCATGGCATTGCGCACGAGGTCGGTTCGATCGAAGTCGGCAAGCTCGCGGACCTCGTGCTCTGGCGGCCGGCCTTCTTCGGCGTCAAGCCCGCACTGATCCTCAAGGGCGGCATGATCGTCGCGGCGCCCATGGGAGACCCGAACGCCTCGATCCCCACGCCGCAGCCGGTCCACTACCGACCGATGTTCGGTGCGCTTGGCGCGGCACGCGAGGCCACGTCCGTGGCCTTCGTGTCGAAGGCCGCGATCGAGGGCGGCATGGCCGCGCGGCTCGGCTTGCGCAAGGCCCTGGTGCCCGTCTACGGCACGCGCACGCTCAGCAAGCGCGATCTGATCCTGAACGACTACCTGCCGCACATCGAGGTGGATGCTCAGACCTATGAGGTTCGCGCCGATGGGCAGCTGCTCACCTGTGAGCCGGCGCGCGTGCTGCCGCTGGCGCAGCGCTACTTCCTGTTCTGAGGGCCTTCTGATGCCCGAGCGCATGCTGACGATCTCCGAGCGGATCGAGGAGCGGGCGAACCAGCCGGCACCGCCCTCCGCCAGGCTCGAGCTGCCCTTCGAGCTGCGCAGCCGCAGCCGCCTGCGGGCGCGCCTCTCCAGCGGGGAAGAAGTGGGTGTACTGCTCGGGCGCGGGCAGGTGCTGCGCGGCGGGGAGCTGCTGCGGGCCTCCGATGGTCGCATCGTCCAGGTGATCGCCTCGCCCGAGACCGTCTCGACGGTGCGCACGACGGATGCGCGCACGCTCGCGCGCGCGGCCTATCACCTTGGCAACCGCCACGTGGCGCTGCAGCTTGGTGACGGCTGGCTGCGCTACAGCCACGATCATGTGCTCGATGACCTGGTGCGCGGACTCGGACTGACCGTCATGGTCGAGCAGGCGCCATTTGAACCGGAGGCGGGTGCCTATCACGGCAGTGAAACCGCATCCGCCGCGCATCAGCACGGCGGCGAGCAGCACGGCGGCGAGCAGCACGTGCACGACGGCGGAGGGCCGCACCATTCGTAACATGCAGACGCTGCTGCGACTATGCCATCTGGTCAGTCCGGCGCTGCCGATCGGTGCCTTCGGTTACTCGCAGGCGCTCGAGCAGGCGGTCGAGCTGGGCTGGGTTCGCGACGAAGCCGGCGCACTGGCCTGGCTGGACGGACAGACCCGACAGGCGATGGGGACGCTGGATCTGCCGCTGCTGCTGCGCATGCATCGCGCCTGGCGCACGGGCGACATCGCACAGGTGCGGCATTGGACGCAGCAGCTGATGGCCTCGCGCGAGACCGCCGAGCTGCGCGCCGAGGAGCGGCACCTGGGCGGCGCGCTGCGTCGTGTTCTCGACGCACTCGGCATGATCGAAGTGCGCCAGTGGTTCGATCCGTCCGATCGCGCGCCGCCGGAGAGTGAGCCGGCCCTCGCGACGCTGTTCAGCCTTGCGGCCTGGCGGTGGGAGATCGAACCGGAAGATGCTCTGTGCGGATATCTCTGGGCGTGGAGCGAGAACCAGGTACTGGCCGCGATCAAGCTCGTGCCGCTCGGTCAATCGGCCGGCCAGCGGCTGCTGCATCAACTGATTGCCGGGATGCCCGAGGTCGTCGAGCGCGCCATGATGCTGCCCGATGAGGCGATCGGCGTCGGTGTATTTGCGCCCCTGCTCGCAAGCGCGCTGCACGAGACCCAGTACACCCGGCTGTTCCGATCGTAAGTGCGCCTCGCCTCTCTGGCACTCAATCGGAGCCCAACGTGGAGGCTGTCATGGACGACATGCTTCGATTTCCCTCCGCCGTGGAGCACGACGCTGGCATTGATGCCTGGCTGAGCGCACAGCGCGTCGAGCTGCGTGGGCTCATCGAGCCCTGGTTCACGCAGATGCGCCATTGTGGCGCCGATGTGCGCGAGCTCATGCATGACGGCGCTCCCACCGCCTGCGTCGGGGATGCCGCCTTCGCCTACGTCAATGCCTATCGTCACCACGCCAACGTGGGATTTTTCTTCGGCGCCTTCCTCGAGGATCCCGCACACCTGCTGGAGGGGAGCGGCAAGCGCATGCGGCACGTGAAGCTGCGGCCCGGAGAGCCGGTGAACACGGCAGCGCTCGGGCAGCTGATCACGCGCGCGTATGCGGATGTGCGCTCGCGCCTGGGCAGGTGAGGGGGCGGCGCTGCGTCATTCCGGCTGTGCCAGGAATGGATGCGCTTGTGTCGCAACACTGCTCGTGTAGAGCCAGATGATCGTCAGCGGCCCGCTGGCCACCAGCCCCAGGCAAATGTAGTAGATCCATTGTTCCCGTGGACGGGAGAGCCATGACTGATTGGTTAGCGTCAGCACGCTCTGGGACAGAACCAGCGGAATGATCGTTGCGTTGACCGCGCTGGCCACGGCAAACCGCTTGCCCGTGCTGCCCTTGGTCATCAGCAACTGAAAAACCATTGCGCAGCAGACCAGCAGCAGCACGATGCAGCACAGGATTGAGCCGCCGACGCGACCCGGCGCGTGCGATCGCCAGAATTCATAGAGCAGAAAGCTTCCAAGTCCGCACAATGCCAGCAACAGCGGCCGCTCCAGCACTGCGCGGTACAGCGCGTGGCGCCGCTGCGACGCGTCGCCCAATCCGGGTAGCAAAGCAAGCTCCGCGAAATTTCCGCTACGGTGGCTGCCAAAGCGGGCCAGCGCCACCATGAACCAACTCCAGAGCGCGATGGCGCTCAATCCCAGGTAGGCCATCAGCAGATATTTCGAGGGCCTCGTGGATCGTATGAGGCAAAGCGCAGCGGGCGTCGCCCAGAGCAGCAGGCCGAGGCTGGCGGCGATTCGTGTGCGCAGGCCACGCGGCAGCCGCATAAAGGGGTTTCCAAGAAACATGCAGATGACCTGGTGGGCATTCAGGGGCAGATGAACGGGCCTTTGATCGTCAAGACTGCCCGAGTGTTCAGCAAGGAGTCGAAGGCCGAGCCGCATCATCAGCGCCGCCGCGACCGGCGCGGCCGTGATGAGCCCCATCCAGGCTCGCGAACCGGGGACCAGAATCCAGAAGCTGACGCCCGGCAGCACGACGATGACTGCGCTCAACCAGAAAACGGTGCGCCTCAGTACGGCGCGGCGGTCGGGCAGCAGCAACGCGACGGCCTGCAGGTTAAATCTGCACAGACAGTATGCCGCGCCAGTGGCCACGATCAGTGCGCCACAGATCCAGATCGACGAACGCGAGCATATCGCCGACGCGCATCCAGCCGAGCGTATCGGGGCTCTGCGGCACATAGCCCAGGCGCTGGCGCGCGGTGTCGGTCAATGCCAGGGCAGGCTCGCCCAGTACCCAGGCACGGCCAGCGTCGGGGG
>DATJUN010000102.1:0-5894 GCA_035502275.1 Steroidobacteraceae bacterium
GTCGCCACAGGACAGTTCTCCTCGGTGGCGTCTCACGCGGCGCGGCACCGGTACTGTCCCAGAACTGTCCCAAAAGGGCCCGAGAGCGACCATTCAGAAAACAACAGCGATCCAGGAAACTTCCTAGATCCTTGTTCCGCCGACGATTCTGAATGGTGGGCGGTACTGGGATCGAACCAGTGACCCCTGCCGTGTGAAGGCAGTGCTCTACCGCTGAGCTAACCGCCCGCGGTGTGACCGCGAAGGGAGGGGGATCTTAAAGGCTGCGGTGCGCCGAGGCAACGTGACGCCACGCGGGGGCGAGAGGATCTGGCGCGGCGCCGCGTCGACCGCGCTGCCACTCAGGCCTGCAGGTTCCGGGAAATGCGCTCGGCCAGCACCGACAGATGCGGTGGGCGGATCATGGTCAGATGGTCGCCGGGCACATCGACAATGGTCAGTGCCGGGGTGAGCGTGCGCCAGATGCGTCGCGGATCGCACTGATGCGACAGCTTGAGCTCCGAGCGCACCAGGGTGAGGGGCAGGCCGCAGGGGCAGGGCCGATAGTTGGCATATGCGACCAGCGCCGCCTCACGCACGCGCAGCACGTTGGCAGGCAGGCTCTCGGGGTTCTCGTGCAGCGTGGTGCGTGACATCGAGCCGGCGCGGACCCGTCGCAGCAGCTCTTGGGCACCGTGCCTGAGCTCGCGCGCGAGCGCCACGCGGCCCGCCGTGCCGGAGCGCTGCAGCCGCCGCAGGTAGCGGTACGCCTGCCGCGGCAGGTATTCGAACCGGGCGTTCGCCGGCCAGAAGCGCTCGTGCGTGGTGGAGTCCATCAGCCCCACCAGCGCGACGGACTCCCCCGCCTGCTCGAGCACGCGGGCCATCTCATAGGCGACCAGCCCGCCGAACGAATAGCCGATCATGCGGTAGGGGCCATGCGGCTGGCGCACACGGACGTCGGCCACATAGGTGCGCGCCATGTCTTCCACCCGATCCTGCGGGGTCTCATCGGAACGAAAGCCGCGCGCCTCGATGCCATAGACCGGTGCCCCGAGGCGAAGACTGCGCGCCAGTGGTCGCAGCTCCATGGCACTGCCGCCGAATCCGTGGACCAGGAACAGCGCCGTGCCGGCCGCAGGCCCGCTCAGCAGCCGCAGAGAATCACTGGGCCGCGCTGTCAGCTCCCGGTTCACGGCCGCGAGCAGACCGCCCACCGTCGGCGCCTCGTACAGCAGCGACAGGGTCAATTCGCTTTGACAGTAGCGCTGCAGGCTCGCAAGCAAGCGCAGCGCCGCCAGCGAAGTGCCGCCCAGATCGAAGAAATTGTCCTCACCCGTGAGCCCTTTGACTCCCAGCACCTCCTGCCAGATGCGAATCATCTCGGCCTCATCGAGCCGGCCGCGGCTCAGGCTCGCCGGCGCCAGGCCGGGACTGGCGCGACTCTGGCGGCCAAATCGTCGCAGTGGCTCCAGGCTCTGTGGGTTGCGCAGCGCCTGCGCGTTTGCGGCGTCGATGCCGTTGAGGGCGTCGCGGGCGCTGTGCTCCGAGCGCTTGCCGCTGTACGTGGTGGGCAATTCGCTGACGGGCAGGATGACCGAGGGCACATGCGCGGCCGAACCGTGCGCCTGCAGCTCCTGCCTGATGCGTCGCGTGAGCTCATCCGTGAGCTCGCCGCCCTCGCGCAGCACGACCAGCAACACCAGGCGGCTGCCCCCGACTTCCTCGGGGGCCTGCTGTTCGACCGCCATGCAATCGCAGATCTCCCCGACGTGGCTCAAGATGCGATAGATCTCCGCCGGTCCGATGCGCACTCCACGCACGTTCAGAACGCTGTCGGTGCGACCGTGGATCACGGCCGTGCCCCGCGCGGTGAATTCGATCAGGTCGCCATGGGTCCAGCAGCCAGGATGCCGGGCGAAATAGGAGGCGTGAAACTGCTCGCCGAGCGGATCGTTCAGGATGCCGAGCGGGCGCGACGGAAAGGGGTTCATGCAGACGAGCTCGCCGACGCCGGGCCCCGCGCTGGGGGTGTCCCGCACTCCAATGCTTGAGGGGGTGGGGAGTGAGGGGGTGGGCCAGGCGCGCACATCCATGCCGAGGCTCCGGCACTGGCACTCGGCGCTATAGGCTGGCAGGTTCGGATTGCCGAGCACGAAGCAGCCGACGATGTCGGTGCCCCCCGAGATCGACTGCACCGGTAGCGCCTTGACATGGGCAGACACCCAGTCCTGCTCGGCGGGATTGAGAATCGAGCCGGTCGAGAGCACCGCCCGAAGCGCCGCGAAGTCCAGCCCTTCGATCGCGCGTGCGTCAGTGTGCTCGCAAAGCTGCAGATAGGCGGCACTGGTGCCGAACAGCGTGACCTGCTGCTCGGCGACGATGCGCCATAGCGAGGCAGCCGAGCTGATGGGCCCATCGTAGAGCACGAGCTCGGCGCCACTGGCCAGCGCCGAGAGCTGCCAATGCCACATCATCCAGCCGGTGGAGGTATGGAAGAACAACCGGTCGCGGCTGGATATATCACAATGAAGCCGATGTTCCTTCAGATGCTCGAGCAAGGTGCCGCCCGCTCCGTGCACCAGGCACTTCGGCATCCCGGTGGTCCCGGAGGTGAACAGGATGAACAATGGATGGTTAAAGGGCAGTCGCGGCCAGCTGCGCAGTGGGCGCTGCGCATGACGGGCAATCAGCTCCTGCGAGCTGAGCAATGGCCGACCCAGACCCGGCAGCGACCCGGCGTCCTCGTCGAGCAGCACGACCGCACGTAGCGAGCCGAGCGACCGTGCGAGCTCGATCAGCCGCTCGCGGCGCTGCTCCATGACCCCTGCGGCGTATCCGCCCAGGTCCGTCAGCAGCAGCACGGGCGCGATCTGACCCAGACGCGTCAGCAGGGCCTCGGTGCCCAGATCGGGCGCCACCGTCGCTACGGTGCCACCGAGGGCGGCTGCGGCCAGTGTCGCGATCACGGCGGGCGCGCCGTTGTGCGCCAGCAGCGCGACGCGCTCTCCGGGCTGCAGGCCAAGTTCCTGAAAGGCAGCACTCAGGGCACCGACCTGCTCGCACACTTCGCAGAGTTGCCAGCGCTGGACGCTGCCATCCCAGTGCACGGCGGTCAGCGCAGCGCGGTTGCCGCCTGCCTGCGCAGCGGCCAGGAGATTCTCGACGTAATTCAGACGCAGGTCGGGGAAGAAGCGAGCGTGCTCACAGCGTTCGTCGGTGATGGCCGGGCTGAGCGCGCCCTCGCAGCGCAGACCCGACCATTGCAGCAATGAGGTCCAGAACGCCGGCGCCTGCGTGATGCTCCATTGCTCGAACTGCCCGTAGTCTGGGAAGCGCCCTCCATGGACTGCCTCGCAGTGGCGCATGAACGCAGTCAGCTGCGTCGCCTCGAGGGCTTCTGGACTGGGCACGTAGAGCGGGGTCGGGGTGGGGAAGGGGTCCCTGTCCGCCGCCTGTGCCGAGCCTGTCGTGCAAAGCGCAGTCAATGCCACGGTCCCCGATCGGTGATGCGCCAGCGTAACGGTAAACAGGGGCCGCTGAGCAGCCGGCGAGCGCGCAGACGCTTGTCGGCTCATTCCGAAGAACACTGCACCATGGCGGCCTCTTTGGCGCGAATGCGCCCCGGGCTCAGGAGTGTTGCGTGACGAACCCCCGGCGGCCCGTTACCATGCGCGGCCCTATGAGCGCGCCTGCCCCCGTCGTCACCCGCTTCGCCCCGAGCCCCACCGGCATGCTGCACATCGGCGGAGTGCGCACGGCGCTGTTTTCCTGGCTGTACGCGCGCCACTGCGGCGGCAAGTTCATCCTGCGCATCGAAGACACCGACCGTGAGCGCTCCACCGACGAGGCAGTGCGGGTGATCCTGGAGGGCATGGCCTGGCTCGGTCTCGACGCGGACGAGGGCCCGTACTACCAGACGCAGCGCTTCGACCGTTACCGCAGCGTGATCGCGCAGCTGCTGGAGCGAGGGCAGGCTTACCGCTGTTACTGCACCAGGGAGGAGCTCGAGGCGATGCGTGCCGCCCAGCTGGCCGCGAAGCAGAAGCCGCGCTACGACGGGCGCTGCCGCACGCGCAGCGAGCCGCGGGCCGGGGTCGCGCCGGTGGTGCGCTTCGCCAATGCGCTCGAGGGGGAAGTCGTCGTGGACGATCAGGTCCACGGCCGCGTGGTGTTCCAGAACGCCGAGCTCGACGATCTGATCATCGAACGCTCGGACGGCAATCCGACGTACAACTTCTGCGTCGTGGTCGATGATGCCGATATGGGCATCACGCACGTGATCCGCGGCGATGATCACCTGAACAACACCCCGCGGCAGATCAACATGCTGCTGGCGCTCGGCGCGACACCGCCGGTCTATGCGCACCTGCCCATGATCCTCGGGGCCGATGGCGCCAAGCTCTCCAAGCGCCACGGCGCGGTCAGCGTGCTGCAGTATCAGCAGGAGGGCTATCTGCCCGAGGCCCTGCTCAATTACCTGGTGCGCCTCGGGTGGTCGCACGGGGATCAGGAGTACTTCACGCTCGAGGAGATGGTCGGCGCGTTCGATATCAAGGACGTGAACAAGTCCGCCTCGGCCTTCAACCCCGAAAAGCTGCTGTGGCTCAACCAGCAGCACATCATGCGCGCCCCCGTCGCGCGGCTGGCGGCGGGTCTGGCCGAGCAGCTCGCCGCCCTCGGCGTGGATCCGGGCACGAACGAGCAGCTGCTGGTCGGGGTGGCCAACGCGCAGCGCGAGCGCGCGCGCACGCTCAAGGAGATGGCGCAGGCCAGCGTGTTTTTCTTCCAGGACTTCGAGCGCTTCGAGGAGAAGGCGGCGGCCAAGCACCTGACGGAGGCGACCCTGCCGCTGCTGCAGGCGCTGCACGAGGGATTCGAGGCGCTCACGGAGTGGAACGCCGGGGCGGTACACGAGGTCATCAATGCGGTCGCGACACGCACTGGACAGGGGCTGGGCAAGGTCGCGCAGCCGCTGCGGGTCGCGGTCAGCGGCGGCGCGGTGTCTCCGCCGATCGATATCACGGTGGCGCTGCTCGGGCGTGAGCGCACGCTGGCGCGCCTGGAGCGCGCCTGCGCGCATATCGGGCAGGGCGGGGCGGGGTAATCCTCAGGCCGCAGCGCGAATGTCAGGAGCGCTAGAAGGCCTTGCTGACGTCGTTGGATGAGGCACTCTGCGTCCCGGCAGAATCGTAGGCGGTGACGGCGAAGTACCAGGTACCGGAAGTCAATTTGCTCACGGTATAGGTGGTCGTCGACGCACTCGAAACCGTCGCAATCAACTGCATGGCGCTCGGGGACGTGCCGTCATAAATGTAATAGCCGGCCAGGTCGGTGAGCGGTGTCCCGTCGGTATTGGTCGTGGGCGCAGTCCAGCTCAGTGTCGCCGAGCCGGTGCTCGAGGCGCCTGGATTGACGGTGATCGAGAATGGCTGCAGGGAGGCAGAGCTGCTCGAATCGTCGACGCTGATGACAATACCCGGGTCGGTACCCGCATTTGCGCTGGCCGGGGTCCCGGTCAATGCGCCGGAAGCGATACTGAAGCTGGCCCAGGAGGGCTTGTTCTGAATGGAGAAGGATAGCGTCGTATTCGGCGGGCCCTTGGCAGCGGGTATAAATGAATAGGGTTGACCGACCGTCGCAGAAGTCGACGGGCTGCCCGAGATCGTCGGTGCTGTCGATCCACTCGAAGAGGTCGAGCCGTTGGATGATGGTTGATTTACCTGGATGGAGAACGGGCCGAGCGACGCACTGGACGTGCGATCGCTGACAACGATCTCTATGTTCGAATAGGTGCCCACATTGGCAGTCGAAGGGGTGCCGCTGAGGGCGCCGTTGGAGGCGTTAAAGCTCGCCCACGTGGGCTTGTTCGTGATGCTGAAGTGGAGCGACTCGAAATTGGCACCCGACGTCGT
>DATJUN010000103.1:0-13539 GCA_035502275.1 Steroidobacteraceae bacterium
TGCTGGTGGACGCTTACCGCCATGTCGTCTACGCCAATCTGGCTGCGCGTCATCTGCTCGGCGAAGGCCGCAACCTCAACGGTCAGGACTTCGGCGCCCTGCTGGCGCGGGCTCCCGAGGCGCTGCGGACGGCGATCGCGGGCGGGACCGATACGCTCTTTTCAGTCGAGCTGGGAGGGGAGGAGGAGACCTTCCATCTCGCGCAGCGCGGCTTTCTGCTGCAGGGGGCACCCCATCGGCTGTACCTGCTGAAGCGTCTGACGCGGGAGATCTCGCGCCAGGAGGTGGCGACCTGGAAGAAGCTCATCCGCGTCCTGAGTCACGAGCTGAACAACTCTCTGGCCCCGATTGCCTCGGTGGCACAGTCCGGCGCGGAGATGGTGCGACGGGGTGATACCGGCCCGCTGCATGCTGTGTTCGCCACCATTGGTGAGCGCGCGCGCGATCTGCATCATTTCATTTCCGGCTACGCCGCCTTTGCGCGGCTGCCGGCGCCGCGGCCCGCGCCGGTCGCCTGGCCGGCGCTGTGCGAGGAACTCGCCCGCCAGCAACCCTGTCGCCTGGTCGCGCCGCTGCCGCAATCGCCCGGCTGGTTCGACCGCGAACAGCTCGAGCAGGCGCTGATCAATCTGCTCAAGAATGCGCATGAGGCCGGGGGGCCGGCAGACGAGGTGGAGCTGGCGATCTACCAGAGCGGCAATGAGCAATACATCGAGGTGCGCGACCGGGGTACCGGCATGACGGAGAGTGTGCTGGCTCAGGCGCTGCTGCCGTTCTACTCCACCAAGCGTCAGGGAACAGGGTTGGGTCTGGCGCTGGCACGCGAGATCGTGGAGGCGCACGCGGGTCGAATCCGTCTGACCAACCGCGAGGGCGGCGGAGTGTGCGTGACCCTGATCCTGCCCAATCGCCTTGAGGCGCGCGAGGACTGGCGCGCCGCCGGCTGAAGCGGCGCGCGGCGCCGCGATTTGACGGAATCTGCCGTTCCGGCAGGCGTCATGGCGCTGCGCGCGGTCGCGCCGCACGAATCACAGTCAAGACTTTCGCAGCAACGCGATACACCGCGCACACTTTGTAACGTCGGCACCCACCTCGCGAGGGCGCGCGCGACAATAGTCCTCCCCGCTGGTGGCAAAGAATCCCATGGGACTTGGTGCGACGGCGAGCCGCATTATTGGTGCGTGCCTGAGTCGAGTTGCCGGGCTCAAGTCCTGGCCTTCCCTGCGGCTGAGTATCGTCAGCCGTTTGAGCATCGCCGTGGGCGCCGTGCTCATCCTGGCGCTCTCGGCGAATCTACTGCTCGATCGGGGCATGCGCGTGCTGCGTGTGCGGGAGGCCGCGAACGCGACCCACAGCGGTGCCCTGGCCGCAGCGGTGCAGCGCAGTTTTCCGATCGCGCACGCAACGGCGCAGCGCGAAGCTTCCGTTGCCGCCCTGGCGCAGCTGGAAGTGAGCGTGGAGCGACAGCGCGCGAGCTCCGATGCCCTGGTGGCAGCGTTGGATGATTTTGAACGCGCCACGCAGGCACGCACGGCAACCGACGATGACAGCGCGGCTGCGCAGTGGCACAGCGCCGCCGAGGCGCTCGGCCGCGCCAGTTACGACTATCTGGCTGCGGCGGGTCTGCGCTCGAGCGCTGCCGAGCGCATCATCCGTCGCCTGCGCGCCTACCAGATGCTGGCCAAGCAGTCGCTACAGCTCAGCGACGCGCGACGCGCGGCGGTGGCCAGCTACAACGCCCACGCCGGCGCCATCGACCATCGCACCAAGACCGCCCTGGATGGGGCCTGGACCATCTTTGGCCGTGTGCTCGCACGACGCTCGCTGATGCAGGTGCGCGCCGCCATCGACGTCGTGCGCCAGCAATTCTCGACCATCGAATCGGCCGACGTCGCCGATGCGGCAAGCCTCACGGCGCTCGCCGATGGCGAGGAGGCATTCGGCGGCACACTCGATAAGTTCGAGGGCAGCCTCAAGCGATCCCAGGGCGCCGACTGGCAGGCGCAGACCCGCGCGGACCTGGCCGCGATGAGCGCTGCCAGAGAGCAGCTGGTTCAGATCGAGCCGCAGCGTCGTGAGGATGCGCAGCAGCTGTCGATGCAGAGTTCTGCCATCGCCGGCCTCGTCCTGGCGCGCCGCGCCGAGCTCGTGACCCGTGTCGCGCGCCGCCTCCCCAGCGCGACGCCGGCCACAGAGCCGCACAAATCCAGTACCGCACCGGTTGTCGCACCGGTCGCCGCGGCGCTGCCCGTGCTGGCACTGCCCGCAGCCGCGACGGCACTCACGCCGGTGGCCGCGGCCCCCGTGGCCGCATCGAGCTCGTCGCTCCCAGCGGCGGCGAACTCGGTGGCCGCGGCCACTGAGACCGCCGTCGGGCCGCCCGTGCTGGACCGCGCGGGGGCTCGCGCGCGCGTACTGATGGCCTGGATAAGTGTCGCCGTGCTGGTGTTGCTCACCGCCATCTGCCTGCTGACCGTTCGCAGCATCGTGTTGCCGATCCGCCGTATGTTGGCCGCCACGCGGCGGCTGGCTGCCGGAGAGGTCGAAACCCGTGTGCCACGCGGCGGCATCCGCGAGCTCGACGATCTGTCCGTGGCGTTCAACCAGATGGCCGAGCAACTCGCGAGCGCTCAACAGCTGGCACTGTCCTATCAGCAGCAACTGGAGGCGAAGGTCGAGGAGCGCACGCGCCAGCTGCAGGAACTGGCCGCTCACGATCCGCTGACGCGACTGCCCAACCGCCGCCAGCTGTTCGCGCTGCTCGACACCGCGATCGAGCAGGCGCGGCAGACCCAGCGCTATGTCGGAGTGTTCTTTCTCGATATCGACAACTTCAAGAACATCAACGACAGCCTCGGTCACGCCTTTGGTGACGCGGTGCTGATGTCGATCTCCCAGCGTCTGGCGGAGGTCGCAGGTCCCTTCGGCTTCGCTGCGCGCCTGGGAGGCGATGAGTTCACGGTGATCTTTCCCAGCGCCGGCAGTGTCGAGGACATTCGCACGGCGGGCGAAGCGCTGGTACGCGCCTTCCAGGTGCCGCTCGTGGTCCATCATCGCGACCTCATCGTCAGTGTCAGCGTCGGGGCCAGCATCTATCCGGATCATGAGCGCGACGGCGAGGCGCTGCTGCGTGCCGCCGACGCAGCGCTGTTTCATGCCAAGGCGCTCGGGCGCAGCCAGCTGGCGCTGTTCACGCCCGATCTGCTGCAGCTCGCCTCGGCGAAATTCCGCACCGAGCAGGGTCTGCGCCGTGCCATCGAGCGCGGGGAATTCGAGCTGCTGTTCCAGCCCGAGATCAGCCTGGAACGGCTCGATACAGCGCTGGTGGAGGCGCTGATCCGCTGGCGGCTGCCGGACGGACGCTACGCGCTGCCGGGCGAGTTTCTTTCCGTCGCCGAGGAGTCGGGCCTGATTCTGGAGGTCACCGATTGGGTGTTGCGCACGGCCATCGAAGCCGCTGCGCGCTGGCACTACGGGCCCTGGCCCGATGCGCGCGTGGCCGTCAATGTCTCCCCGCGGCTGCTGCTCGATGATCGCTTCGTCGATCTGGTGCTGCGGCTGCTGGAGGAATTCCGCCTGCCGGCACGCTGCGTGGAGATCGAGCTGACCGAGACCGTGCTGCAGACCGGACCGGCGACCATCGAGACATTGCGCTGCCTGCGCTCGCATGGCGTGGCCATCGCACTGGACGACTTCGGCACCGGCTATTCCTCATTGGCTTCGCTCGAGAAGCTGCCGCTCACGCGCATCAAGCTTGATCAGAGCCTCATTGCCAGCATCGATACCAGTCCACGCTCGGCAGCCATCGCGCGCGCCATCATTGGGCTGTGCCACGGGCTGGGGCTGGAGATGACGGCCGAAGGCATTGAGCGTCCCGAGCAACTGCCGCTGCTGCTGGGTCAGCATTCGATGTACCTGCAGGGGTTCCTGTTTTCACCGCCGGTATCGCGCGATGAACTGATGCCTGTGATGCGAGCGCTGCCGCAGCGGCTGCGCACCATGTCCCTTTCGGTCGAGCACGCGCGCAAGAGCGCGCTCACGGCACTGCCCGGCTCAGCGCTCCTGCCCAGCGTCTCGCGCGCCTCTTCGGGCTGAGCCCCGCGAGTCTCGCGCACACGTCTGTACGCCGGCTGGCTGTCGCCTGCGGTGTGCACGCGCCGTTGCGAGGCGCGGGTGGCGCTATGATGGCGGGGCGGCTGCCGGGGTGCAGCCAGAGCGGGAGGGGCAATGCCGAAGGGGCCGGGCTGGACGCGCGCGCAGCGCCATGTGGTCATCGCCTGCTTTCTGGGCTGGATGCTCGACGCTTTCGACTACTTTCTCGTCGTCTTCGTGCTGCAACGGCTGGCGAGCGATTTCGGCACCAACATCACCAGGATCACCCTGGCCACCACGCTGACATTGATGTTGCGCCCGGTCGGTGCGTTGCTGTTCGGCCGGGTGGCGGATCGCTATGGGCGGCGGCCGGCACTCATGGCGAGTATTCTGCTCTACTCGCTGTTTGAGTTCGCCACGGCATTTTCGCCATCCCTCACGGTGTTCTTCGTGCTGCGGGGCCTCTATGGCATTGCCATGGGTGGAGAGTGGGGCGTGGGCGCATCACTGGCCTTCGAGAGCGTCCCCGTCACCTCGCGCGGCTGGATCTCCGGCATTCTGCAGGCGGGGTATCCGGCCGGTTACCTGCTGGCAGCGGTGGTCTTCGGCGTCGCCTATCCGCACATCGGCTGGCGCGGCATGTTCATCATTGGCGCCGCGCCGGCGCTGCTGGTGCTCTACATCTACCGCAGCGTGCCTGAGTCTCAGCCGGCCAGTGCCCGCGCGTCAATTGACTGGCGCGGCCTCGCCGCGCACTGGAAGCTGGCGCTGTATGCAATTGCGCTCATGACCGCCTTCAATTTCTTCAGCCACGGCACCCAGGATCTCTATCCCACGCTGCTGCAGCACCAGCGTGGCTTCTCCACGCGCACGACATCGGCGATCGCCATCATCTACAACATCGGTGCGATCTGCGGCGGATTGTTCTTCGGGCGCCTGTCAGGGGTCATCGGGCGCCGGCGCGCCATTGCGCTCGCTGCGGGACTGGCGCTGCCGGTGCTGCCATTCTGGGGGCTGGCAGCGCATGTCATTCCCGTCGCCGCGGCGGCTTTCCTGATGCAGTTCATGGTCCAGGGCGCCTGGGGCGTCGTGCCGGTACATCTCAACGAGCTGTCTCCGGCTGGCATGCGCGCCACGTTCCCGGGCGTGGTGTACCAGGTCGGTAACCTGATCGCCTCCTCCAATGCCCCGCTGCAGTCGATGCTGGCGCAGCATGTCGGAGGCGCGGCGCACCCCGACTACGCCTTCGCGCTGTCGCTGGTGTGCGCGCTGACGGCGCTGGTGCTGCTGGTCTTGAGCCTAGCCGGGCCCGAGCGGCGCGGCGTGCGCCTGGGCTTTGCGGCCGATGAGGCCTGAGCGAACCTTGAGGCTGAGGGCCCGAACGGCCAGCACCGCACTCACGTAAGCGAAGGGAACGGCGAGGAAGTAGCCGTACCAGTCCGTGAAGTTCTCGCGCCAGCCGGCGAGCGTCGGCGGCGAGCTGCGCGCCGCCAGCCAGTAGAAACTGGCATTGGAGATCACGAAGCAGATGCTGACAGCGATCGCGAGGCTCGCTGCCGTGAGCGCCAGGGTGCGCAATGGGCGCGCGGGGCTCCAGCGACGTGCCAGCCAGCGGCCACCCCACCAGAGCGTCCCGTAGGCCGGCAGCAGGAAGACATAGGCGGGGGACAGACAGTAGCTGCTCACGCCCAGCCGCTGCGTCGCTACGTAATCGACCAGCACCGCCAGCAGCATGAAAAGCGCGAACACGCGCGAGCGGCCGAGGTATAGGCCACCGAGGAAGAATACCGCCCAGGATGCGTCGGCGATGCCGGCAAAATCGCATTGGCGCGTGAACACCATCAATGCGCCCAGCAGCCATGCCGCGGAGGCAATCGAGGCGGGCAATCGCAAGGTCGACGAGGCCGACGAGGATGGGGGCGCGGGGGTCAGGATCTGCATCGGATCACTCTACCCGCAGCCGCGCAGGCGTCGCAAGACGCCCGCAGCGACTATCGGATGCAGGAGCTCAGTCGACGCTGTAGCCGCGTCCAGTGAGGCAGGCCGCCAGTGCGCGGCGGTAATCGAGCGAGCTGTCGCCCGCGGCCGCGCTGCCGTTGACGTGGGTCGCGGCCCAGCGCTGGCAGGCCTGTTGATCCTCCGACTGCTGCTGCTCACTCTGGCCGTTCTTCGGATAGGCGTAGAGATTGCCGCTGTCCGGGGGCGCTGCGCTCGGGCCTTCAGCCGGCGAAGCGGGCAGCGTGGGTGCGTCCGTCGGCGCGTCGGCACCCGCTGCGTCCGCGGCGGCCGCATCGGCCGCAGCCGAGTCGTAGGGTGCGCCGTCCGCGATCGGCGCATTCGCATACGAGGCGTCCGGGCTCACCGCCGGCGGCGGCGCGCTGGCAACGTAGCCGTTATCCGAACCGTCCCAGGTGTAGTAGACGTCGTTGTAATAGTAGTAGGGCACATCGCCCCACCAGTAGACCGGGCACCACGACGGCACGACCGGCAGATACCAGGCGAACGCGGCGCCGATGAAGATCGGCGGCCAGTAGCGCCCGCCCCAGTAGCCGCCGCCCCAGTGCCAGCCATATCCCGGGTGCCAGCCATGGCCCCAGACCGCGCCGCGGTAATACCCGCGGCCATAAGCCGCCCCGAAGCCGGGTCGGCCCGCAAAGCCGGCACGCGCCATGCCCGCGTGGGCGTAGCCACCCACGCGAGCCCCCGTGTAGCCGCCACCATAGGCGTGCCCGGCGTAGACGGGCGCGTGGAAGGAGCCGCCACCGAACCGCGGTGCCGCGGCAAAGCCGCGCGTAGCACCCGCGTGAGCGGCAAAGCCGCCACCGAAGCCGTGGCCGCCGCCCCCGGCAAAGCCGTGACCTCCACCGCCACCGAAGCCGTGGCCGCCGCCCGCATGCCCGCCGCCACCGTGGTCACCGCCACCGGCCCAGCTCGGACCCGCAGCAAGCAGTGCGCCGAACAACGCAACCGCCGAAACCCACGTTATTCGTGCGCCTCGCCTGTGCATGGCAGGAACCTCCTGGGATCCGCAGCGCCGCAGTGGGGGATGGTAGGTCAATGCGAGGGCGCTGTGTGTCCTCCCCGTCATAACGGTCCGGACGGGGCCGGGTTGACCCTGGTGCTGCCGTGCGGCTCGCCCGCGGCGCCTCACTTCAGGTAGCGTTTGACAATATGGGCGAGCTCCTTGAGGTCCTCTGCACGCTGCAGGGCTGAGCTGCTCGGGCGGCTCAGGTGCTCCTGCAGGTGTTCCTCGAGGACATCGGCCATGAGCCCGGTCGCGGCCCCGCGCACCGCCGCAATCTGTTGCAGCACGTCGTTGCAATCGCGCTGATCGCGCAGGAGCCGCTCGAGCGCCTCGACCTGGCCCTGCATGCGTCGCACGCGCAGCAGCAACCGGGCATTGTCCCGCCGTGCATGTACCATGGGCTGTCTGCTCATCCCCGAAGGGGCGTTAACTATACGGGGGTATAGTATGCCTTCGGAGCGCGGCCGTCGCTGTTGCAGCGTACACGGCTGCGCCATGCCGGGGCCGACGCCAGGCAGGCGGGCACGGGGCGGAAAGCGGCGGGAGCGGGGCCGCCCGGGTGATATTTTGTCTGGTCGAGCGCTGACCGGGCCGTTCAGCGCGATGCCGCGTAGGCATCCATCATGAGGCCCGTGCCGCCGCCTGACACATGGGCGACGATGGCCGTGCGCCGATGCAACTTGGTCACGGCGCCCAGATCGATGGCGAAGGCGAGACTGACCTGCTGGCCCTTGCGCAGGCCCAGGCCGGACGTTCTGAGGAAGACACCGGTGGCGCTGAGATTGACCGCCTTGCAGAGGCGGCGCTTGCCCCCGGGCAACAGCAGATAGACGGCGGTACGTGCCCTGTGTCGTGTATGCAGCCGTCGTTCCATTCCGAGCCCACCCTGCTCATGTTCTCGACCGATCGCAGAGCGCAAATGTATGCCAAGAGCGGCGGCGTTGCCAACGCTACTCGACATTAATCAGGCAGGAATAAAGGCCCAGGCGGCCGGCGCAGGCTCGCAGAGGCGCTGTCGGCCCCGTCCCACGGTGCCGAGGCCGCCGGGGCGGCCCGCCGGATCGGTTGGGCCGGGACCGCCCGGCCCCGGCGGCCGGGCCCGCCTGGGGCAGAGTGGATCAGCGCCTCAATAGATGCGGAAGGGCCGGAAGCCGCCGTCGCTTGTCTGCAGCACCCGAGCACTGAAGCGCCGGCGCTGGCGGATCTCGCTGCGACGTCGCACGCTCGGAGCAGCCAGCACCGGCAGCACGATCTGCTTCTCGCCGGCGGGAAGGGTCTCAAGACCCGGGTTGAGCGTCAGCTCGTTCATGGCACAGCTCCTGGCATACCGTATGAACCGTAAATGGTTCGTATCACGTACGGTATGTTAGTACAGACTGTACGTATTTCAAGTGACAGTGTTGTTAAAATCAGATGACGCGCGCGTGATACCCATCACGCTTTGCAGGCAGATCGTGCGTTGGGCGCCACACGGCTGCGCCGGGGGGCGCAGCCTCGCCTGAACCGGCGCGGCGGAGATCCTGACCCGACGGGCGGCAGTGGATAAGTGGTGGAGGAGCGGGCGTGCAGTGCGCCGCGCAAGGCAGCGCGTGGCGTCAGGCGCGGTGGTGCCGCGGCCGTACGCTGCGTCGCAAAAGACGCGCGGGGCTCAGCTGCGGCTCAGAAAGCCGCGGATCTCGGGATCGAAGCGCGCGAAGTCGACCAGGAAGGCGTCATGGCCCTCGAGCGAGGGCAGCGGCGCAAACTGCACCCGTGTGGCGTTTTCACGGAACGCTGCGGCAATGGCGGCCTGTTCGTCGATCGGGAACAGCAGATCGCTCTGTACGCCGATGATCAGCACCTCCTCGGCGGACACTGCGCGCAGCGCGGCCGCTGCATTGCCACCGTGCTCGGCCAGGTCGAAGCGGTCCATCGCGCTCGACAGATACAGATAGCAATTCGGATCGAAGATGCGCGTGAAGCGCTCGGCCTGCGATTCGAGGTAACCCTCGACCGCAAAGCGTGGCGCAAAGGGGCTCAGGCTGCGTGCATTGCCAGCCAGGGTCTCGCGGCCGAAGCGTTGCCGCCACTCCGCGGCCGAACGATAGGTGATGGTGCCAAGCTTGCGCGCAATGCGCATGCCGCTGCGCGGCGGCCGCTCCGGAGCGTACTGGCCACCCTGCCAGTCGGGATCGCGCATGATCGCCTCGCGCTGTACCGCGCGCAGTGCGATGGCGAAGGGGGAGGCAGCGGGACTGCCCGAGATGCTGATCAGGCGCCGCGCGGCGTCGGGAAACTGCGTGGCGAAGGCGAGCACGGACATGCCGCCCAGAGACGCGCCGATCACCGCATCGAGCCGCTCGATGCCCAGCGCGCGCAGCGCGGCCATGCCCGCGGCGGCGATGTCTTCGACGGCAATCTCGGGAAAGCTCAGCCGGTAGCGCTCGCCGCTGTGCGGATCGATCGAGGCCGGCCCGGTCGAGCCGAAGCAGCTGCCCAGGGAGTTGACGCACACGACGAAGTAACGGTCGGTATCGATCGCCAGGCCAGGACCGATCATGCGCTCCCACCAGCCGGGCGAGGGGTCCGACGCGCTCGAGGCAGCATGCGCCGACGGCGACAGCCCCGTGAAGAGCAGAATCGCGTTGTCTGCCCGATCGTTGAGGTGCCCCCAGCTCTCGTAGGCGATGCGCGCCGCAGGCAGGCTGCCGCCGCGGTAGAGCCGGAACGGGTCGGGCAGGGCGACACTGTGCGGTGCGCTCATCGGCTGGGTGCTCAAGCGCTCGGCGCTGCGCGCGCGACCCGGCGGGCGGCCAAAGACCTCCGTCGCTGCATCGGCCGCGCCACGGGTATCAGGTTTCCGGATCCGAGCCATCGGGAATGTCCTCGAACAGAGCGGTCGACAGATAACGCTCACCGGTATCCGGCAGCATCGCCAGCAGCACGGCGCCCTCGGCCGCGTCGGCGGCGACCTTCAGCGCGGCCGCGAAGGTGGCGCCCGAGGAGATGCCGCAGAAAATCCCTTCGCGCGCCGCGAGCGCTCGCGCGCAGGAGATGGCGTCCGCATCGCCCACGGTCACGATGCGGTCGGCAACGTTGCGGTTGAGCACGGCGGGCACGAAGTCCGGCGTCCAGCCCTGGATCTTGTGCGGACCGAAGGGTTTGCCGGACAGCAGTGCCGCCGCCTCCGGCTCGGCCGCGACGATCTGCACCTCGGGACGTGCGAGCTTGATGACCTCGCCGGCTCCCGTGAGCGTACCGCCAGTGCCCCAGCCGGTCACGAAATAGTCCAGTCGTCGCGCCGCGAAGTCCTGCAGGATTTCCGGGCCGGTCGTGCTGCGATGGAACGCCGGATTGGCGGGATTTTCGAACTGACGCGCAAGAAACCAGCCGTGCTTCTGCGCCAGATCCGCAGCCCGGCGCACCATGCCCGTGCCGCGCTCGGCAGCAGGCGTGAGGATCACACGGGCGCCGAACATGCGCATGATGCGGCGGCGCTCGACCGAGAAGCTCTCGGCCATGACGGCCACGAACGGATGACCCTTGGCCGCGCAGACCATGGCCAGCGCGATACCCGTATTACCGGAGGTTGCCTCGACCACGGTCTGGCCGGGCTTGAGAGCGCCGCTGTGCTCGGCGTCTTCGATGATGCCCAGCGCCAGGCGGTCCTTCACCGAGGAGGCAGGATTGAAGAACTCGCATTTGACATAAATGGTCACGCCCGCGGGGGCCAGATGCTGGATGCGGACGATGGGCGTGCGGCCGATGGTGGCCAGGATGTTGTCGTAAATCATGGGCTCGAGCATTGCACCCGGAGCGGGCCAGCACTCTAGCCCTGCACTCGCGCCGCGGTCGATAAAGGAGGGGCCATTTTTTCATAACTCGTTGTTATAATTATCGGCGCCATTCTGGGTGGTCAGAACGATGATCTGGTATCAGCCGCTATGAACTTTCACCAGCTGCAATACGCCGTGGCCATCGCCCGCCATGGCCTCTCGGTGACGCAGGCTGCCTCGGCCCTGGGCACGTCGCAGCCGGCCATCAGCCGCGCGCTCAAGGCGCTGGAGCGTGAACTGGGGTTCGACCTGTTCGTGCGCGAGGGACGGGCGTTCTCGCGCGTGACCCCGCAGGGGGCGAAGGTCCTCGAGTACGCCAATCGCGCGCTCGCCGAGATCGACAGCCTCAAGGCAGTCGCGGCCGATCTGAATCAGGATAATCGCGGCACCCTCGCGATCGCCACGACGCATACCCAGGCGCGCTATGTGCTGCCCCCGGTCGTGCACGCTTTTCGCGAGCGCTATCCGGAGGTGGAGCTGCACCTGCACCAGGGCACCTCCGAGCAGATCAGCGAGATGATGGCGACGGATCGGGTGCAGCTGGCGATCGCCACCGGGTCGGAGGGACTATTCAGCGGCCTGGTGCTGCTGCCGGTGTACCGCTGGTACCGCCAGATCATCGTGCTCAAGCACCACCCGCTGGCCAAGCTCGAGCGCGTAACGATCAAGGACCTGGCGCAGTTTCCGCTCATCACCTACGTATTCAGCTTCACCGGCGCCTCCTCGCTGCACACCGTGTTCTCGCGCGAGGGGCTGACGCCGCGGGTGGCACTGACGGCGCGCGACTCGGACGTCATCAAGACCTACGTGCGCCTGGGGCTGGGGGTGGGCATCGTCGCGAGCGTGGCCATCGACCCGCAGCAGGATGGGGATTTCGCGGTACTCGATGCCTCGCATCTGTTTCCGATTCATACCACCTGGATTGGTTTTCGACGCGGCACGCTGCTGCGCAATTTCGCCTATGACTTCATCCAGCTGTTCGGTCCGCATCTGACGCGGCGGCTCGTGGACCGCGCCATCGATGCGCGCGACGGCGAGGGACAGACCGAGCTGTTCCGCAAGATTCAGCTGCCGATGCGCTGAGCGCTCGTGGCAGAGCGCGCCGAGCGGGTGCAGAAGGTACTGGCCGCGGCGGGACTGGGCTCGCGGCGGCAGATCGAGCAATGGATCCGCGACGGCCGCGTGCAGGTGGATGGGGTCGTGGTCGCCCTCGGTGCGCGCCTCGCACCCGGCGCGCAGATTCGCCTCGATGGGCAGGTGGTGCAGCTGCCGCGCACGAGCGCTTCGAGCAGGTCTGCCGCGATCCGCGAGGTGCTGCTCTACCACAAGCCGATGGGAGAGGTGACCACACGCTCCGATCCGCAGGGCCGTCCCACGGTGTTCGATCGGCTGCCACAACCACGCGGTTCAGGCCGCTGGGTCGTCGTCGGGCGTCTGGACGTCAACACCACGGGGTTGCTGCTGTTTACGACTGACGGGGCGCTCGCGCACCGCTGGATGCACCCGTCTGGCGAGATCGAGCGCGAATATCTCGTGCGCGTGCGCGGGGTGCCTGCGGCGGCAGATCTGGTGCGGCTGCGCCAGGGCCTGGAGCTCGAGGACGGTCTGGCACATTTCGAGCGCATAGAGCCGGCGCGGGATGCCAGCGGTGCGCAGGGCGAGCGCGCGCCTGACGGGCTGGACGGTAGCCACAGCTGGTTTCGGGTGATGCTGCGCGAGGGGCGTAATCGCGAGGTACGCCGTCTGTGGCAGGCGGCTGGCTACGAAGTGAGCCGGCTCAAGCGGGTCCGATTCGGTCCACTGGCGCTGCCGCCGGATCTGCGGCCGGGGGAATGCCGATGGCTGGAGTCTGAGCGTGCGCAGCAGCTGTAGCGGTTGCATTGCAGCGGCGCGCTTACGAGCCGCAGGCCGTCAGGCAGGCCTCGATGATGCCGACCATGGCCAGCGGCGCCGTCGCACGACGGGTCTTTTGGCATTGAACATGCATTGACACTGCCCCCGCCCGAAATCAGAATACGCGGCTCCTTTTCGCGGAGGGGTACCCAAGCGGCCAACGGGAGCAGACTGTAAATCTGCCGGCTCACGCCTTCGTAGGTTCGAATCCTACCCCCTCCACCGTGGGGGCCAGGACGGCCCGCGGGCATACGGGCCGGCAGACGCATGGGAGAGTCGAGTGGCGTCATCAGGCGGGTGTAGTTCAATGGTAGAACCTCAGCCTTCCAAGCTGATGACGTGGGTTCGATTCCCATCACCCGCTCCATACGCGGTCCTGGGAGGTTTCCGGTCCGTCCGCCCACGTAGCTCAGTTGGTAGAGCACGTCCTTGGTAAGGACGAGGTCACCGGTTCGATCCCGGTCGTGGGCTCCACCACGCCGGTGATCACCGGTAGTCGAGCAAGTCAGGTAAGTCCGCAGGTTCAACTGGTTCAGGTCAACACGCAGGTCAGAGGAGTCGCAAGCCGTGTCCAAGGAAAAATTCGAGCGCAATAAGCCGCACGTGAACGTGGGGACGATTGGGCATGTGGATCATGGCAAGACGACGCTGACGGCGGCGCTGACGAAGGTGATGGCGCAGACGTACGGCGGCACTTTCATGGCGTACGACCAG
>DATJUN010000104.1:0-63097 GCA_035502275.1 Steroidobacteraceae bacterium
CAACGCCTTTGCCCTCTGGAAGGAGCACGTGCGTGAGCATTGGTCCGGCGTCAGCCTGCGCTACCTCTCCGAGCTGCCGCGCGAGCTGCCGCGCGCCGGGGCGCTCAGCCTGACCGTGGCCGCGACGCTCAACGGACTTGCGCCCGAGGATGTGCGCGTCGAATTCGTCGCACAGCGGGTGCTGCCGCGTGCGCGGCAGGAATCACCGCTGCTCGCCTCGTACCGTGCCGCCGATCGCCCCGACGAGATCTGGCGCGCGCCGCTGCGCCCCACCGGCAAGACCGACGCGGAGGGGGCAAGTCTCTATGAGCTGACCGCCGCGCCCCAGGACAGCGGCCAGTATTCCATCGAGATTCGCATCTATCCCTGGCACGAGCTGCTCACGCAGCCCTTCGAGCTCGGGCTGCTCAAGCGTCTCTGACGTGGCTGCCGGGTACCGATGAGCGCGCAGGCGGGCCTGTTCGGTGCGCTCTGGCCACGCGTGGGGCTGGGGCGCGAATTTCTGCGCGAACCCTCGGGACGCTCGATGAGCTACGAGGAGGCTGGCGCGCGCTCGGCGGCATTGGCGCGATCGCTCGAGCGCTTCGGCGTGCGGGCCGGCGATCGTGTCGCCGTGCAGGTTGAGAAAAGCTCAACCGCCGTGCTGCTCTATCTGGCGGTGTTGCGACTGGGAGCAGTGTACCTGCCGCTCAACACCGCCTATACCGAGGCCGAGCTCGAGTACTTTCTCAGCGATGCCGAGCCGGCGCTGCTGGTGTGTACGCCCGAGCGTGCGGGCGCCTTGCAGGCGCTGCTTGCGCGGCTGCAGCTGCCGGCACCGGCGACCCTCGGCAGCGACGGTGCCTCGGGCAGTCTCATCGAGGCCGCCGCGCACGAGCCGCCGCAGTTCGAGGATGCGCCTCTCGGCAGCGGCGATCTGGCCGCCATTCTGTACACCTCGGGCACCACCGGCCGCTCCAAGGGCGCCATGCTTACGCACGGCAACCTCATCGCCAACGCACGCACGCTGGCGCAGCTGTGGCGCTTCACGGGCGCCGATCGGCTGCTGCACGCGCTGCCGCTGTTCCATATCCACGGGCTGTTCGTCGCGATCAATACCACGCTCGCGGCCGGCGCCGGGGTACTGCTGCTGCCGCGGTTCGATCCGGTGCTGCTGCTGCGTCATCTGCCCGAGGCCACGGTGCTCATGGGCGTGCCGACGCACTACACCCGCCTGCTCGCCGAGCCGGCGCTCACGCGTGAGGCAGCCGCACACATGCGTCTGTTCATCTGTGGCTCCGCGCCGCTGCTGCCCGAGACACACCTGGCCTTTCGCGAGTGCACCGGCCACGCGATCCTCGAGCGCTACGGTCTGTCCGAGACCGGCATGAACTGCTCCAATCCCTACATCGGTGAGCGCCGTCCGGGCTCGGTCGGTCTGCCGCTGCCGGACGTGCAGCTGCGCATCGTGGATTCGACCGCAGCCGCGGAGTGCGCCGGCGCCGAGGCGGCTGTGCGCGAGTGCCCGGTCGGGCAGATCGGCATGATCGAAGTGCGCGGCCCGAACGTGTTTGCCGGCTACTGGCGCGATCCCGAGCGCACGCGCGAGGCCGTCCGATCGGACGGCTATTTCATCACCGGGGATCTGGGACAGCGCGACGCGGAAGGCTATGTGACCCTCGTCGGGCGGGCGCGAGACCTGATCATCAGCGGCGGCTACAACGTCTATCCACGCGAGGTGGAGCTCGAGATCGATGCGCTGCCCGGCGTTCTGGAATCCGCCGTCATCGGCCTGCCGCACCCGGACTTCGGCGAGGCTGTCACCGCGGTCATCGTAGCGGCCACGGTCGGCGCGCCGTCCGCAGATCGCCCCCCCTCACCGGACGCGCCACCGCCCGGGGAAGCGCAGGTGCTGGCCGCTCTGCGCCAGCGGCTGGCGGGCTACAAGCTGCCCAAGCGTGTGCTGTTCGTGCCCGAGCTGCCGCGCAACATCATGGGCAAGGTGCAGAAGGCGCAACTGCAGCGCACCTATGCCGGCCTGTATGCCGCTCTGCCCGCGGGTACCCCCCGGGTCTGACTCGAGCGTCCCGCCGGCTCCGCTTTTGCTGTCGTGCAGCACGCGGGCGCGCTCCCGGACGGCCGCCCCAGGGGGCGCTCGCTGTCAGCCGCTTCCCCGCCGCCGGTGGTTTTTCGACCGACGTATCACTCCGCGCACGGCCTCTCGGGGCGATGCAATAAGCGCTGCTATAGTTAAACAGCTCCAACGTCTCTTGCTGCCCGCACCATGGCCAATCCGCCCCCGCGTGCTTCCTCGGGAAGATATGTCAGCCGCCTCACCAGCGGCACTCTCGCCGTGGTCATGGCCGGGGGGCGCGGCGAGCGGCTGCGCGACCTGACCCTGCACCGCTGCAAGCCCGCGACACCTTTCGGTGGCAAGTTCCGCATCATCGACTTCGTGCTGTCCAACTGCGTCAATTCCGGTATCCGGCAGATCTTCCTGATGACGCAGTACAAGGGGCAGTCGTTGATCCAGCACGTACAGCGCGGCTGGAGCTACCTCAGAGGCGAGTTCGGCGAGTTCATCGATGTGGTACCTGCGCAGCAGCAGATCGGGCCGCACTGGTACCGTGGCACCGCCGACTGCGTCTATCAGAACCTCGATCTCATCCGCTCGCTGCGTCCCAAACACGTGCTGGTGCTGGCCGGAGATCACATCTACAAGATGGACTACGGTCCGATGGTTGCCTATCACGTGGAGAAGGGCGCCGACATCACCGTCGGGGTCGTCGAGGTGCCGTGCGAGACTGCCAGCGATTTCGGCGTGCTCACCACGACCGAATGGAATCGCGTCACCAATTTCAACGAGAAGCCCAGGAATCCCGATTCGATCCCCGGCCGCCCCGGCGTCGCGCTTGCCTCGATGGGTATCTACATCTTCAATGCCCGGCTGCTGGAGAAGCTCCTGATCGCCGACGCTGCCGATGAAAAGTCGCAGCACGACTTCGGCCGCAACGTCATCCCCGCGGCCATCGACATGCTGCACGTGGTGGCCTATCCGTTCACCGATGTGAAGACGCGCGCGCAGAACTACTGGCGCGACGTCGGCACCGTGGATGCGTACTACGAGGCCAACATCGAGCTGGTGCACGTCGCCCCCGAGCTCAATCTCTACGATGAGGAATGGCCGATCTGGACCTACCAGCTGCACCAGCCGCCGGCGAAGTTCGTGCTGGACGAGGAGGGGCGGCGGGGCATTGCGGTGAACTCCATGGTCTCCGGCGGCTGCATCATTTCCGGCGCCTCGGTGAATCAGTCGCTGCTGTTCTCCAACGTGCGTGCCGAGGAGCACTCGACTATCTTTCGCTCCGTGGTATTGCCCAATGCCAAGATCGGGGCCGGATGCGTCGTCAATCACGCCATCCTCGATGAGGGGTGCGAGATTCCCGATGGCATGCGCATCGGCGTGGATCGCGAGCTGGACGCGGCGCGTTTCTATCTGACCGAGCGCGGCGTCGTGCTGGTGACACCCGACATGCTTGCTAAGCTGTCGCGTCACCCATGACCGGGACGGTGGCTCCGCGGCTGCTGCAACAGCGCCGCGCCGGTGTGCTGCTGCATCCGACGGCGCTGCGCGGGGTGGTCGGGCATCCCGGCGAGGAGCGCGGCGGTCTGGGCGCTGCCGCGCGCGGTTTCATCGATTGGCTGGCCGCGGCCGGTTTCTCGCTCTGGCAGGTGCTGCCGCTCGGCGATCCTGGCATGAGCGGTTCGCCCTACTGGGCGCGCTCGGACATGGCCGGCTCTCCCGCGCTCATCGACGCGGCCGAGCGCCCCGACGCTTCCGCACAGGCCGACGACTACGGGCGCTTCCGCGCCGAGAACCGCGAATGGCTCGAGGACTTCGTGACCTTCGATGCGCTCGCCGAGCACTTCCGCGCGCCTTGGTGGGACTGGCCCGCACCCTATCGCAGCCGCGATGCCGCGGCGCTCGCGCAGTTCAGCGAGCGTCAGGCCGCCGCGCTCGAGCAGCGCCGCCTGGTGCAGTGGCACTTCGATTGGCAATGGCGCGCTCTGCGCCGCCACGCCGCCGAGCGCGGCGTGCTGCTGTTCGGCGATCTGCCGATCTACGTCGCCCCCGACTCGGTATCGGCCTGGGCGCATCCCGAGCAGTTCCAGCTGACCCCCGAAGGCCGCCCCGCGCTGCTCGCCGGCGTGCCTCCCGATTACTTCTCGGCCGACGGACAGCTCTGGGGCAATCCGCTGTACAACTGGGACCAGGCGCAGCGCGATGGCTTTCAGTTCTGGCGCACGCGTCTGAATCATCAGCTGCGTCGCTTCGACCTGGTGCGCATCGATCACTTCCGCGGGCTGGCGGCTTATTGGGCGGTGCCGGCCGGCGCCAGCACCGCACGCGAGGGGCAATGGCGCCCCGCGCCCGGTCACGCGCTCTTCAGGGCGCTCGCCGCCGAGCACCCGGATCTACCGGTGGTCGCCGAGGATCTGGGTCTGATCACCGAGGACGTGAATGCGCTGCGCCGCGACTTCGGCCTGCCCGGCATGCGAGTGCTGCAGTTCGGCTTTGACGGCTCGCCCGACAATCCGCACGCGCCGCATAACCTGACACTCGACCTCGTGGCCTACACCGGCACGCATGACAACGACACCACCGTCGGCTGGTACCGGCGCCTGAACGCCGAGAGCGCGCAGCGCGTGCAGTTCTATCTCGATGCACCTCCCGGTCGGGTGCCCGACAGCCTCATGCGCGCCTGCCTCGGCTCGGTTGCGCGCCTGGCCATGCTGCCCGCGCAGGACTTGCTGCAGCTCGACTCCTCGGCGCGCTTCAACACCCCCGGCACCGCCGTGGGCAATTGGACCTGGCGCCTGCCTCCCGGCAGCCTCACCGGCTCGCTCGCCGCGCACTTCCGCGAGCTCAACCACATCTTCGATCGTTTGCCGCCCACCGGGCGGCAAGCCGCTCAGCCGCCGCCGCCGCCGGGGTATCCGACATGAGCCGCTATCCGACATGAATACCAGGGCTGATACCAGGGCTGTGCGCGCTGCCGCCACGCTCGCGGTGCTGACCGTGGTAACGCTCGCCATGGCGGCACTATCGGGTTGTGCCTCGATCGCGCCGCACCTCGTCGCTCCCGAGGTCACCATCACCGCCGTGCGCTTTCAGGGAGGGAGTCTGTCGCACCAGCAACTGCAGATCACCGCGCATGTTTACAACCCCAACGATCGCGCCATCCCCGTGGAGAGCATGAACGCCGATGTGGAACTGAATGGCATGGCGTTTGCGACCGGCGTGACCGATGCCGCCTTCGTGCTGCCAGCCGAGGGCGCCTACGACGTCGTGCTCGACGTCACCGCCGACATGGGCACCGGCCTGATCGCGCTGGCCGGCCACATGTCCCACCGTGAGCTGCCGTATCGCATACATGGAGAGGTGCATCTGCAGCGCGGCCTCGTGCGGCTGCTGCATTTCTCGCACGGCGGGGATCTGCACCTCTGAGGCCGCGGCGGCGATTTGAGCAGGCTGTGGGAGCCTTGCAATCAAGATGGTTCACTCGCCATCAGCGGTATCAGCGGTATCAGCGGTATCAGCGGTCAGCGGCCGGCGCGACCTTTCAGTGAGCGGCGCTGTTTGGCTCTCGAGCTGCCGCGTCACTCGATGACAGGCCCTATCGAGGCTGCCAGAATAGATACAGCCTGACGCTGTCGAGCACCTCCACGATGCCTGCGAGACAGGGGGTTGCTGTGGAGTCCACGGATTCGGACGACTGGGTAATCGGCCGGCGCGCGCTTGCCAAGGCATCGTGGCACCTGTTGCCATTGCTCTTCCTGGGCTACGGCATCGCCTACATGGACCGTGTCAATGTAGGATTCGCCGCCCTGCGCATGAACCAGGATCTGCGCTTCAGCGCCTCCATTTTCGGCTTGGGTGGTGGGTTGTTCTTCCTCACCTATGCGCTGTGCGAGATCCCGTCGAACATGCTGCTGATGAGGTTCGGGGCACGCCGCTGGATTGCGCGCATCATGGTGAGCTGGGGGGTGATCTCCTCCGCAATGATGTTCATCAGGACGCCGTGGCAGTTCTACCTCATGCGTCTATTGCTGGGGGCGGCCGAGGCCGGCTTCTTCCCCGGCGTCGTCTTTTACCTCACGCAGTGGTTTCCGAAGGAGTACCGCGGCAGAACCATCAGTCTGTTCTACTTCTCGGGTCCGCTCGGCGCTGCCCTGATGGGAGCGCTGGCGGGAGCTCTTTTGAGCCTGCAAGGGCGATCTGGAATGGCGGGATGGCAATGGCTGTTCCTGATTCAGGGGCTGCCGGCGATCGTGCTTGGGATGATCATACTGGCTCTATTGTGCGATCGACCGGCTCAGGCCCCCTGGCTGAGTGCGCCGGAGCGCAGCTGGCTGGAGGCGCACCTTAAAGCCGAGCACGCTTGGCGTAGTGTTCCGACACCGATACCGCTCTCGCGGATAACGAGCGATGCATGCCTATGGCGACTCTGCCTTTGCAATGTCTTGATAATGGGCAGCAATTACTCCCTGTCGCTATCGGCGCCCTTGCTCCTGCGCAGCGCAGTGCACTGGGACGACGTGCGCATTGGCGCACTGATATCGGCCACTGGCGTCGCCAGTGCCCTCGCAATGCTCGTCAACGGCAGACTCTCGGATCGATCTCAGGAGCGTTACGTGCATACGGCGCTACCAATGCTGATCTCTGCCATCGCAGCGCTTGCGATGGGCCTGTGGCCGACCGGACCGGTTATCGGCATTGGCTATGTGATCTGCACCACCATGGCCTGGACCACGCAGGGGGTGTTCTGGCTCATCCCCAGTGACGCCCTGCAGGGCAAATCAGCGGCAATCGGCCTCGCAGCGATCGGATCGATCGGCATGTTGGGCGCCTTTACAGGACCTTACGGCTGGGGTTTGGCCAGAGACCTCACCGGCGGCTATCAGGTGGGACTGCTGGGCTTGACCGTGGCGCAGGCGAGCGCCTTCAGCTTGATGATGTCATTGCGGCGACGTTACGGCGGCGCACCTGTGATCAGCGCCGCGTGAATAGCCTGAGGTCGGCTACGCCAGCAGCCCCTCATACAGCGCCACATACCGCTGCACCTGCCGCGGCCAGGAAAAATCCTGCGCCATGCCCCGTCGCACCAGCGCCTGCCAGGCATTGGCATCGCCGTAACGCTCGAGGGCGCGGCGCACCGTGGCCGTGAGCGCCGCGCCGGAATATTCCTCAAACACAAAGCCCGTCCCGGTGCCGGCAGCGAAGTCCACCGCCTCGACCGAGTCGGCCAGGCCTCCGGTGCGGCGTACGATCGGCACGGTGCCGTAGCGCAGGCTGTACATCTGGTTCAATCCGCACGGCTCGTAGCGCGAGGGCATGAGGAAAATGTCGCTCCCGGCCTCGATCCAGTGTGCGAGCTCATCGTCGTAGCCGCGCCGGAAGTACACGCGCGTGGGATAGCTGCGTGCCAGCGCCGCGAAGAAGTCCTCGTAGTTGCGCTCGCCCGTGCCCAGTGCTGCGAGCGCGAAGTTGCGCTCCGGCAGCAGCCGCGGCAGTGATTCGAACAGCAGATCCAGTCCTTTCTGTGTCACCAGCCGGCTCACCACGCCCAGCAGCGGCGTGCGCGCAGTGGCCTCCGGCGCCAGTCCGCGCCGGCCCGGGCCGAGCGGCGCGAGCTGTGGACGTGCCAGTCCCAGCCGTGCGAGCAGCTGCTGCTTCAGCGCCGCCTTCACCGCGAGCTGCGACTCATCGTAATGTTGCGGCAGGTAGCGATCCACACGCGGGTCCCAGTCCTCGTAGTCAACGCCGTTCAACACTCCCACCAGCGAGCCGGCGCGCTCGGCGAGCAATCCCTCCAGCCCCATGCCGTACTCGGGTCCCTGGATCTCGCGCGCGTAGGTCGGGGAGACAGTCGTGATCAGATCCGCATGCCGGATGCCGGTGCGCAGCAGGCCAATGTGCCCGGCGGCCAGATCCGCCTCATCGAACATGGACAGCGACGCATTGGGCAGCACCTCCGGCGCCGTGTGCGCACCGACGATGCCCTGATAGCCGATGTTGTGGATCGTCAGCACGCTGCGTGCGCCGGCGAACAATCGATCCCAGGCGTACGTCGAGCGCAGCAGCGCCGTGCCGATCGCCGTGTGCCAATCATGGAAATGCATGATCTCGGGGGCGAATACCAGGTACTGGCAACTGACGAACGCGGCATGCGTCAGCAGCAGAAAGCGCAGGTACTCATCCGGCGCACCATCGTAGATCCGGTTGCCCGCAAAGCATTGCGGACAGTCCACCAGGTGAATCTCTGCCTGCGCACCGGGAATGCGTGCCCTGAACAGCGAAAACGTCAGCCGATGCGCGCCCAACGGCACGAGGATGTTGGATACGCCCGCCACCGGCTCGGGAACGATGCCCGCCTCCCGCAGGCGCTGGGCCATGCTGCCACCGGCCCCCCCGTAATAGGGCAGGAAGGCACGCACGTCATGCCCATCGGTCTGCAGATACTTCACGAGCGCGCCGCTGACGTCGGCGAGGCCGCCGGCCTTGGCGAGCGGGGTAAGCTCCGCCGCCACGAAACAGATACGAAGGGGCATCAGCGGATCTTATCGCGGCGCAAGAGGCCTCGCGGACTACGCCCTTCGCGCCGTGACGCGCCTCGCGTGCAATGCCGTGCCCCGCGCCCCGCAAGGCCGGCGGGCAGCCACGCCCCACCCGGGTGCCGCGCAGCCGCTATCATGCGTCATGCGCACCCTGCGGGTTTACCTGCTGCTCCTGGTACTGCTGGGCGTCTCGCTCGGCGCCGGATTCTTCGCAGCCGACTGGCCGAGCCTGTGTGCGCGCGCGCACTGGTGCGCTCCCGGCTGGCCGCGGGCACAGCTCGGCGCCCCCGGCACCACCGGCAACCCCGGCGCCCCCGGCGCCGCCACTGCCGTCGCGCCGAGTCCGTACCAGGCCCTGCGGCCTGCCATCGTCCATGCGGTGGCGCCGCCGTCGGCGCGACCCTGAAGTCCCCGCGTCCCACCCTGCGCCTCACGCTGCGATGCAGCATCAAGCGCAACAATATTCCGACAAACCTCAAGCGTTTGATATTGCTTGGATTGTTTGCGCAGTTTCGACCTCTGAGACGCACGGCAGCGCCGGCGCCAGCGTAGACCAATGGTAAAATGACGCGCAGCGCAGCGCGCTCGAGGCGCCCGCGCTGCATGCCATGTCCCCAACTCCCTATGCACAGCTCGAACAGGAATGGCGCCGTCTGCACGCCTTCCACGGTGCCCTGGCCCTGCTGCGCTGGGACGCCGCCGTCATGATGCCGCGGGGGAGCGCGGAGGTGCGCGGAGAGCAACTGGCTGCGCTCGAGACCGAGCATCATGCGCTGCTCACGACCCCGCGCATCACGCGCCTGCTGGATCGTGCGCAGGCCAATGCCCAGGGGCTCGAGGACTGGCAGGTCGCGAATCTGCGCGAGATGCGCCGCCAGCGCGACCATGCGATTGCCACCCCGGTGTCGCTGATCTCGCGCCTGGCACGCGCCACCGCGCGTGCCGAGGTCTATTGGGCCGAGGCGCGCCGGCAGAACAGCTTCGAGCTGTTCGCGCCGCACCTGGAGGAGGTCGTGACCCTGGTGCGTGACAAGGCGGCGCTGCTCGGGCAGGCGCTCGGGCTGCCGCCCTACTACGCGCTGGTCGATGAGTTCTCCCCCGGCATCTCCACCGCGGACATCGATGCGATCTTCAAGGCGCTGTCACGGCGGCTGCCGGGCCTGATCCGCGAAGTGCTCGCGCGGCAGTCCGAGCCGCCGACGCTGCCGATCAGCGGCAAGTTCACGCCCGCCAAGCAACGCGCACTGGTCGTGGAAGTCATGCGCGCGATCGGCTTCCCGTTCGATCGCGGGCGGCTCGATGAGAGCGAGCACCCCTTCACCGAGGGGGTGCCCGGCGACATCCGCGTCACCACGCGCTTCGACTCGGCGGATCTGTTCACCGGGCTCTTCGGCGCGATGCATGAATCCGGGCACGCGATGTACGACCTCGGCCTGCCCCAGGAGTGGCGCGACCAGCCTGTCGGGCGCGACCGCGGCATGGCCCTGGAGGAGAGCCAGGCGCTGCTGCTCGAGATGTTCGTGGGACGCGGTCGCCCCTTTGTGAGCTATCTGCGGCCGCTGCTCGAAAAGCACTTCGCTGTGACGGGCGCCGAATGGGAAGTCGACAATCTCTACCGCTGGGTCACGCGTGTGCAGAGAAGTCTCATCCGCGTGGACGCGGACGAGCTGACCTACCCGCTGCACATCCTGCTGCGCTACGAGCTGGAGAAGAAGCTGCTGTCGGGTGAGCTGGCGGTGCGCGATCTGCCGCAGGCCTGGAATGAGGGCATGGAGCAGCGCCTGGAGGTGCGTCCCCGGGGCGCCAACGATGGCTGCCTGCAGGACATCCACTGGGCGCTGGGCTCCTTCGGCTACTTCCCTTCGTACGTCTTCGGGGCGGTCATCGCCGCGCAGCTCTGGGAGAGCCTGCGCGCTCACCTGCCCGAGCTGGATATGCAGATCGGCCGCGGCGAATTCTCGGGCCTGTTCGGCTGGCTGCGCGAGAACGTGCACGGCCTCGGGGCCAAGGTCACCGTCAAGGAGCTGATGAAGCACGCCACCGGCCAGCCGCTGTCCGCCAACGCGCTGCTGCGCTACCTGGAGCACAAGTACCTGGAGAGCCGCACGTGACAGGGCAGGCGCCGGCCCCCGCCGCGGCCCCAGCGCTCGGCCCTCGCCCGCATTCCCCCCGCCCAAGCGCAACGCTGCGCAAGCTCGGGGCGCGGCTGCGCGGGCTCGCCGGCAAGGCCATCGCCGACTATCGGATGATCGAGCCCGGCGATCGCGTCATGGTGTGCCTCTCCGGCGGCAAGGATTCATACACGCTGCTGGATATGCTGCGCTCGCTGCAGGCGAGCGCGGAGATCGACTTCACGCTGCTCGCGGTCAACCTCGACCAGAAGCAGCCCGGCTTCCCGGCGCACGTCCTGCCGCAGTATCTGCAGTCCATCGGCGTGCCCTGGCACATCATCGAGCAGGACACCTATCGCGTCGTCAAGCGGGTCATTCCCGAGGGCAAGACGATGTGCTCGCTGTGCTCGCGCCTGCGCCGCGGTGCGCTCTACCGCTTCGCCGCCGGGCAGGGCATCACCAAGATCGCCCTCGGCCACCACCGCGACGACATCGTCGAGACCCTGTTTCTCAATCTGTTTCATGCCGGGCGGCTCAAAGCCATGGCCCCGAAGCTGCGCTCCCAGGATGGCCAGCACGTGGTCATCCGACCGCTGGCCTACTGCTCCGAGCGCGACATCGCCCGCTACGCCCGCGGCATGGCCTTTCCCCTCATTCCCTGCCGCCTGTGTGGCTCGCAGCCGAACCTGCAGCGCAACGCCATCAAGGCGATGCTGGCCGCCTGGGAGCGTGAGCAGCCGGGGCGCATCGAGTCGATCTTCTCCGCACTGCGACACGTCGAGCCGGCAACGCTCGCGGATACCGGTCTGTTCAATTTTGCTGCGTTACAGCAGGCTCGCGGCCCCGCTGCCGCCGGGGGCAGCCCCGCCCCCGCTCCTGTCCCCGCCGCCGCCTTCACGGAAGCGGACAGCGTCGCTGCGATTGAGTAAAGTTTTTACATGCCCTTCGATGCCGTCACTCGTCGCCGTCCGCTACCGCGCCGGCCGGATTGGACGCGTCTGCCCGACGAGGAGCTGCTGCGGCTGCGCATGTGCGATCTGCGGCTCGAGCTCTCGCGCTCCCCTGTGCAGCGTTACGTGCAGCGTCTCTACGCTGAGCTCGATGGTCGCGGCATCCGCTTTCGCCCGCACGTCTGGCTGTCGGATGATTGGTTCTCACCCGACGGGGTTCCCGGCATCGCCGTGCCTTTCTATCTGGCGCACCCGCGCCTGATGCGCCTCGCGCGCAAGATGACGCGTGCCGTGGAAGGCAGCAATGCCAACTGGGCGATGCGCATCCTGCGTCACGAGGCCGGTCATGCCATCGATTCGGCCTACCGCTTGCGCCGGCGTGCCCACTGGCGTGCGCTGTTCGGTGAGGCCTCGCGGCCCTATCGCGATCATTACCGCGTGCGGCCGGCCAGCCGCCGCCACGTGCAGCATCTCGGGGACTGGTATGCACAGAGCCATCCCACCGAAGATTTCGCCGAGACGTTCGCCGTGTGGCTCGCGCCGCGCTCGAACTGGCAGCGCCGCTACGCGGCCTGGCCGGCGCTGCGCAAGCTGCATTTCGTGGATCGTCTCGCCGACGAGCTGGTGAGCCAGGCACCGCCCGTGCGCCGGCGTACGCGCGTCGAGCCGCTGCACGCCGATCAGCGCACGCTCGGTCAGTACTTCCAGGGCAGGCGTGCCCTGCGCCGGCCGCGCCGCGGGCTGCTGGCAGATCGGCTGTTGCAGCGGGTGTTCGCGGCCGAGCCGCTCGCCAACGCCCGTGCGTCGCTCACGCCGCGGCGCTCCGCGGCCTCGCTGCTGCGTGCGCATAAGGGGCGGCTGCTCGGTTGGATGATGGCGAGCACCGGCGTGGATCGCTACATCGCGCATCAGATCCTGCGCGCTGCAATCGAGCGCAGCGAGCAGCTGCGCCTGTACGTTGCAGGCTCGCAGCGCACGGCGCTGGCGAACGCACGCCGCATGCTGCGACAGCTGGCGCGCCGCTACCTCGCCAGCCAGGGCCTGCAACAGATCGCATGACGGCTCGCAAGCTTCGCACCCTGGTCGTGGTGCACACGAGCCTGGTGCCGCCCGAGACGCTCGATGGCTACTCCGAGAAGCAGATCGATGAGTGGCGCACCGAATACGACGTGATCTCGGCGCTGCGCGCCGCCGGCCACGAGGTGCAGATCCTCGGTGTGCTGGACTCGCTGACCGAGCTGCGCGGCGCGCTGCTGGAGTGGAAACCCGAGGTCGTCTTCAACCTGCTCGAGGAATTCAACGGCATCGTGACCTACGATCAGCACGTGGTCGCGTTCCTCGAGCTCATGCGCGCTCCCTACACCGGCTGCAATCCGCGCGGGCTGCTGCTGTCGCGGGACAAGGTGCTCTGCAAGCAGCTGCTCGCCTTCCACCGCATCCCGACCCCGCAGTTCACCGTCTTCCGGCGCGGCCAGCGCATCCGTGTGCCGAAGAACCTGCGTCCGCCGCTGTTCGTGAAGTCCGCGACCGAGGACGCCTCGCTCGGCATCGCGCAGGCCTCGGTGGTCGATGATCATGCGCGCCTCACCGAGCGCGTACAGTTCATGCACGAGCAGATCGGCTCGGACGCGCTGGTCGAGGAATACATCGAGGGGCGCGAGCTGTACGTGGCGGTGATGGGCAACGAGCGCCTGACGCGCCTGCCGATCTGGGAGATGCGCTTTGGGACGCTCCCGCAGTCGCTGCCGGCGATCGCCACGCGCAAGGTGAAATGGGATCGCGACTACCAGAAGCGCTACGACATCACCACCTGTGCCGCCGCCGATCTGTCCCCGCAGGTGCTGCAGAAGCTCGATCGGCTGTCGCGGCGCATTTACCGCGCGCTGCACCTGTCGGGCTACGCGCGCATCGATTTTCGCGTGCGGCCCGATGGCAGTATCTTCATGCTCGAGGCCAATCCGAACCCGAACCTCACACGCGATGAGGACTTCGCCGAGTCGGCGCGTGCCGCGGGCGTCGACTACCAGGGCCTGCTCGAGCGTATCATGACCCTCGGCTGCAACTACCGGGTGGAGTGGCGGGACTAATATGAAGCAATGGCTCCTGGCCAGCACCCTCGTCCTGATCCTCGTGGGCTGCGCAAACTCGCCCCAGAGCAAACAGCTCTCGCAGCTCGAGGGTTTGCAGAAGGCCTTGCCGGGCGTCTACACCAGCCCGGTAGCCGGCGGCGCCGCTGACTCGGATGTAAGCTTCACCATCTCGCAGGTTTCCGCGCAGCTGATCGGTGAGAAGGTCTTCTTCGTGCGCGAGACGCCGGCGGACAATGCCGGGCTGGTGCTGTGGCAGGGCATCTGGACCTTCGTGGGCATTGTGCCCAAAGGTCATCAGCGCACGCGCGGGGAACCAGGTGTCATGCAGCACAGCTTCCTCTTCAAGCAGCCGCGACGCTGGGCATCGGCAGGGAGCAATCCGGAACTGCTCGTCTCGATGCTGCCCGATGATCTGCAGCCCCTGCCCGGATGCGATCTGCTCTGGCAGTCGATCCCCATGGGGTATGAGACGCAGAAGATGTCGGGCGACTGTCGTCCCGGCCGTCTGGCGAGCGGGCTGTGGATCGAGCAGCAGGCACAGCTGGAAGGCGACAGGCTGACTCTCACCGAGCAACCCCTCGACGCCAACGGTGCGCCGGACGAGCGAGCCGCGCCGATCACCCTGCATCTCACGCGTACCGGTTCTCCTCCCTGACGCGATCTCACGCGTCAGCCCCTGCCGACCCTCGCTGCGCCCCCCTCGGCCTGCCGATGTAGGCGCCGGCCGTCGCTGCCGGTGCCGAGGTTCCCGGCGCCTGGCAGCACTCGCCCCGCCTGATTGCCAGATTGGCGCAGATCCTGCAGCGCCACAGTGAGACTGACATCGCGATAAGCCGATGCAACCCGAATCATTTCGTGAACGGCTTATCTAACGGGACAGTAGTTTCGTGGTGAACTCGTGATGCATCGACACGGATGCTGGGACAGTGGCTAGGCGCGAGGTATGAGCAGATGAGCACGCAGCACGTTGCTTCGGCCCAGGGAGTTCTTACGGTTGCCAACCTGCGCGAGTATTTTCACGGCGAGCTGCACGGTGCGCTCGCGCACCGGCATGTCGAGGTCGAGGATCAGACCGAGCAGTACGTCGTCAATCTGCTCACCCTGTTCGCCCGCTCCGAGCAGCTCTTCGAGCAGACGCCCGAAGGAGTGCGCCTCAGGCCCCTGGCGCACATGCTGGCTGCCGCGCTCGAGGCGCGCACCAGCATCGAGCGCGAGCGCGCACTGCAGCGGCTCGGGGACGTATCGCTGTTCATCGCCGGCTTCTTCGCACACAGCTTCGCGCGCAAGCTCGTGGACATCGACTATCACATTGCCATGGGCGGGCGCGCGTACGGCACGCTCGCCGCGGGCCTGGCGCGCGGTCGGCGCCAGGTGCTGGCCGCCGTGTTCGCCGAGCTCGCCACCAAATTCCTGCCGATGGTCGAGGCGCTCGGGGAGATCGCCGATTCGGCGCGTCAGTACTCGCAGGCCGACGTGCTGCGGCTCTACGAGATCTGGCTCAAGACCGGCAGCACGCGCGCCCAGGGCCTGCTGCGCCAGCTGGGCGTGGAGCCCACGCCGGTGGCGCTGGTGAGTAATTGAGCCCGGCGCTCCCGGCCCGCACGGCCATGGGCAGTCCGCTTCTGCGTCAGCTGCAGGGGTTGCTCAGCGGCATCTACGATGTGCCGGTGCGCTACGACGTGCATGACTTTCTCCTCACCGATCGCACCTGGCTGCCCGCGCGCACGGGCAGCTCGCAGACCGACGAGCAGGTGCTGGTGCTCGACGAAGGCGAGGTCGCCTCGGTCGGGCTGTTTCTCGATCCGGCGCTGCTCGAGCGCCTGGCGGCTGCCGATCCGCTGCGTACCCTCAACACCGCCAACATCGCAGATTACTGGACCGCGCTCGAGGGCGTGAGCCACTTTCTGTATCTGGCATGGAATTCGGCGCATGATCGGCCCGTGAGCCTGCTGGAGCTCGAGCTGCAGGCCGAGATCGACAAGTACGTGGCGAGCTGGTGGCTGCTGCGCCAGCAGGATCCGGCGCGCTTTCCGACCGAGCTGCATGCGCTGCTGTTCACGCGCGCGCGGGTGGATCCGGCGCTCGCGGCCGGACGCGTGCAGCTCTATCGCGATGCCAATGAATACGCCGCGCGCTTTTGCCGCCGACTCTCGCGCCAGCTCGCCGGCGCCGCACGCGCGCGTGGTGAAGCCCTGGTGGAGCTGCGTCGCTTCTATCGCCTCAGCCGCGAGCGCAAGATGCGCCACATCCAGCGGCACGAGGCGCACTGAGCGCACGCGGCCTAACCGCCCGAGGCGAATTCGAAGATCGCCCGACCGAGCAGGATCACCACCAGCCACGCCGCCAGGGACAGCGCGGCCGATGCGCGTATCGATACGGGGAGCGGCGCCTCAGGCGAGAGTGCGCGGAGCCTGCGCTGCCCGAGTGTCGTGAACCAGGCGGCATTCAGCAGAGCCACCGCCAGCGCAACCATCTTGTAACGGAACGGCCAGGCATGCCAGTACTCCACCGGCTTGCTCGCCAGCATCACCAGGCCGCTGATCACATTGATGGCGAGGCCCAGCACCGCGACACGCGCGAGGCCTGCGAGCGCGGTATGTGAGATCCCGCGCACGACGCCGAGCGCGCGCAGGTCCATCACCAGCAACGCGCCGACCAGCAGCGACAGTCCGATGAAATGCAGCGTCGAGGCGGCGCGAAAGAACCACCAGATCCGCTGGTCGAGTGCTCCCAGATAATTCAGGATGTAATTCAGGATGACGAGGAGCATTCAGGCCGCCGGTCTCGCCAGTGTGTAGGCGATCTGCCGCCCGAACAGGATCACGCCCAGCCAGAACAGAAACGAGGCGGCGGCGATCAGCCTCGCGCCGGCGGAAAAACGCAGGTCCTCGCGCGCGACTGCCTGCACACTACCCGCAGTGGGCCACGCTTCTCCCAGCGCGCGGCGCAGCGCGAGCACGGACAGCGCGCCGAGCACGATCAGCAGCATCTTCAGCTGAAAATCCGCATTGACGATGAATCGCGTGGACGCCCCGGAGAACATCAGCAGCCCCGATGCCGCATTCAGCAGAAATCCGATCCAGGCCAGCCGCAGCAGCGGCCGGAAGCTCGACAGTGGCAGGCCGTTCGGAAATCCCAGCACGCGCAGATCGAGCATCCACAGCACACCGACCAGCACGCTCATGCCGAGCGCATGGCAGCACAGCAGGGCGAGATTGGCCCAGGTGCTGGACTCGATGAATTGCCCGAACGCCGAATCCTGTAACCACTGCAGCAGGCTCATGCGCGCCTGCGGCCCGCTTCAGGGAGGATTGGGATGGTAGGCATCGTTGCGCATCTTGCCCATGTCGCGCTCCACGCAGGGCGAGGAGGGCTGCAGCTTCTCCGAAACGCGCGTCAGCACGTGCTGCTGTGCCCATGGCTCGGCGAGCACCGCCGGATCATAGGCCGTCGACTCGTAGTGCACGACGTCTCCTTTGCGCGTGAGGCGCTCGACCACGCGCAGCTTCGCGCTGTGAAACGCCCCATAATCGGTCAGCCAGGTATCGGGCGTGAAGTTCACCGATTCCACCACCAGCGTGTCCCCGTCCCATCGGCCCACCGAATCGCCCAGCGGGCTGGGGTCCGCATCGGCGTCGTGCGCTGCGGCCCCCACGGGAATGATGCGCCAGTAATTGCCGTTCACGTTGGTGTAGAGAAAGGCGATCATCGCGGGGGTCTGCAGGATGTAGTTGGGTGGTCCCACACGCGGCAGCCCCGGGTTGGCACAGGCATGCAGGATCGGGTCCGAGGCCACCAGGCTCTTCTGGTAGGCACTCACCTGTGCCTGAGCCTCGGCGCGATAGTGCGGGAAATTGCGCAGCGGCACGCCGCTGCTGGCGCCGCCCTTGTGTGCGGTATCGCCCCCCGACGCGGCCGCCGCAGGCGCTCGCGCTGCAGGCGGATTGCAGTTCGCGAAGCAGATATCGCCTTTGGCGTCGGTCTGGGGATGCAGGAAGGCCCAGGCCTGATCCTGCGAGGTCCAGTTGCCGTTCAGATCCGGATGTCCGTCGGGCATCTGCGGCGTGGGCCGGCTCTCCAGCGCCTGCATCTGCTGGCGCATACGGCTCTGCGCCGCCGGGCCCTGCGCGCGCGTCAGCGCCGGAATGAGCAGCAGCAACGCTATCGCGCCCGCCGGCGCATATCGCAAGTGCCTGCAATCCATGGCCGAGTCCCCCCGCCGTTGTGGTTGTTGGCGCCTGCCCTGGCTAGAAGTCTCCGAAGCTCACCGAATGCCCATCACGGTAGACCAGCTTGTTGGCCCACATGAAATGCGGATCGGTGCGCGCGAGGTAACCCGAGACGGCCACCTCGATGCCGCCAGCCATGAGCTTCTGAGCGTTGAAACCGGCCTTGTGAGCGAACGCCGTCGGAATCGTCTCGCACTGCCACTTGATGAAGTGTCCGGCGCCGTCCTTCACGAAGATCGTGAAATAGATGTGCGGATTGATCCAATCCACACGCGAGATCATGCCGTTCACGGTCACGGGTTTGCCCCGGTCAAACTCGCCATCGACACCGTGATGCGCCAGCGCGCTGCCCGCCGCGACGAGCGAGAGCGCGCCGATCAGCGCTGCACGCAAGATCCTGCCGCTCCTGCACCGGGACTGCGTGTCCATATTCATAGGCCCCCGCTTATCTTTATAGCCGCGCCCCACGCTGGCGCGGACCTGGAGGCTAGCATATCTCGCCGGCGCTGCGCCGACGCCTGACCACGTGCCGGGCAGTTGTCGTCTACTTCTCGCCCTCGTCCCCGCCCTTCTTCAGGTCCTCGACCTGGCGCTGCAGCCGGATCCACTCGGAGAGCTTGCGCAGATCGGTACGTTTGGCGCCGGGCGCGGGCTGCTCGCGCGCCGCCCGCGCGCCGGCGGGAGGACCGGTGTCATAGGGGTTGTAGCCGGTGGCGGGATCAGCGCCCACGGGAAGGCCGCGGTTGCGCAACGCCGCAGTGTCCTCCAGGGCCAGATCCGGGAACGGATCCTCCAGGAGGCTCAGCGGCGGGTCAGGCTGCGCGGGAGGTGTGCCATTTGATGTCAGAGAAGCTGGCGCCGCAGGGGCCGGCGCGGGCGGGGGAGCCGGCGAAGCCCGGGAGGCAGGCACGCTGGATGGGCGCGCACCAGCCGGGGGGGTGCCGCGCAGCGGTACGCGCGCAGGGGCGGGCGATGCCGCAGGAGGCGGCGGAAGCGTCGGCCGCGCGGGCATCGGCTGTCGCGCGGATGGCGCCGCTGCGCCCGGTGCCGGCGCGGGTGCCCGGACCGATTTGTCGCGATCTTGTGTACTCACGGTGCAGTGTCAGCGTGCGAGGTGGATATCGGCTCTTCAAGCAACGCGGCGCGTGCCCGCAGCAGCCCCACGACGGTCTTGCCGTCGTTGACGTCGCCCCGTTCGGCTCTGCGGCATGCCTCCGGCAGTGGGAGCCAGTGCACCTCGATCAATTCACCTTCCTCCAGGGACATTTTGACCGAATCCAGCCCCTGGGCGAGGTACAGATGCACTATTTCAGTAAAAACCCCGGGTGAGCTGACATAACTGCCCAGCGACTGCCAGGACTGTGCGCTCCGCCCTGCCTCTTCGACCAATTCGCGCTCCGCAGTGCGCTGCGGCGGCTCGGAGGGCTCGAGTTTGCCCGCCGGCAGCTCCCAGATCCAGCCGCCCGCGGCGTGGCGGTATTGACGCAACAGGCAGACCTGCTGCGCGCTGTCGAGCGCGACGACGGCGGCGCCGCCCGGATGGTGGATGATCTCCAGGTCCGAGACGTGCCCGTTTGGCAGTCGGACGGTCTCGATGTTGACGCGAATGACGCGGCCCTGGAAAACCGTGCGCAGGGAGAGAATGGTCATGGAGACAGAGCCTACCGGTTTCATTCCCGGCACGCCCTGGCTGGTGCTGGTCGGCGGCGCGCCGGCCAGTGGCAAGACGCAGCTCGCGCGACAGCTCGCTGCGCGCTACGGGGCGCTGTTATGTGCCAAGGATCAGATCAAGGAAGTCCTGTTTGACACGCTCGGCACCGGCCCGCAGAGCGCAGCCTCGCCAGCTGTCTCTGCGTCGCCTGCCGCCTCCGCCGGCGCAGGGCTGTGGTCGCGGCGGCTTTCGGATGCCAGTTTCGCGCTGATGTTCCATCTCGCCCCCGCGCTGCTGCACGCGCAGCGGCCGCTGCTGCTGGAGGGTAACTTCCGGCCCGGAGAACATGAGTCTGCCGTGGCGCCACTGCTGTGCGCCGGGCGCGCGCAGCTCATCCAGATTCTCTGCTACGCCAGCATCGCAACACGCGCTGCGCGTCTGGCGGCGCGCGCCGACGATGCCACGCGTCATCCGGCGCACCAGGACGCACGCATCGACGTGCATCGACCTGCGCCGTGCTTCCTGGCGCTGCCCGGGATGCAGCTGAGTTACGACAGCGAGCTCGATCCGCGAGGCGCACTCGAGCGCCTGTTCGCCGAGCTCGATGTCCGATTGCCGCTGCTGTGAGCCAGGCCGCCCCTGCCGCCGCGGGCCCTGCGACGCAGGCACGCCACGACCCCGGTGGCGCCGTGTTATCGTCACATCGTTCCCTATTTGACATGTTCTATCGATGCCGGCTGCCTCGTACCTGGACAATCTGAATTCCGCACAGAAGCGGGCGGTGACCTTCGGGGAGCCCGTGGAAGGCGGAGGCTGGAAGGCCGGTCCGCTGCTCGTGGTGGCCGGCGCCGGCACAGGCAAGACCAGCACTATCGCGCACCGGGTGGCACAGCTGGTGCTCAATGGCGTTGATCCCTCGCGCCTGCTGCTGTTGACCTTCACGCGTCGGGCGGCCGTGGAGATGCGACGGCGAGCGCACGAGATCGTGCGCGATGCGCTCGACCAGCGCGGCTCGGGCAAGGGCAACGCGGTGCTGCAGCGGCTGCAGTGGGCCGGCACGTTTCATTCCATCGGCAATCGTCTGCTGCGACTCTACGCGCGGCAGCTCAAGCTCGATCCGTCCTTCACCGTGGTTGATCGGGCCGACTCGGCCGACCTGCTCGATGACCTGCGCGCCCAGCTCGGCATGGCCAGCAAGGAACAGCGCTTTCCGCGCAAGGACACCTGCCTCGCCATCTATTCCTGGCGCATCAATACCCAGAAGAGCCTGAAGGACACCCTCGAGCAGCAGTTTCCGTGGTGCAAGAGCTGGGAGGAGGAGCTCACGCGGTTGTTCCGCGGCTACGTCGAGCGCAAGCAACGCTACTCATTGCTCGATTACGACGATCTGCTGCTCTACTGGCACATGATGATGGGTGAGGCGCGCATCGCGCAGCACGTCGGCACGCATTTCGATCACATTCTGGTCGATGAGTATCAGGACACGAACAAGCTGCAGGGCGACATCCTGCTGGCGCTGCGCCCCGATGGCGCGGGTCTCACGGTGGTGGGCGATGACGCGCAGGCCATCTATTCGTTCCGTGCCGCGGCGGTGGAGAACATCCTGCAGTTTCCCGAGCGTTTCCGGCCGCGCGCCGAGATCATCTCGCTGGCGCAGAACTACCGCTCCACGCAGCTGCTGCTGGATGCCTCCAACGCCCTCATGGCCGATGCGCCCAAGCAGTTCCGCAAGAACCTGCTGTCGGTGCGCGGACCGGGCAGCCGCGCCTTCTACGTGACGCTGGACGACCTCACCGCCCAGGCCGAGTACGTCTGCGGCGAGATCCTGCGGCGACGCGAGTCCGGTGTGCTGCTGCGCCGTCAGGCCGTGCTGTTCCGTCACGGCAGCGCCAGCGACGTGCTCGAGATCGAGCTCGCGCGCCGCAAGATTCCATTCGTGAAGTATGGCGGGCTGAAGTTCCTCGAAGCCGCGCATATCAAGGACGTGCTGGCGGTGCTGCGCTGGGCCGACAACCTGCGCAACTCACTCTCCGCCTTCCGCGTGCTGCAGCTGCTGCCTGGCATCGGCCCGGTGAATGCGCGCAAGTGCGTCGAGCTGCTGGAGGGGCAAGGCGGCTCGGTCGAGGCGCTCAAGGGCTATCAGCCCGGCCAGGCGCTCGCCATCGACTATGGCAAGCTGGTCGCCCTCATGCAGGCGCTGACCGTGCGCGAGCGTCCCTGGCCCGGACAGATCCGTGAGGTGCGCGACTGGTACCAGCCGCACCTCGAGCGCCTCTACGAGCAGGTGCACACGCGCCGCGCCGACCTCGACCAGCTCGAGCAGCTCAGTGCCAACTATCCCTCGCGCGAGCGCTTCATCTCCGAGCTGACGCTCGATCCTCCCAACGCCACCAGTGACCTGGCCGGCTCACCGCTGCACGATGAGGATTACCTGGTGCTCTCCACGGTGCACTCCGCCAAGGGCATGGAGTGGGACACCGTGTACGTGCTGAACGTCGTCGACGGCAGCTTCCCATCCGAGTTCGCGACCTCGCGTGCCGAGCTCATCGAGGAGGAGCGCCGTCTGCTCTACGTCGCCATGACGCGCGCGCGCAATGAGCTGCAGCTGTGCGTGCCGCTGAAGTTCCCGCTCTCACAGCAGCCCAAGACCGGCGATGCACACGTCTACGGCGGCCGCAGCCGCTTCGTCAGCGAGAAGATGCTCAAGACCCTGCAACCGATCGGCTACCAGTCCAACTCGCTCACCGAAGCGGTCGTCGAGGGCGCCGAGGGCGATGCGGCGCTGGATGTCGCCGCGCGGCTGAAGGAGATGTGGTGAGACTGCGAGCCGGACGGCGTCAGCGCGGGGATAGCGCTCATTGTGCCGGCTCGGGCGCGGGCGGACCTGCGGGCGGCTCATTCGGTCGCGCCACCAGGGTGCAGGTCGCGGCCACCGGTCCTCTGGGGGTCTGAAGCTGCACGCTGTCTCCAGCCGATTTACCCTGGCAGGCACTCACCCCGGCGGGATTGAAGGCACCAAAGCGGCCGCCGGTGGGTCGTCCAAACGTCCCGGACCTGCCGAAGCCACCACCTTCCCCGAACCCCCTGAAGCCGCCAAAGCCCCGATTGGCGCCGATGAACTGCAGCGATTCCTCAAAGCGCACCGCGTCCCCCGAGCGGGTGATCGCATCGGGTGGCAACGAGCGGCCCTGCAGGATGAAGAGATGATCGTCGACGAAGAAGAGTGCGACCGCTGAGCGGCTTGCATCGGTGCCGCTGACGCTCAATTCGCGTCCGAACTCCCGGTTGACCCGCGCATCGATCGCCACGGTTACTTTGCCGGAAACGGCAAAGGATTTTTCGACCTCGGCGATGGTGGTCGTGCCGTCGGCATGCCTGCCGGCAAAGTCCACGATGTCGAGCGTGTAGACGATGCCGTCCTGTCGCGCCACGTAGCGCGTCATCGGCAGCGCCACCCCTGCCGGACTCTGATAGGTGCTGTGTTGCACGGCCGGCGGCTCGGGAAACTGGATCGCGAAGCCCGCGTCCGGATAGGAATACTGCTTCCAGTCCTGGGCCAGCGCCGTGGCGGGCAGCATCGCGGCGCCTGCGGTGCCCGCAAGCAGCCAGGCAGCCGTCCAGATTGCCGCGGTGCGTTTCATGACCGATCCCCCCTGTTTGATCGCGGCCGCCGTCGCGCCTAGAACTGCCGCCCGAGGACCTTGCCGTTCGGCAGGGTGACCGAGATGAGCTGTCCACCATAGGAACCGTCGCGCAGCGGATGCAGCCGCACCATGACCTGGTCGCCCGGGTGCACGACATTTGCCGTCCATCCGGCGCGCGCCTGCTGGCCCACACCGCCCAGCTCCAGCGACCACTCGTTCTGCCTGCCCTGAGCGTCGGCCACCATGACGCGCAGCCAGCCATGCGGATTGAGCAGTTCGAACGCCTTGACGGTACCGGAAATAGTGGTCGTCTGGCTGCGGTCGAACATGGCGAAGGAGTGGTGGGCGAGGGCGGCCGGTGTCATGAGCACGGCCGCCATGCAAACCAAGGCGCTCAAGGCCAATCCACCGATCCGGGAAGAGGGCTTCATGGGCGAAGTCTCCCTAGGCGCAGGATCCCCAGACAGCTAGCGTGGCACATCGGCGCCGGTTGACGCGCCACTGCGTCTTTAATCTTACGGCTCCAGGTACGCGTACCCGTCCAGCTCGTTCTCATAGAAGCGCTTGATCGCCTGGCTCTCGGCCACCGTCAGGCGGCCCTCGCGCACCGCGCGCTCGCAGTCGCGCGCCATCGCGGGGGCAAGCTCGGCCACGTCATACTCCATGTACTCGAGCACCCGCGCGGCGGTGTCGCCCTTGACGACCTCCTCGATCCACCAGCCCCCCTCCTCGTGCAGCTTGATGTGCACCACGTGCGTATCCCCGAAGAGGTTGTGCAGATCGCCCAGGGTTTCCTGGTAGGCCCCCACCAGGAAGGCGGCCAGATAGTACTCCTCGCCCGCGCGCGGCTCGTGCACGTCCACGGTACGGTGAATGTCCCGCGGCCCGATGAAGCGGTCGACCTTGCCGTCCGAGTCGCAGGTGATGTCCGCCAGCACGGCCTTTCTCGTGGGCGCATCGTTCAGGCGATGGATCGGCATGATGGGAAACAGCTGGTCGATGGCCCAGCTGTCAGGCAGCGACTGGAAGATCGAAAAGTTGCAGAAGTACGTGTCCGACAGCACATTTTCCAGATCCTCGAGCTCCTCGGGCACACGCGGCAGGCGGCGGCACATGTCGCGCACACGCGCGCAGCTGGCCCACCACAGCCGCTCGGTCAGACCGCGCTGCTCGAGTGTCAGCAGCCCCAGGTTGAACATCTGCTGCGCCTGATCGCGAGCGGTCAGGGCATCGTGGTAGCACTCGACCAGGCGCCGCTCGTCGATGTTGCGGTACGCATCGAGCAGGTCGCGCACCGGGAGGGGCAGGGGGCTGGCGAGCGCCGCATCGGCGGCGTCGACGCGGAAGCGGTCCAGCGCCGAGCGGCCCAGCACATTGAAGATGAGCACGCTGTGATGGGCCGCAATTGCGCGGCCCGACTCGCTGATGATCATCGGCTGCGGGACGGCGCGCGCGGTGCACACGGCGCCCACGCGGTACACCACATCGCTCGCGTACTCGTTCAGGGTGTAGTTCATCGAGGAGGGATAATTGGTGCCGCTGCCGTCGTAGTCGATGCCGAGGCCCCCACCCACGTCGATATACTCCAGGCCCGCGCCCATCAACCGCAGCTCCGCGTACACGTGCGCGAGCTCGTTGATCGCCTCCTTGACGCGGCGAATGTCCTGCAGCTGGCTGCCCGGATGGCAGTGCACGAGTTTCAGGCAGTCGAGCATGCCGCGCGCCTGGAGGGTGCTCGTGAGCTCGAGGATCTCGCTGATGAAGAGGCCGAACTTGGATTTCTCCCCCGCCGAGTCGCGCCAGCGCCCCGACCCCTCGGTGGCAAGCTTGACGCGTACCCCGAGCTTCGGCCGCACGCCATAGGCGTCGGCGTGGCGCAGCACCAGCTCGAGCTCGCCGAAGTTCTCGATGACCGGGATGATCGTGCGGCCGAGCTTCGCCGCCAGGATCACCGCCTCGATGTAGCTCGAATCCTTGAAGCCGTTGCAGACGATCAGCCGCTCGGGCGAGGCTTCGGTCATCGCCATGACGGCCAGCAGCTCGGGTTTGGAGCCCACCTCCAGGCCGAAGCCGAACTCGCGCCCGTAGCGGAACACTTCCTCCACGACCAGGCGCTGCTGATTGACCTTGATCGGGTACACCGCCGTGTAGCGGTTCTGGTAGCCGTTCTCGGCAATGGCCTGGCTGAACGCCTCGTGCAGGCGTTTGAGCCGATGCGCCAGGATGTCCGAGAAGCGCACGACCACCGGGGCGGACAGGTCGCGCTCGGCGAGCCCCTGCACCACCTCCAGCAGGTCGATCTCATGCGCCGCGGTGGTGTCCGGTCGCACCACCACATGACCGACCGCGTTGATGGAGAAGTAGCCCAGCCCCCAGGCAGGCACGTTGTAGAGCTCGAGGGCATCCTCGATGCTCCAGCCGTGGCTCTGGCCGTTGGAAAGGGGGGGGGCTCTGCGCGCCGCCTGCAATGGTCCCACGATCTTGCCGCCTCGAGCCGTCACCGCCCGCTGAAGATTGGCCAGTGCACCATAGCAAATCGAGTCGACAAGTAAATGTCGGTGCGCACGTCGTTGCCCCGTGCCGCTGACGTATCCGCAGCTTGACGGTCTACAATCGCGCCAGGTCGGACAGGGCGGGAGAGGATGGCGATCGATTTCTACCGCAGCGAGGGCGATCCGTGCTGCTGGCGCGTGGCGCTCGCGCTGGAATTCAAGCGACTGCCCTACGTCAGCCATGCGCTGCAGCTGGATCTGCAGGAGCACAAGGCCCCGCAGATGCTGGCGCTGAACTTTCGCGGCCAGCTGCCGGTGCTGCGCGACCAGGACTACGTCGTGTTCGAGTCGCTGGCGATTCTTTACTACCTCGACCGCAAGTACCCCGATCCGCCGATCTTCGGTCGCTCGCCCGAGGAGTCCGGAGTCATCATGCGCGTCATCTGCGAGTATTTGAGCTACGCCGAGCCGCCGCTCAAGCGCATCACCGGCGCGCTGCTCGCCGACCGGCACGGGGACGCGCGCGGCGCCGATGCGCTGCGTGAGTCCAATGGTCGGGCTGTGGGCGAGTCACTGGCCGAGGCCATGCATCGCATCGCCGGGGAGGCGCGCACCATCGAGCAGCGCCTGGCGCGCTCGGACTGGGTCGTCGGCGAGACCTTCTCGGCCGCCGACATGGTCATCTATCCGGACGTACGTCTGCTGCTGCACGCGCTGCAGCGCCCCGAAGCGCACGAGCTCGCGGCACGCTTTCTGCCGACCGAAAGCAACTACCCGGCGATCGGCCGCTGGCTCGAGCGCGTCGCATCGCTGCCGGGCCACGAGCGCACCTGGCCGACGCACTGGCGCTGAGGGCGCACACACGCGCATACCGGCGCGCGCCCGCGTGCGCTGGATGCTCTTGCGCTTTGCCTCGACGTGTCCGCTTGCTAACCTTCCGCTTACCATGACCCAAGCGCATCCCATTCACATCGAATTCCCCGGCCGCATCGTACTGGTGGGATTCGGCAGCATCGGACAGGGCGTGCTGCCCCTGATCCTGCGTCACATCGGCATCGCTCCCGAGCGCATCGCCATCATCAGCGCCGATGATCTGGGGCGCGAAGAGGCCGCGCGCTATAACGTGCAGTTTCTCAAGCAGGCGCTCACGCGGGAGAATTTCCGCCGTACGCTCGAGCCCTTCCTGGCGCGCGGCGACCTGCTGCTCAACGTCTCGGTGGACGTCTCGAGCGTCGCGCTGATCCGCCACTGCTGGGAAAAGGGCGCCATGTACCTCGACACCTGCATCGAGCCCTGGCCCGGCGGCTACACCGACCCGACCATTCCCGCCGCCCGTCGCACCAATTACGCGCTGCGCGAGGAGGCCCTGGCGCTGCGTTCCGGCACCACGCGCGCGCCCACGGCCGTGATCACTCACGGCGCCAATCCGGGTCTGGTCTCGCATCTGCTCAAACAGGCTCTGCTCAATATTGCACAGGACATCGGACTCACCGAGCGCGATCCAAAGAGCCGCACGGAGTGGGCCGAGCTCGCGCAGCGCCTGGGCATCAAGGTGGTGCACATCGCCGAGCGCGATACGCAGGTCTCGAACATCCCCAAGGAGCCCAACGAGTTCGTCAACACCTGGTCGGTCGATGGCTTCGTCGCCGAGGGCAGTCAACCCGCCGAGCTCGGCTGGGGCAGCCATGAGCGCAATTTCCCGCGCGACGCGCGCCGCCATGATTTCGGCGGCGGTGCGGCCATCTGGCTGGCGCAACCGGGCGTGGCCACGCGCGTGCGCAGCTGGACGCCCATCAACGGCCCCTATCATGGTTTTCTGATCACCCACTCCGAGGCGATCTCGATTGCCGATTACTACACCATGCGCAAGGACACGCAGGTACTCTACCGCCCCACGGCGCACTACGCCTATCACCCGGCCGATGCCGCGGTGCTCTCGATTCATGAGTTCTGCGGCCGAAATTACCAGCTGCAGTCACGCAAGCGCATCCTGATGGACGACATCAGCAAGGGCATCGACGAGCTCGGCGTGCTGCTCGGCGGCCACAAGAAGAATGCCTACTGGTATGGCTCGCAGCTCTCGGTCGATCAGGCGCGCTCGCTGTGCCCCTACAACAATGCCACCAGCCTGCAGGTCGCCGTGGCGGTGCTGGCGGGCCTGGTCTGGGCCATGGAGAATCCCAACAGCGGCCTGGTGGAGCCGGATGAGATGGATTTCAGACGTTGTCTTGCGCTCTGCCGGCCCTATCTCGGTCCGGTGGTGGGCCAGTACTCGGACTGGACGCCGCTCTCCGAGCGCGAGCGGCTTTTCCCCGAGGACCTCGACAAAAACGATCCCTGGCAATTCAAGAATGTGCGCGTCTGCTGATGCGCTGGCTGCTGAAGCGCTGACTCAGCCCGCGGACGGGTACTCGATCGCGACGATGCAGTAGCGCTGCGCTCCACCCGCGAGCTCGAGCTGCACCTCGTCATCCAGGCGCCGCCCGAGCAGCGCCCGCCCGAGCGGTGCATCCATACTGATGTGATCCACCCCCATGTCGAGCTCGTCCGGTCCGACGATGCGGTAACGTACCTGCGCACCGGCACCGGTCTCGAGCGTGACGCGAGCGCCGAAATACACGCGGCGTGGGTCGCTCGGCGGGCGGTCCACGACCACCATGTCGGTCAGACGCAGGCGCAGGAAGCGTACCCGGCGGTCGATCTCGCGCAGCCGCCGCTTGCCGTAGGTGTATTCCGCGTTCTCGGAGCGATCGCCCTGCGCCGCGGCGGCTGCCACGGCGGCAGTCACCTGCGGTCGCTCCTGGCGCCACAGCTGCTCGAGCTCGGCACGCAGCCGCGCCGCCCCCGCGGGCGTGATATAGCGGGACCCCTGCGGCTGCGGTGCGCGGTAGCGGCTCATGGACGCATTATATTGGGGTCGCGCCAGCGTCCAGCGCGCCGCGCAGCCACTGCGAGTAGGATAGGGCGCCGGAGGGAGTCGCTATGCGCAACTACAGGATCTGGCTGCTGGCAGCCGTGGCGATGCTGCTGGCAGGCTGCGGCTACAACAGCATCCAGCAGCAGGACGAGTCCGTGAAGGCCGCCTGGTCCGAGGTGGTCAACCAGTACCAGCGCCGCGCCGATCTGGTGCCCAACCTCGTCAATACGGTCAAGGGCTATGCCGCACAAGAGCAGCGCGTGCTCATCGGGGTCACCGAGGCGCGCGCCAAGGTCGGCTCGATTCAGGTGACGCCCGAGCTCGTGAACGATCCGCAGGCCTTCCAGCGCTTTCAGCAGGCTCAGGGGCAGCTCACACAGGCGCTGAAGAGCCTGATCGCAGTGACCGAGAACTACCCCCAGCTCAAGTCCGACCAGAACTTTCGAGACCTGCAGGCGCAGCTCGAAGGCACGGAAAATCGCATCGCCGTTGCGCGTCACCGTTATATCGATGCGGTGCAGAGCTACAACACGCTGGTGCGCACTTTTCCCGTGAACCTCACGGCGATGATGTTCAAGTACCCGCCCAAGCAGAACTTCACCGTCCAGGATGAGGCGCAGATCGCGCGGCCGCCGACCGTGGATTTCAGCGCCGCGCCCGCCGCGCCGGCCGCCAATCCCTGAGCGCGCATCCGGTGTACTGGCGGCAGGTGAGCTGGCGGGCGACGCCTTGGCGGCGCTCGGCGCTCGCGCTGGTCCTGCTGCTGGTGGGAGTCGCCGGTGCACAGCAGCTGCAGCCGGTACCGCCGCTGAGCGCGCACGTCACCGATCTCACCGGCACGCTCACCTCCGCGCAGCAGAGCGAGCTCGAGCAGCGCCTCATCGACTTCGAGAGCCGCAAGGGCGCGCAGCTGGCAGTACTGATCGTGCCGACCACAGCGCCCGAGGCGATCGAGCAGTATTCGATTCGCGTCGTGGAAGCCTGGAAGCTCGGGCGCAAGGGTGTGGATGACGGGGCGCTGCTGCTCGTGGCCAAGAACGATCACGCGCTGCGCATCGAGAATGGGTACGGCCTGGAAGGGGTGCTGACCGACGCTGCCTCCAATCGCATCATCGAGAACACCATGGTGCCCCTGCTGCGGCAGGGCCAGTACTTCGCCGCCATCAGCGCCGGGGTGGATCAGATGATGGGGCTGATCGATGGGGAGACTCTGCCGCCGCCCGACCGCAGCTGGCAGGGAAGGCGCCCGCCCGCAGCATTGCGCAACGCAATCATGCCGCTGCTGATCGCCACTCTCGTGGGCGCCGGCATACTGCGCGCCATCTTTGGCCGCGCCCTCGGCGCGGGGTTGACCGGCGCGGGAATCGGCCTGCTGGGCCTGCTCATCACACAGACTCTGTACTTTGCCCTGGGCGCCGGCGTGCTGGCCTTTCTCGGTTCGCTGCTGTTGGGTGGCTCGGGTGGGGGCTGGAGCTCCGGCCCGCGTGGCCGCGGCGGGCCATTCGGCGGATTTGGCGGGCCCTTCGGCGGCTTTGGTGGCTTCGGGGGCATGGGCTCCGGAGGCCGCGGCGGCTTTGGCGGCTTCAGTGGCGGTGGCGGAGGATTCGGTGGTGGCGGGGCTTCCGGCAGCTGGTGAGATGCGCGGCAGCGTGCCGCGGCGGCTGCTGCGCCTGGCGCGTCATGTGTGCAGTACGCGCGCCGGCACGCACCGGCTGTTTTCCCCGGCGCTGCTGCAGCAGATCGAGCAGGCCTGCTCCGCGGCCGAGGCGCGCCACGCCGGGGAGATTCGCTTCGCGGTCGAAACCTCCCTGCCGCTCGCGGCACTCTGGCATGGCATTACCCCGCGCGAGCGAGCTCTGGCGCTGTTCGCGCAGCTGCACATCTGGGATACCGAACATAACAACGGTGTGCTGATCTATGTGCTGCGGGCCGATCGCGCGGTTGAGATCATCGCCGATCGCGGCATCAATGCCCGCGTGAGCCCCTCGGAGTGGCAGTCGGTGTGTCGCGAGGTCGAGACACAGTACCGCGCCGGCCGCGTCGCGGAAGGCTCGAAGGCAGCCATTGCCGGCGTGGCTGCATTGCTCGAGCAGCATTTTCCGGCCCTGCGCAGCGCGCCGGCCAATGAGCTGCCGAATCAGCCCATTCTGCTGTGAACGCCGACTGAACGCAGCCCCGGGAGGCCGTATTAACTTCCGTCAATCCGGCGCACCCTTCTCTATTGCGCCCATCCTTCTCTAGAATGGCCGCATGGATACCCAACAGTCCGGCCGCAGACCTCGCTTCCGCCCCGCCTCGAAGGCAGTCTCGATCGGGCAGCTCCGCGGCCTGTGCGTCGTGCTGGCAGGCCTCTCTGTGCTATCAGGCTGCGCACTGATCGCGCCGCATCGTGCGCCGGCGCCTGTCCCGGTCGTGCAGGCACCTCCACCTCCCCCGCCCAAGCCGCAGCTTCCCGAGCCGGTGGACACTCACAAGTTCGTGCTCAGTCCCGATCAGGAAGTGGTCGGCACTGTGCAGATCACCACGGCGCGCAAGCAGGATACGCTGCTGGACATCGGCCGGCGTTTCAATGTCGGCTACAACGAGATCGTCAATGCCAATCCTGGCGTGGACATCTGGATTCCCAAAGAGGGTACGCGCGTCGTGGTACCGACGCAGTTCATTCTGCCGGCGGCTCCTCACGAGGGCATCGTCATCGACGTGGCCGCGCTGCGGCTGTTTTATTTCCCGCGCCACAAGCCCGGCGAGCCGCAGATCCTGTACACCTATCCGATCGGCATCGGCAAGGCGGGATGGAAAACGCCCGAGGGCGTCACGCACGTCACGCTGCGCGTGAAGGATCCGGTCTGGCATCCCTCGCTCGCGCTGCGCGAGGACCATTTCAAGGACAATGGCGAGAAGCTCCCCGCGGTGGTCAAAGCAGGCCCCGACAATCCGCTGGGCAAATTCGAATTCCGGCTCGGCTGGCCGTCCTATCTGATTCACGGCACGAACCTGCCCTATGGTGTGGGACTGCGCTCGAGCCACGGCTGCGTGCGCCTGTATCCCGAGGACATCGAGAAGCTCTTCCAGATGGTGCCGGTGGGCACACCGGTGCGTGTGGTGAATCAGCCGTATCTGTTCGGCTGGCGCGATCATCAGCTCTACCTTCAGGTCTACCCACCTCTGCAGGATGACCACCGCAACTGGCAGCACGCGCAGAAGCGCCTGCTGATGGCGATGTTGAATGCCAATCCCCATCTGCGGCATCAGTTGAAAGCCGAGGGCGTGCAGATCGATTGGGACAGCGTCGCGGCGATCGGCGCGGCCCCGCGTGATATTCCCGTGCCGGTCACCGGCTCGGCAGCCGCGGCCGGCATCGCCGCCGTGGTTGCGGCGGCCCCGCAGGTGCAGAACCGTATCCCGCTCGGCGCCGATTGGGATGGATCCGACGATGCCAGTGCCGATGCCAAGACACCTCAGCAGGTGCTCTCGGATCTGGAGCCGGGCACGGCCGGCACGGTGCCGGCGCCCGCACAGGCCGTCACCAGTGCGCACCGAGGCTCCTCGGGTGGCTGAGGACGAGGCCCGCGCAGTGCTCAGCGAGTGGCTCGAGCTGATGCTCGCTGAGATCACGCGGCGTCAGGAGGAAGCACAGGCCGGCGACATCGAGCAGGCAGCGCGCGCCCTGCAGCCCGGGCAGCGCTCAACCTCCGATGAGCCGCAGCTGGCGTCCTCGCAGCCGCGGGCCCACGCGCCATCGCGCCCGACATCCACTGCCGCGCGCTCCAAGACGACGCACCGGGCCAGAAGCGCATAACGCGCGAGCATCGCATCGCGCGGCACTCGCGCGCGCAGCGATCCTCAGTGAGCCTCATCGGCTCTCACACGTTCGCATCATCGCTCGCCCGCGTCGCGCAGCGGCGACGTTGCGTTGCGTTGCTTGTGATACAGTGCGCGCGGGCTTCGAGGGAAGGGCGTGGCCGAGCTGGCTGTTTCCGGCACCGATACCGTAAAACTCATTCGACCGCAGGCGGTGATCGCACGTGCGAAGGCCGCCGTCTCCGCCTTCATCGGGCGGGCCCTGAAGGGACCGCTGAATCAGCCCGTCCCGCTGCGCAGCTTCGAGGACTATCGCCGCATCTTCGGCGGTCTGTGGCAACCCTCGACCCTCTCCTATGCGATTGAGCAGTTCTTCGAGAATGGCGGAGCGGAGTGCACCGTCGTGCGTGTCTGCAACGGCGGCCGTGCTCCCACGCTGCATCTACCCGCCGCCCGCGGTGCGCTCATCCTGATCGGGCTCGCACCCGGCACGCGCGAATACCTGCGTGCCTCGGTCGATTACGATGGCATCGGCGCGCATGAGCCGGATCGCTTCAACCTCGTCGTGCAGCGGCTGCGCGCGCCGGGCAGCGAGCTCATCGAGCAGCAGGAGATCTTCCGCCGTGTCTCGATCCTGCCCAGCGCCGAGCGCAGCGTGCTCTCGGCGCTCGCCGAGTCGCAGCTCGTGCGCGTGCACTCGGCGCTGCCTGCCGAGCGTCCGGACGTGTCCGCGAGCGCCCCGGCATCGGTGGGCTACAGCGTGTCGGAGGCCGACGGCGACGACGGCGATGCGCTCACCGCCTACGACATCATCGGCGAAGCCGAGCGCGGCACGGGACTGTTCGCGCTGCGCGGCGCCGAGGCCTTCAACTTTCTGCATGTGCCGCCCCTGACACGCGAGCAGGACGTGAGCCTGCCGGCGCTGCTGGTGGCGCTGCGCGTCTGTCGCGAACGCCAGGCCATGCTGCTGCTCGATCCGCCGATCAGCTGGAGTGATCCGGTGCAGGCCGAGCAGGGCATGCGCAGCTGGCCGCTCTTCAGCGAGGACGTGCTGATGTTCTATCCGCGGGTCATCGCGCTCGATCGGTTGCGCGGCCACGAAGAAACCTTCGCACCGGCTGCGGCGGCCGCCGGACTCATCGCGCAGGCCACTGCACGCCGCCCGGTCTGGTCCGCGGCGGCGGATGAGGAGCTGACGCTCCACGCAAGGCTGCGGCCCGCGGTGCTCGTCAGCGACCTCGACCATGAGCGCCTCACGCAGGCCGGCGTCAATGTGCTGCAGACGCAGCGCGGCGCGCGGCCACGTCGACTCGGCCTGCGCACGCTGCTTGGCGAGCGCGCCAGGCGCAGTGATTTTCGTTACGCCTCGGCCCGACGCCTGACCCTCTTCATCGTATCCAGCATTGAGCAGGGCACGCGCTGGGCGCTGTTTGAGCACCCCGGAGCCGCCCTGTGGCGGCAGATCACCGAGCAGGTGACGGCCTTCTTCGAGGCTCTGGAGGATGAGGGCGCATTCGTCGGCAGCCGTGCCGAGGAGAACTTTTTCGTGGTCTGTGACCAGCGGCTCAATGGCGAGTCGCCCTCGCAGGGCGCGGCCGTGCAGCTGGTGTGCGGCGTGGCCATCGCCCGGCCGCGCGAATTTCACGCCTTCCTGATCCGCCACGCCCACGCCGGCAGCTGCGTGCGCCCGGTGAGCGTCAATCGCTTCGCCTTGCCGTTGGCCGGAGTATGATCCCCGGCGATAGGGCTGAACCGCGACCTCGCGGGGCAAGGATCCGGGACGATGGCCAATCGCTATGTCGTGTTCTCCCATGGCAAGGATGCAGGTCCATGGGGTCGCAAGATCACGGCACTGGCGGACGTAGCACGCAGCGAAGGCTATGAGGTCGAGTCGGTCGACTACCGCGGCATCGGTACGCCGCGCGGCCGCATCGAGCGACTGATCGAAGTCTGCAAGAGCCTCCCGGGTGATCTGGTGCTGGCCGGCTCGAGCCTGGGCGGCTACATCACCGTGGCGGCGGCGTCCCTGCTGCATGCGCGCGGCGTATTCCTCATGGCTCCGGCGCTCTACCGCGAGGGGCTGCCGGCGCTGCGCGAGCGCATTCTGGATTGCCCGGCGAGCATCGTGCACGGCTGGCGCGATGAGGTGGTACCGGTGGAGGACAGTGTGCGCTTCGCGCGCGAGTACGGCGCCACGCTGCACCTGGTCGAGGGCGATCACCAGCTGCACGGGGCGCTGCGGCTGATCCGCTACCTGTTCGAATACTTCCTGATCAATCTGGACCTGCCACCCGAGCGCGACTCGACCTGACGCATGGGGATGCTCAGCAGGGTGCTCGCGCTTTGGGTCCGCGCGACGCTGCGGCCGGAGGACGCTGCCTCACGCCTGTCCTCGCGCAGCGTGCCGACCTGCTACGTACTCGAGCGCCGCAGTCGCAGCGACCTCGCGGTTCTGCAGCAGCTGTGCATGCGCGGTCGGCTGCCGCGTCCGGGTCGACGCCTGCTGGCGCGGCAGCTGCGCGGCGCGCGGTCCTGTTTTGCGCTCACGCGCAGCGTGGGGCTGTGGCGCAGCCGGCTGGACCGCCGTCCGCCCGAGCTGCTGCGCGCACTCATCGAGCAGCTGCGCGCCGATCCGAGCCTCGATGTCACGCTGGTGCCCGCCGCGGTGTTCTGGGGGCGAGCTCCACAAAAGGAGCGCTCGCTGATCCGGCTGCTGCTGTCGGAGGACTGGGTCATCGCCAGCCGCGTGCGACGCTTCTTCACCGTGCTCTTCAATGGCCGCAACACCCTCGTGCAGCTCGGGGAGCCGGTGTCGCTGCGCGGGCTGATGGAAGTCGACGGCGAGAGCGCCCCCACGGGGCGGCGCGTGGCGCGGGGGCTGCGCCAGCAGTTCTCGCACATGCGCACCGCGCGACTGGGGCCGGACCTGTCTCACCGCCGCACGATCGTCACGGAGATCCTGCATACCCGCGCCGTGCGCGTCGCGGCTGCCCAGACCGCGCGCGACCAGGGCCGGGGGGCACGCCGTGCCGCGCTGCTGCAGGCGCGTCGCTACGCCGAGGAGATCGCCGCCAATTATTCGCCGAGCTTCGTCTCGCTGATGTCGCTGATTCTCGCGCGCATTTTGAACCGGGTGTACGACGGCATCATCTTTCAGCATTCCGAAACGCTGCAGCAGCTCGCCGGCGGCAAGGAGATCATCTATGTGCCGTGCCATCGCAGCACCATGGACGACATTCTGCTGCCGTTTGCGATCTATCAGCGTGGCTACGCCATCCCGCACATCGCCGCCGGCCTGAATCTGAACCTGCCGATCGTTGGCCGGCTGCTGCGCAAGGGCGGCACGTTCTTCATGCGTCGCAGTTTCCGCGGCAACGCCCTCTACACCGTGGTCTTCATGAAATACCTGGCCGCCATCATGGCGCGCGGCCATCCCATCGAGTACTTCATCGAAGGGGGCAGGAGCCGCACCGGGCGGCTGCTGCCGCCCATGACCGGCATGCTGTCGATGACGGTACGCAGCTACCTGCGCGAGCCGCGCCGTCCCGCGGTGTTCGTACCGGTCTACTTTGGCTACGAGCGCCTCATCGAGGCGCGCACCTACATCGGCGAGCTCTCCGGCAAGCCCAAGGAAAAGGAGTCGGTGCGCGGGCTGATGCGCAGTATCCTGCGTTTTCTGCGCCAGCGGCTCGGGCGTGTATACGTCAACCTGGGCGAGCCGATCTACCTGGACCGGCTGCTCGATCGGCACGCACCGGGCTGGCGCCAGCGACCGTTCGACGATCAGAACCGCCCGCCCTGGGTCAGTGCCCTGGTCGATGAGCTCGCGCTCTCGATCATGCGCAACATCAATGCTGCGGCCACGGTCACGCCGATCAACCTGCTGGCGGTGATCCTGCTGGCGACCCCGCGTCAGGCGCTGCTCGAGGCGGATCTGCTGCGCCAGATCGACACGCTGGTAGCGGTGCTGCGCGCGATTCCCTACAGTGACCGCGTGACGATCGCGCACCAGGATGCGCGGCACACGGTCGACTACGGTGTCGGCCTCGGCGTGGTGCTGCGCGAGCGCGCGCCGGCCGGGGACGTGGTGCGCATGTCCGCCGAGCACGCGGTACTGGCGACCTATTACCGCAACAACGTGCTGCACCTGTTCGCGCTGCCCTCGCTCATTGCCTGCTGCTTCCTGGGCAACACCGACATGCGCACCGAGGACGTGCAGCGCCTCGCCTCACGCATCTACCCCTATGTCGCCGCGGAGCTGTTTCTCGGCTATGCCGAGGAAGAGCTGCCGGCGGTCGTGACTCGCACCCTCGAGGCGCTCGCGCGGCTCGGGCTGCTCGAGTCTGCCTCCCCGGGCCCCGGGGCGGCCGCTGGCAGTGACACTCTGTCGCTCTGGCGCCGTCCCCCGCCCGACTCTCCGGCCGCGATGCAGCTGTCGCTGCTCGCGCAGACGACCATCCAGACCATCGAGCGCTACTACCTTGCGATTGCGCTGCTGATCCGTGCCGGCAGCGGCACGATCACGCAGAAGGTGCTCGAGCAGCGCTGTCAGCTCATGGCCCAGCGCATGACGATGCTTTACGGGTTCAATTCGCCCGAGTTCTTCGATCGCACGCTGTTCGGAAACTTCATCGACCTGCTGCGAGCGCGCGATGTGCTGCGCCTGGACGAGGCCGGCTGCCTGCAGTTCGATGAAATATTGATTCGCGTGGCGGCCGATGCCCAGCTGGTGCTCTCAGAGCAGATCCGCCACAGCATCCTGCAGGTCACCCACAGTCAGGCCCCGGCCGCCGAGGATGCCAGCTCTGCGACGGCTCCGGCTTAGGTCAGAGATGCATTTCTATAGTCGCCAATATGGCCGAATAAAGACACAACATCTCGATCAACTCGCCAATTTACGCGACTTATAACAAGCGTAAGTTGTGGTATTATCCGCCGTATTTGGCGATTTACCCGTTAAATTCCGGTTTAATCGTCTGTACGGGCGATTTATGAAGATCACATCAGAACTAACGGATGCCGCCGTCCTGCAGGAGATCGGCGCACGCCTGGGGCGTCGGCGAATCGATGCGGGATTGACGCAGGCACGGCTGGCTGAGGAAGCCGGCGTCTCCAAGCGCACCGTGGAGCGGCTGGAAGCAGGCGAGAGCACCGACTGCGTCATGCTGCTGCGGGTGCTGCGCGCGCTGAAGCTTCTGGAGGGGTTGGAGCAGCTGCTGCCGGACCGGCCGCAAAGCCCGCTGGCGCTGCTGGGGCGCCGGGGACGGGTACGCAAGCGGGTGGCAGGCTCGCGAAGGCAATCCACCGAGGTGTCGCCGTCCGAGCCGCCGGCCCCCTGGAAGTGGCGGGAATAGCGCGTGGCTAGCGTCGCCGAAGTGCGCCTCTGGGGCCGCACGATCGGAGCGGTGTCCCTCGAGGAGGGAGCGCGCATAGCCGCATTTCAATATGTCCCCGCCTTCGTCGGCAGCGGCATCGAGCTCTCCCCGCTCACCATGCCCCTGTCGCGACGCGTCTATGAATTCCCTTCTCTGCCGCAGCAAGCCTTTCACGGCCTGCCCGGCCTGCTCGCCGATTCGCTGCCGGACAAATTCGGCAACGCACTGATCGATGCCTGGCTCGCCTCGCGAGGCAGGCTGCCCGAAAGCTTCAATATCATCGAACGGCTGTGCTACATCGGGGTGCGCGGCATGGGGGCCCTGGAGTTCGCGCCCGCGACCGGGCCGCCACTGCGTCGATCGGCCAGGGTGCAGCTGGATCAGCTGGTCAGGCTGGCCTCGGAGGTGCTCACGCATCGAGCCTCGCTGCGCACGTCATTTGCGCCGGGCCGGCGGGCGGATGGATTGCGGGAAATCCTGCGCGTGGGCACCTCTGCCGGCGGCGCCCGCGCGAAGGCGATTGTCGCGTGGAATCGGCACACCAACGAGGTGCGCTCGGGGCAGGTCAAGGCGCCGCCCGGGTTCGATTACTGGTTGCTCAAGTTCGACGGCGTCAGTGCCAACAGCGACAAAGAGCTCGAGGACCCCCAGGGATATACGGCCATCGAGTATGCCTACGCCCTCATGGCGGCCGCTGCCGGCGTCGAGATGTCCGAATGTCGTCTGCTGGAGGAGAACGGCCGGCGCCATTTCATGACGCGACGGTTCGACCGGCTGAGTGACGGCGGCAAGCTGCATATGCAGTCGCTGGCCGCGCTCGCACACTTCGATTTCAACTCAGCCGGCACTTATTCCTACGAGCAGGCCTTCGATGTCATCAAGCGGCTGGGTCTTTCCATGCACGCCCGCGAGCAGCAATTTCGCCGCATGGTCTTCAATGTCATCGCCCGCAACCATGACGATCATGTCAAGAACATCGCCTTTCTGATGGACAAATCGGGCACGTGGACGCTGTCGCCCGCATTCGATGTCACCTACGCCTATAACCCCGCGGGCCTGTGGACGCGCCGGCATCAGATGACGATCAACGGCAATTCGGACGGGTTTCGCCGCGAGGATTTCGACGCGGTCGCGCAGGTCGCGGGACTGAAGCGCGGCAGGGCGGGTGCCATCCTGGCGGCAGTGATGGACGCGGTCAGGCCATGGCCGCGCTATGCCCAGGCGGCAGGGGTCATCGATTCCCAGCGGGATCTGATCATGCGAACGCTACGGCTGCAGTTCGATCGCCGCGGCATCCTGACCTCAGAGGCCTGACGCATCGGCCCCGGCGGCGCTGGCGGCTTCTGCGAACGCCGCGCGCCAGGCTGCGAGCTTGCGCGCCAGGCTCCAGCCGGCATTGGCGGGACTGGTCGAGGGCAGGCGCAGCACCTGGATGCCGCGCGCATCGAGCTCGCCACCGAAGTAGCGCCGCACCCCGTGGTAGGCGGTCGCGCCATTGCAGCCAATGCGACGGATGCCCGGCGCGGTGTGCAACAGTGCCGGTACATCGTTGGCGATGGCGGAAGCGTGCTCGATCGCCGAATCGAGGCTCCCCGGCCGCACGCACGATGCGAGCACATCCCAGAGCGCGATCCCGCGCGCACGCAGTCGTTCCAGGCGCATGGGATAGGCCAGATCCGGTCCGGCGCCGCAGATCTCGCCCAGAATGCGCCAGAACTGGTTACAGGGATGCGCATAGTACTGAGCGGCGGCGAGCGAGGCCGTGCCGGGCATGCTGCCGAGGATCAATATTCGCGCATCCGGCGCGATCACCGGCGCGAAGCTCTTTGCACGCGTCATGGTTTCGCCGGGGGCGGTAGCGCTGGGGTGACGGCAGCGGCGGGGGTGACGGCAGCGGCGGGGGCGGGCGCCTCGGGCTTTCGGGCCCACGACAGCACCGGGGAGCTTGGCGAGGTAAAGCCCAGCCCACCGGCGGTCAGTCTGTCCAGCACTCCCAGCAGCAACTGCTGACGCATCGCGCCCGGCCGTGTACGCGTCGGCGCCGTATCGTAGACGCTCAGCTCGAACTCGAAGCCCGCACCGCCCAGTCCGCGCAGCCAGCAGCGATCGAAGCGTGCCCCCGGCAGTGCGCGCACGGCCTGCTCGATCTGCGCGGGGAAGTCGCGCAGCGCGTCGGGTGGGGTATCGAAGGCCAGGGTCAGCACCAGCGTGATGCGCTGCTCGCGGGCACGGCCGAAGTTGCGGATCTGCTGCGTCAGCAGCTGCGAGTTGCCGATGATGATCTGATCGCCGTCGAGGCTGCGAAGGCGCGTGCTCTTGATGCCGATCTGCTCGACGGTGCCGATGGTGTCCCCGAGGTGCAGCTCATCGCCGAGCTCGAAGGGCTTGTCCCAGGCAATCGCGAGCGAGGCCAGGATGTCGCCAAGCACGTTCTGGATCGCCAGCGCGAAGGCGACGCCACCGATGCCCAGGCTCGTGACCAGCGCAGTGATGTTGACGCCGAGGTTGGCCAGCAGCATCAGCAGTGACAGCGCCCAGACCAGCACCAGGATCACGAAGCGCAGGATCGCGTAGGTCGGCAGCTGCGCGGTGGCACCGATGCGCCGGCGGTGCCGGTCGATGGCAAAGATAGCGGTCTGCATGCCCCACAGTGCCACCTGAACCCAGGTCGCAATCTGGATCAGGATGTTGATGATGTGATCGGAAGGCGGCGGCAGGCGCAGCGACTTGAGCGAGGCATAGGCCGAGACCGCGACGATGAACAGCCGCGTGGTGTGCTCCACCAGTGCGATCGACAGCTCCAGCGACGTCGGATTTTCGTGCGGCTGCAAAGAGCGCAGCCGGCGCGAGAGCGCCAGGCGCACCAGCGGCAGCAGTGTCAGCAGCACCAGGAAGATGGCCAGCGCCTCGGCGTAGTGGCCCAGGCTGTTGCCGTAATACACGCGGCCGGCCAGTTGCTGCAGGGTCTGCATGAAAGCCGACTGCTACTGCTCGAAGGCGCCGCGTGTGCGCTTGAGGCTCTGGCGGCGGCGCTTGTCGTTGAGCCGCCGTTCGCGCGAGCCCGCGCTCGGCCGCGTCGGCACGCGTGGAGTTGGCGTGATCAGCGCGCGCTCGATGAGCTCGTGCAGTCGCGCGAGCGCCTCGCGCCGGTTCGCCGCCTGCGTGCGGTGATTGCGCGCGGCGATCAGTACCGCGCCATCGGCGGTCAGGCGTGCGCCCGCCAGCCGGCGCAGACGCGCCTTGGCAGGCTCGGAGAGCGCGCGTGTGTTGGCCAGATCAAATCGCAGCTGTACGGCGCTTGCGACCTTGTTGACATTCTGTCCGCCGGGCCCGGCGGCACGCACGAATCGGAACTGCAGGTCCCGCGGGTCGAGCTCCAACGGCTTCATGACCTCAGGCGTTCAGGTCCGGGATCAATTCACTCTCGAGCTTCAGGATCTGATCCTTGAGTATCAATTTGCGTTTCTTCAGCCGCTTGAGCTGCAGCTCATCGATGTGCAGGTCCATCGACAGTCGCGAGATGACCTCATCCAGATCGCGGTGCTGGATGCGCAGGTCGCGCAGCCGCTGCATACTCCGGAACAGGTCGCGGTCGACGTTGTCTTCCGACTCACTCATTCGCAGCGCCCCCGCGCGAGCTCCCTCAGCGGCGCGATTGCGCCTATGCCAGCCTCGCGGTGATGGGTATCACGGCCTCAGGTAGCTTAACCAAGCGCCCCAGCGGGCGCCACGGTATACCGGGCTGGTGGAAATCGGACCCCATGGAGCCGGCCAGATCGAAACGCCGTGCCAGCCGGGCCGCCTCGGATGTCTTGGCCGGGCTCATTCCGGCGACGCTGACCTCGATACCGGCCCCCTCCAGGCGTTTGAACTCGTGGGTCAGTTCACTCAAGCGGGTGCCGGACAGTCCATAGCGATGTGGATGGGCCAGCACCGCCATGCCCCCGGCGCCCAGGACATGCTCGATGATGGTCGCAAGGGAGGGCCAGGCCGCCGCCACGAAGCCGGGGCGTCCGCGAGCCAGGTAGCGGTCGAACGCTTCCTGGGCGCTCGCTGCAAAACCGTGCCGTTTGAGCCCTTCGGCCAGATGTGCACGCGTGGGCGCGGCGGCGCCCAGCGCGCCATCGACCAGCACCTGCCCGGGCAGCCCCAGCGCACTCAGGCGCGCACCGATCGCCTCGATGCGCGCCTGTCGACGCTGGCGCTGTTGGCTGCACAGCGAGCGCAGCGCCCCATGGGTGGCATCGATTCCCAGCCCCAGCACGTGGGTCTCGACCTCCTGCCAGCGGCAGGACAGCTCCACGCCCGGGACGAACCGGATGCCGTGCTGCTCGCAGGAGAGCTGAGCCTCGGGCAGTCCCTCGAGCGTGTCGTGATCGGTCAGCGCCAGCGTGGAAACCCCCCGCGTGGCCGCAAGGCTGACGAGCTCGCTGGGCGCGAGCGCACCGTCCGAGCAGCAGCTGTGCGTGTGCAGATCGACGCGGCGCAGCTGCGTCGTTGCCGGCTCGCTCATGGCGCGCCGGAGGCGCCGCCCGGTGCGGCGAGGCGCGCTGCCCAGTCCTGACTGGCGTCGGCGTAGGCGATGAAGGACGGATTGATCAGCGTGTCGCGCTCGTTGTAGCGCAGCGGCCGGCCGGTGAAATCCACCACGGCCCCACCGGCTTCGAGCACCACGGCATGGCCGGCTGCCGTGTCCCATTCGCAGGTGCTGCCGCGGCGCACATAGAGATCGGCGGCGCCCTCGGCGAGCAAACCAAACTTCAGCGCGCTGCCGATGCTGATGCGCTGCGTGGTGCCGAGCCGCTCGAGCATGCGGTCGAGCACGGCATCCCCGTGTGAGCGGCTGGCGAGCACGCGCAGCGTCCCGGCGGCAGCCGCGGCGACGTGCAGCGGCGTGCGCTGGCCGTCGGCGCTGCGGCGAAAGGCGCCGCAGCCGCGCGCCGCGGCGTACGCCACTCCCGTGACCGGCGCATAGACCACGCCGAGCACCGACTCGCCGGCGTCAACCAGCGCGATGTTGACCGTGAATTCGCCGTTGCGCTTGACGAACTCGCGCGTGCCATCCAGCGGATCGACCAGCCAGAGGGTCCGCCAGCTGCGGCGCTGCTCGAACACCGCCGGCGCCGACTCCTCCCCGAGCATGCCGATCTGCGGCGTCAGCGCCGCAAGTCCCGCCCCGATCGTGCGCTGCGCCGCAAGGTCCGCCTCGGTCAGCGGCGAGCGGTCGCGCTTGAGCGTGACGTCGAAATCCGCCTCGTAGATACGCAGAATGTCGCGGCCGGCGGCCACGGCGATGTCGATCACCGCGGGCAACCAGGTGCGCAGCTGCTCCTGGGTCAGGGACTGATGAGGGGTCTGGGACATGGATTTTCCAGCCACTATCATAGCCGACGTGACCGATGCACCCCCCGTGCCCTGGCAGCAGATCGACACGGTGCTGCTGGATCTGGATGGCACGCTGCTCGACCTGGCATTTGACAACCGCTTCTGGCGCGAATGCGTGCCGGATGCCTGGGCGCGGGCGCGCTGCATCGAGATCGAGCAGGCGCGCACGCTGCTGGCACCGCGCTTTCGCGCACGCGAGGGCACGCTCGATTGGTACTGCATCGACTACTGGAGCCGCGAGCTCGAGCTCGATATCGTGGCCCTCAAGCACGCCGAGGCGCATGGCGTGCGCTGGCTGCCGGGTGCGCGCGAGTTTCTCGGCCGGGTGCGCGCCGCCGGCAAGCGGCTGGTGCTGCTGACCAATGCGCATCCGACCACGCTGGCCATCAAGGATGCCCGCACCCAGGTCGTCAGCTACTTTGATGCGACCTTCAGCTCGCACCTGTTTGGGGCGCCAAAGGAGGATGCGCGCTTCTGGCAGGAGGTGGCGCGGGTCGAAACCTTCGATCGCGCCCGCAGCCTGTTCGTCGACGACAGCCTGCCGGTGCTGCGCGCCGCGCGCGCCGCCGGGATTGCCCAGGTGTACGCAGTGCGCCGGCCCGACAGCTCGATGAATGCGCGCCTGCAGGAAGAATTTCCGGCGGTGGACTCGGTGGCCGAGCTGCTGCTCTGACGCGCCTCGCCTCAACCGTCGCGCGTCAATGGCCGTGACGAGGACCGCCGCGCGCGCCATCCCCGCGTCCGCGGCCAGCGCCACCGGAGCGTGGTCCGCCGGGCCGCCCGCCACGCCGACCGCCGCCGCGGCCACCGCGAGGCGGCCCCGAGCGCGAGCCGGGCTCGCGCGGTGGGTGCTCGATCGCCGCCAGCAGATCGGGGGTCACGGCTGCCACCGGGATCTTGTGGCCGATGTAGTTCTCGATGTCCGGCAATCCGATCGCATACTCCTCGCAGCCGAAACTGATGGCGTCGCCTTCCGCGCCCGCACGCGCGGTGCGTCCGATGCGGTGCACGTAATCCGGCGCATCCTGCGGCAGGTCGAAGTTGAACACATGGCTGACATCCGGGATGTGCAGGCCACGGGAGGCAACGTCGGTGGCGATCAGCACGGCGAGCTTGCCGTCGTGGAATTCGCGCAGGAAGCGCAGGCGCTTGGGCTGGGGCACATCGCCGGAGAGCGCCTGCGCGCTGAAACCGTTGGCATGCAGCACCTGCTCGAGCCGCTCGGCCATGCGCCGTGTATTCACGAACACCAGGGTGCGATGGGCTTCGGTTTCTCTGAGCAACCCGACCAGCAGCGGAATCTTCTCTTCCATCGCCGGAAAGTAGATGACCTGGCGGATGCGGTCGATCGTGACCTTGTCGGGCTCGATGCGCACCAGCTCCGGATTATTCAGGTGCTCGTAGGCGAGCTCGAGCACGCGATGCGAGAGGGTCGCCGAGAACAGCATCGACTGGCGATGCTCGGGCCGCGGCAGACGCCGCAGGATATAGCGGATGTCGGCGATGAAACCCAGATCGAACATGCGATCGGCTTCATCGAGCACCATCACCTGCACATGTCGCAGATCGAAGACATGCTGCTTGAAGTAATCGATCAGCCTGCCGGGCGTGCCCACGAGCAGATCCACGCCCTCGGAGAGCGTGCGACGCTGCTTGTCGTAGTCCGTGCCGCCGAATACCACGGCGAGCTTCATGCCGGTGTGCTTGCCAAGCACTTCGGCATCCTTGTGAATCTGCACCGCGAGCTCGCGCGTGGGCGCGACGATCAGGGCGCGAACCGACGTCGGGGAGCGCCCGGGCGGGGCCGGGCGTGTGAGCAGCGACTGGTACAGCGCCACCAGGAAGGCGGCAGTTTTGCCGGTGCCGGTCTGCGCCTGGCCGGCGACGTCGCGGCCCTGCAGTGCCAGCGGCAGCGTCTGCGCCTGAATGGGTGTGCAGTAGGTGAAGCCGGCGTCGAGGATACCCTGCATGAGGCTTGGGGCCAGGGGCAGAGAAGCGAAGGTCAGGGAACTGAGATGTTGATCACTCATTAATATCCGGTAGCGGCGTTGCAGCCGCGGTTGTGAGGCTTGCAAAGCAGCCTGAAAAGGGCTAAAAATAAAGCCAGACCGGCGGCCGTTCTGTCCGCACCTGCCAAGCCACCTGACGCAAGCAATCCAAGGCTAAACCAGCACTAGTGTAACCGTTGGCGGCGTCGCGGGCACGGTAACAGCCCCGCCGCGAGATCCCGATGCGGATCGCTCATAGTTCCATGTCCGTGCGTTAATTCCTTATCCGGCTCGATTTTCATCTTCTTGTCCCCATATTCACTTCAAATACCGACCAATTCCACAGACCCGCTTCGAGCGTCTGTCCCTACCCTTCCCGATTCGCCCTCCATGGAGGCCCAAGCGCGTGAGTAACGAGCACATAGTGCATACCTCGGATGCCAGCTTTACCAACGATGTCCTGAAGGCTGAAAAGCCCGTGCTGCTGGACTTCTGGGCGGAGTGGTGCACGCCATGCAAGATGATTGCGCCGATCCTCGAGGAGATCGCCGACGAGTACCAGGACCGCCTGCGAATCGCCAAGCTCAATATCGATGAGAACCCGCAGACCCCGCCAAAGTTCGGCATCCGCGGCATCCCGACGCTGATCCTGTTCAAGAACGGCACCGTCGAAGCGCAGAAGGTCGGTGCACTCTCCAAGTCGCAGCTGGCGGCCTTCCTGGAGCAGCATCTGCCGGCGCCGGTGGCTGCCGCGGCGCAGGCGCGAGGCAACCGGCCGTGAGAGGCTATCTGGGTAATCAGGGTCGCAATCGACCCAACAAGGGCCAGCATCGTCAGGGCCCGCGCGACGGCAATCGCGGCAACGGTCGTCCCGACGACCACATGATGCAGGACTTCGAGCCGCTGGGTGACGACGACGCCGAGATCATCTCCCCGGCGGAGCTGGCCGCCTCGCGCAGCTCGATGAATCTCACCGAGCTCAAGGCCAAGCCGATCCACGAGCTGGTCAAGATGGCCGAGTCGATGGGGCTGGAAGGCCTGGCACGCTCGCGCAAGCAGGACATCATTTTCTCGATCCTGAAGGCGCACGCGAGGAACGGCGAGGACATCTACGGCGACGGCGTCCTCGAGATCCTGCAGGACGGCTTCGGCTTCCTGCGCTCGGCCGACGGGTCCTATCTCGCCGGCCCCGACGACATCTATGTGAGCCCGAGCCAGATCCGGCGCTTCAATCTGCGCACCGGCGATACCGTCTCCGGACTCATCCGCCCGCCGAAGGACGGCGAGCGCTACTTTGCGCTGCTGAAGGTCGGCGAGATCAATTTCGACTCGCCGGACAGCTCCCGTAACAAGGTGCTGTTCGAGAATCTGACACCCTTTCACCCGACCAAGCGCCTGAAGCTCGAGCGCGGCAACGGCAGCACCGAGGATCTCACCGCGCGCACCATCGACCTGGTCGCGCCGATCGGCAAGGGCCAGCGCGGCCTCATCGTCTCTCCGCCCAAAGCCGGCAAGACGATGCTGCTGCAGAATATCGCCACCGCCATCACCTCCAATCATCCCGAGGTCTACCTCATCGTGCTGCTCATCGACGAGCGGCCCGAGGAAGTCACCGAGATGCAGCGCACGGTCAAGGGCGAGGTCGTTTCGAGTACCTTCGATGAGCCGGCTGCACGCCACGTGCAGGTCGCCGAGATGGTCATCGAGAAGGCCAAACGCCTGGTCGAGCACAAGAAGGACGTAGTGATCCTGCTCGATTCCATCACCCGTCTGGCCCGTGCCTACAACACCGTGGTGCCCTCCTCGGGCAAGGTGCTCACCGGTGGCGTGGATGCCAACGCGCTGCAGCGCCCCAAGCGTTTCTTCGGTGCGGCACGCAATATCGAGGAGGGCGGCAGCCTCACGATTCTCGCGACTGCGCTCATCGACACCGGGTCGAAGATGGATGATGTGATCTACGAGGAGTTCAAGGGCACAGGCAACTCCGAGATTCATCTGGACCGGCGCATCTCCGAGAAGCGCGTGTTCCCCGCGGTCAACATCAACCGCTCCGGCACGCGCAAAGAAGAGCTGATCACCGACCCGGGCGAGCTCGCCAAGATGTGGATCCTGCGCAAGCTCCTGCATCCGATGGATGAGCTGGCGGCGATCGAGTTCCTGCTCGACAAGATGAAGGACACCAAGCAGAACTCGGAATTCTTCGAGTCGATGAAGCGCTGAGGCGCCCGGAAGTCGGCACCTTCACGCGGGGGGCGCTGCAGGCTGATCGCCGATCAGTTACCAGCGCTGTCCGTGGTGACGCTTGATACGCGCGGCTGTCGACGCTCGGCCGTCCTCTGATTACCCGCCCCACCTGCGACGCACTGCTCATTCCTGAACTGTCGCAAGCTGCCTACTCTGGCGATACCGGGGCGGATTGGACATGATCCGGGCTTCCTCGGCAGCAAGCCGGGCGCGGCAGGGAGCGCGGAATCAGTCATGCGAGGCTGGTGGATCGGTGCGGCGTGTCTGGCCGTCAGCGCGGTGCTGCATGCCCAGGGATCGGTCGGGCAATCCTCGCCGGCCGCACCAACGGCCTCGCGCGCGCAGACGGGTGCGCCGACTGCACCGCTGCCGCTGTCTGCAACTCCGCCACCCCCCGCGGCCGCGCCTGCACCGGGGACCGAGCCGCCGGCGGCCCGTGGACCTGCTCAATCCTCCCCAGCGGGCGTCACCGCGCCCGGTGCCACTGCGTCGGGCGCCGCTGCGAGTTCACCCTCCAATAATGAGCTGTCCGCGCCGGCGGCACCGGTGACTCAGAGTGCCACGCCGCCGCCGCGGCGCATCCCGATCGGCGGCGCAGCTCGCCAGCGCCGGCGACGCGCCGAGCGGCCCGAGCCGAGCACCCCCAGTCCGATTACCGATCACTTCGCGCTGCGCGCGATCTATTTCATGGGTCACGTCAGCACCCAGGCACAATTCGACCCGGCTACCGGCATGGCCGGCACGCCATTTTCCGCCGAGCAGACACTGGGTCTCTCCGACCGCACCAGTCAGGCACGCGCCGAGCTGATGTTCCGACTCGAGCGCCGCAACCGCCTGCGGCTGAACTTCATCGATCTGCGCCGATCGGGTGAGGCCGAGCTGACCGCGCCGCTGCAATACGGCGATCAGCCCTTCAAGGCGAATTCGCTTCTGCAGTCGCAGATCGACTGGCGCCAGACCGATTTCACCTATACCTATTCGTTCATCCGTACCGACCGCTTCGAGCTGGGCCTCGGCGCAGCCCTGCATCTGATCCAGGCCGATGCCACCGCACAGGTACCCAATACGCCGCAGCGTGCGACCTACAGTGAGGCCGGGCCGTTCGTGACGTTCGCGGCCGACGGCACCGTGCGCATCGACCATCATTGGTCGCTGAACGCGCGCGGCCAGTATTTCAAAGCGACCATCAACGACAACGCCGGTCTGCTCGGCATCTATCACGCCGACCTGCAGTATCGCTGGCGCGCCAACTTTGCCCTGGGCGCCGGCTACGAATACGAGCGCGTCTACGTGGATCTGCTGCATACGGACCCGTCCGGGTTCGTGCAGTTCAAGATCAATGGGCCCGAAGTGTTCGCGCGTCTGAGCTTCTGAGCAATCGCTCAGCGAGAAAGCCCACCATCAGCGCGATGCTGCCCGGATCGCGCAGCGGCGCGCTGTGATTCAGACCCGTCGCGATATGCAGGCGGCCGGCCGACAGGGCATCCACGATCTCATCGGCGTGCGCGATCGGCACCAGGTCGTCCTCGGCGCCATGCACCAGCAGCACCGGAATGTGGATCGACTGGGCGAGCTCGCGCGCCGAGAACTCCTCGGGGTAACGGCCATAGCGTGCATGAAATAGCCGCCGCAGCCGTTCGATGACGGGCGTGCCGAGATCCACGGCGAGGGTGAAGGATTCCAGCAGATAGCCGACGTCACGCGGCAAGCCCACGAGCACCGCGGCCTGCACGCTCGCCGCGGCGGGATCCCCGGCGAGCCAGCTCACCGCGGCCATGGCCCCGAAGGAATGGGCGATGATCCCGGCGATCGGCCCGGCATCGCGACTGACAGCGGCGATCGCCGCGCGATACCGCTGCAGATCCGCCTGGCTGCCCGAGGAGCGCCCGTGTGCCGGCGCATCGCAGGCCAGTACGCGCAGCCCCTGCGCCTGCAGCGCCCGGATGATCTCCTCCAGCCGCGCCGCATGGGAGATCCAGCCATGCACCACCAGCACGGTGGGGCCCGCGGCGGGCCATTCATACAGCTGGATGGTGCCGTCCGATGTCGACAGACGGCGCGCACGCGCCGACTTCAGGAACTGCGCTTCGAGCGCGCTGATCGCGCGCGCGCGCGGCCGCACGAAGAGGTAGGCCGCGACCCGCGCTGCGAGCGAGGGGCTGATCGCGCTCAGCAGGCGAAACAGCAGGCGAGCCTGTCGCCGCAGTGCCGGGGTGAGCCCCGGAACCCGCCGTTCACCCGCCGGCGCTGGCGCGCTCGCCGGCTCGTCGGCATCCGCTGTGCTCATCGGCTCGCAGGTCGGGTCAGCGCGCGATAGCCGATGTCCCGGCGCAGCTGCATACCCGGGAAGTGAATGCAGGCTGCCAGCGCATAGGCTTGCTGCTGCGCTTCGTGGATGGAGGCGCCGAGACCGACGGCACATAGCACCCGTCCGCCGTGGGTGATGACGCCGCGCTCGCTCGGCAGCGTGCCGGCATGAAATACCTTGCCCGGCAGCGCGGCCGCCTTATCCAGGCCCTCGATCACGTCACCGCTGCGCACCGCGTCCGGGTAACCGGCGGCCGCGAGCACGACGCCGAGCGCACTGCGTGCATCCCAGTCGGCGCTGACCTGGTGTAGACGTGCATCCAGTGCCGCTTCACACAGGTCGATGAGGTCGCTGCGCAGGCGCGCGAGCAGCGGCTGGGTTTCCGGATCACCGAGCCGGCAGTTGAATTCGAGCACGCGCGGGGCGCCATCCGCGCCGATCATGAGCCCGGCATACAGAAAGCCGGTGTAGGGTGTGCCCTCCTGCGCCAGTCCCGCGATGGTCGGCTGAATGATCTCGCGCATGACGCGCGCATGCAGTGCCTCATCGAGCACCGGTGCCGGCGAGTAGGCGCCCATGCCGCCGGTATTGGGCCCTGTGTCCCCGTCACCCAGCCGCTTGTGGTCCTGCGAACTGGCGAGCGGCAGCACGTGCACCCCGTCGGCCATGACGATGAAGCTGAGCTCCTCGCCCGGCAGAAACTCCTCCACGACGATCTCGGCGCCGGCCTCCCCGAAGCGTCCGGCGAGCATGGCGCGTGCGCTCGCGTCGGCCTGCTCGCTGCTCTCGGCGATCACCACGCCCTTGCCGGAGGCGAGGCCGCTGGCCTTGATCACCAGGGGCGCGTGCTGGGAGCGCACCCACTGGGCGTCGTAGTCCTGGGCGGTGAAGCGCCGCCAGGCTGCGGTCGGGATGCCATGACGCTGCAGGAATTCCTTGGCAAAGACCTTGGAGCCCTCCAGGTGCGCATTGTGTTGACGCGGACCGAAGCAGCGGTAGCCCGCGGATTCGAACACATCGACGATGCCCGCGACCAGCGGCGCTTCCGGACCGACGATGGTCAGGTCCGGTCGCTCGCGGCGCGCCAGACGCACGAGGCCGCCGAGATCGCTGGCGCCGACTTCCACATTGCGTACGTGCGGCTCGAGGGCCGTGCCCGCATTGCCGGGCGCCACGAGCACCTCGCTGACGCGAGGGGAGCGCGCACACGCCCAGGCGAGCGCGTGCTCGCGGCCGCCGCCGCCGACCACGAGTACCTTCATGGCGCGCTAATGGCGGAAGTGCCGCACACCCGTGAATACCATCGCCACGCCATGCTCATCGGCAGCCGCGATGCATTCCTCATCGCGGCGTGAGCCGCCGGGCTGAATGATGGCCGCCACCCCCTGCGTTGCCGCGGCATCGATGCCATCGCGAAACGGAAAGTAGGCATCGGAGGCCAGCACTGCGCCCTGCAGGGGCAGGCGCTCCTCATTTGCCTTCATGACGGCGATGCGCGTGGCGTAGACGCGGCTGGTCTGACCGGCCCCGATGCCGAGTGTCGCGCCATCGCGCGCCAGCACGATGGCGTTGGACTTGGTGAATTGCACGATCTGCCAGGCGAAGAGCATATCCGCGAGCTCGCGCGCCGCGGGCGCGCGCCGCGTGACGAGCTTCAGATCGGCCGGATCGAGCCTCAGGCGGTCGCGCTGCTGCAGCAGCAGGCCGCCCCCGACGCTGCGCAGCTCGATGTCATCGTGGGTTTCGGCAGTGAGATCGCCCAGCACCAGCAGCCGAATCTGCGGCTTTGCGGCCAGGGCTGAGCGCGCCTCGGGCGCGACACTCGGGGCGGCGATCACCTCGACGAATCGCTGTTCGAGCATGGCCTGCGCGCAGGGTCCGTCCAGCGGCCGATTGAAGGCGATGATGCCGCCGAACGCCGAGCTCGGATCGGTGCGCAGCGCCGCGCGGTAGGCGCTGTGGGCATCGCCCGCGACCGCCGCTCCGCACGGATTGGCATGCTTGACGATGACGCAGCCGGGGCCCTCGAGCTGACGCACACACTCGATCGCCGCCTCGGCGTCGGTGAGATTGTTATAGGAGAGTTCCTTGCCCTGCAGCAGCTGCGCCTCGGCCACCGACGCGCCGCGCGCCAGTGGCGCGCGATAGAGGGCGGCGCGCTGATGCGGATTTTCCCCGTAGCGCAGCTCGTACTGCCGCTCATAGCACAGCGCCAGCGACTCGGGAAACAGGCTGGCTTCATCGGTGCTGCGCTCGCGCAGCCAGGCGGCAATGCGTGCGTCGTACTGGGCAGTATGCGCAAACGCCTTGGCGGCGAGGCGCGCGCGGGTGTCGATGGATGTCTCGCCCGACGCTTCGATCTCCTCGAGCACGCCCGTGTAGTCGGCCGGGTCGACCAGCACGGTCACATCCGCATGATTCTTGGCTGCCGAACGCAGCATCGCAGGACCGCCGATATCGATCTGCTCGATGGCCTCGGCGAAGCTGACGTCGGCACGCGAAACCGTTGCTGCGAACGGGTAGAGATTCACGACCAGCAGATCGATCGGCTCGATGCCATGCGCCTGCATCTGCGGCTCGTCGATGCCGCGACGGGCGAGCAGGCCGCCGTGCACGCGTGGATGCAGCGTTTTCAGGCGGCCGTGCATCAGTTCGGGAAAGCCGGTGTAGTCGGCGACTTCGCGCACCGGCAGCCCTGCGCTCTCGAGCGTACGGGCCGTGCCTCCGGTGGACAGCAGCTGCACGCCGCGCTGGTGCAGGCGCGCGGCGAAGCCGGCCAGGCCGCGCTTGTCGGAGACTGACAGCAGTGCCCGACGGATGGCCGACATTACTCGGACAGACCGAGTTCGCGCAGCTTCTTGCGCAGCGTGCCGCGATTGATCCCGAGGATGCCGGCCGCGCGGCTCTGATTGCCGGCGGCGTAATCGAGTACCGCGCGAAACAGCGGCTCTTCGACCTCGTGCAGCACCATGTCGTAGAGACGCGCCGGTCGATGACCGTTGAGGCTGGCGAAGTACTCCTGCAACGCGCGCTCGGTATGCCCGCGCAGCGGCAGCTCGCGCGTGCGTGCTGCATTGCCGCCCCGCGTCGGCGCGGTGGCGCGCGCGCTGCCGTGGGACTTCGAGACGGCGAGGGCGCTGCCGCCAGTGGCGGCGCCGTTCGCACTGCCACTGATGCCGCTGAGGGCGCTGCCGTTACTGCCTGCGCTGCCGTTCATGCCGAGGCTGCCGGACCGGGAGGCGTGGCCGTTTGCCCTGTGGTTGCCACCCTTCACGCCGCTGGATGTCGCCATAGATTGCCTGGGTGGACCCATTTTGTTTTGCATGCGCGAATCTCCCGAGACCTGCGAGCGGCCGCGCACATTTACGCCGCTTCCAGTCGTGTCCACTCTTCGAAGCCTCGTCGCGCCACTGCAAACTGCGACGCCGAATCCTGCGCGCCCATCAATTCCGGGCGCAGTGATTCGAACTGTGCGTGCTGTCGGCAATACCAGGCGAGATGCTTGCGAGCCATTCGCAGTCCCGTGTACTCGCCGTAGAACGCGTACAGGGACTCGAGGTGCTGAAGAATGATCTGAGTCTTGCACGCGCGCAAGAGTGTCGGTGCGGATGTGCCATGCGTGAGCTGCGCATTGACATCACGAAAGATCCATGGTGCGCCCTGCGCGGCGCGGCCGATCATTACTCCCTGCGCACCCGTGAAATCAAGTACCCGACGGGCGCGCGCAGCGGAATCGATATCACCATTGGCGATCAGGGGGATCTGCAGCGATGAACGCGCCTCGCGCATCGTGGCGTATTCCGCATCGCCACGAAAATGATCAGCGCGTGTGCGGCCATGAATGGTCAACGCCGCGATGCCGCATGCCTGCGCGATGGCCGCGATGCGTGCAGCATTGCGCCGCGCCGGATCCACGCCAGTGCGGATCTTGAGCGTCACCGGCACGCTCACGGCGCTCACGACCGCCGCGAGTATGCGTGCCACGAGCGCCTCGTCGGCCAGCAGCGCGGAGCCGGCATCGCGATTGCATACCTTCTTGGCCGGACAGCCCATGTTGATATCGATGATCTGCGCACCGAGATCGACGTTGACACGCGCGGCCGCGGCGAGCTCCGCGGGATCGCTGCCGACGAGCTGTACGACACGAGGCTCGGGCTCTCCGTCGTGGTCCATGCGACGCTGCGATTTGGGCGAGGACCACAGACGTTGATCCGCGCTGAGCATCTCCGCAGGCGTCAGCGCGGCGCCGAAATGTCGGCACAGCAGGCGGAAGGGGCGATCCGTGACGCCGGCCATCGGTGCCAGCAGGACGGGACCCGGTAGCCGGTAGGGTCCGATCGATACGCTCATGGTGGGACGCCGGCGGCCGCGGCGGCCGCGACGTCCCCGGCGCAGTGAATGCCACCGCGGCCAGCGGGCAGGCAGACATCGAGCTCGAAGCTGGCACTGTCGGCGCTCGGATCGCGCACCTGAACTTCGGTGTCGACGCGCTCATCCGCCGCGAGGAAGCTTTGCATCGAGCGTCCCTTGGGCCAGTAGTCAGCCGGCGTCAGATCGCGCTCGGCCACACGGCGTCCATAGCGGTCCAGCAGCGTCAGGCGCAGCAGCGGAACCGGCTGTGCCCGCGTCGCATGATTGGCCAGAGAAAAGCGCACGCGGATCGCCGCGTGCGGGCCGCCCGCGGATTCCGCGCCCTGCTGGCGTACCTCGTACGCCGACAGATCCCAATGCGGTTGCAGCGGCACACCCAACGCCGCATACAGTCCCGTCACCGGATGCCCCCACGTGGGGGAGGCCGCCAGCGCGTCGCGCCAATGATTTACGAACTGAGCGAGCAGCAGCACCAACAGCGCAATGCAGCCGGCGAGCCACAGGCGCTGCTGCATCGGCGGCGCGGTGCGCAGCGCCGGAATGTCGAAATCCGGCGAGCCGACGGCCCCGGCCGTCGACTCTTCCTGCTCGATCTGTGCGGCTTCGATGGCTGCGATGCCGGGATCGCGCCCGGCAGCCCGGGCCACGGCCAGAGCTGCATCTGCGCTGGCTGCGCCATCGCTGCTACGCCGCCCTGGCATGCGGGAACGACGCGCAGCCAGCCGGCCCGCGGGGCGCTGCTCGCTGGGCGCGGCAGCATCAGCGGCTGGTGTGCCTGACGAGGGCGCCGCATGCGCTGCTCTGGCGGCCCCGGCGTTCGCCGTATCGCCCGTGGCCATGCCCAGGCGTCGCGTGAAGAGATCCAGCTCATCGAGTGGCCTGTCCGGAACGTGGGCTTCGCTTTGCCGCACTTCATCGCCTTCGAGCACGATGTTCTCCACCGTCTGCGTCGGTTCTGCCGCACGTCCCGTCGCTCGCAGCGATGCCTCGTCTCCGTCCTCATTCAAGCCCAGGGTCTGCAGGACCATCTCGAACTGATCGAGCGCATCCGCGTCACTTTCCGTGGCCGGTTGCTCAGGGCCGGGCGACGCCGATATCGGTGGCGCGGAATTGGTTTCTGCTGCCCGTATCGGTGGTGGGCTCACTGCTGGCCTCGGCGCGGGGGCAGCCGCGGCGGGCGCGGCGGCGGCTGCGGCTGCCGTCGTTGCTCCGGGCGGTCGCGTCGCAGCTGCGCCGGGTGTCGATGCAGCGAAGGCCGCAGTGGGTGCGCTGGGTGCGGACGTGGGCGGCGCCGTCGGTGTGCGCAGAGGCTGTGTGGGCGCAGGCGGCTGTGCGAGCCGGGGCCGCGGCAGTCCGGTGCCCATAGCAGCCGCGCCCGCAGCCGAAGGTGAGGGTATGGAGGGGGCAGGCGAAACGGGTCGTGCCGGCGCTGCCGAGACAGCCCCCGGAGTCGCCGGCCCTCGCGGGCCAGGCGATGCGCGTGTCGCGGGAGCCGCAGGTGCTGCCGGTGCCGGCGATGCCGTGCGGGCCGAGGGCGCTGACGGCGCCACAGCCGGCGCTGTGCTCACCGCGGCAGTGCTCGCAGCGGCAGTGCTTGCCGCGGTTGTCTTGTTCGCCGCGGGTGCCGGGCCGCGCGAAGTGGCCGGTGCACTGGGTGCGTTCGGTGCACGGGGTGCAGGACGCGCGGCGACCGAGGAGGCAGCGCTGCTCACGGCGCCTGCGCCGCTGTCGATGGCAGCGGCCGTGATGGCGCGATGAATCTGCGAGGTGGAGGCCGGATCTGCCTGCGGCAGTTCGGGCAGCTCGGCACCCGCGCCTTCGACGGGAGCCTCGGAGAGCTTCAGCAGTGCATTGAAGACGTTGGAGCAGCGACCGCAGCGCACATAGCCCTGGCCCACGCGCAGATCATTCGCCGTGACGGCAAGCGTCAGCGTGCATTTGGGACAGACTGTGAACATGGCGGCAGTGGCGCCCTCGGGCTCAGAGTCGGGTGCCGCTGAGCGCCACCCAACCGTCGCGCTGTGCGTAGCGCTGCATATCAAACCACTGATCAAACGCCGTCGCCACTTCGGTTGATTCCTCAGCCAGCAGCCCCGCCAGGATGAGACGAGATCCTGCCGGCAGCAGCCCCGCGAACTCGGCGGCGCGCTGCTTGAGGATCGGCGCGAGAATATTGGCCAGCAGCACATCGCAGCGTGCCGGCAGATCCTCGGCGCGTGCATAGGTGCGCAGCTGGTCCGCGACGTGGTTGTCCTCGGCGTTCTCGCGCGTGGCGAGCAGCGCCTGCGGATCGATATCGAAGGCATGCACACGCCGCGCGCCCAGCGCCAGTGCGGCCAGCCCGAGCACGCCGGAGCCACAGCCGTAATCGATCACCGTACAGCCGATCAGCCCGGACTGCGTGCGTGACAGCTCGTCCAGCCACTGCAGGCACAGCGCCGTGGACGGGTGCGTACCGGTGCCGAAGGCCAGACCCGGATCCAATCGGACCACGACGGCGCCGGAAGCACCCGGCTGCTCATGGCGTGGACAGATCCACAGCCGCTCGCCAAAGCGCATGGCGTGAAAGTCCCGCAGCCATTCGCGCTCCCAGACGCGATCGGCCACGGCCCGCACCTCGAGCTCGCCCGGCGGGCAGTCCAGTCGCTGCGCGAGCGCGACGATGAGCAGCGCATCGGCAGTGGCGGCGGGAAAGAGCGCCTGCATGCGGGTCCTGCGCCACAGCCTGAGCTCTCCGGGCAGCGGCTCGAGCACCGGCTCGTCCACGGCATCGCACAGGGTGACGGCGAGCGCACCTTCCGCGAGGCAGGCCTGTTCCGCTTCGGGCGCCGATAGCGCGCCGAGCTCGAAGCTCAGCTCGAGATAACCATGCATGGGAGCTGCAGCGGCCGCGCTCACTTGAGCCCGAGCCGGCGCTCCAGATAATGGATATCCAGACCGCCGGCCTGAAACGCGGCGTGTGCCAGGATCTCCTGGTGCAGGGCGGTGTTGGTCTTGATGCCCTCCACGACGAACTCAGACAGGGCATTGCGCATGCGGGCGATCGCAGTCTCGCGCGTATCGCCATGCGCGATCAGCTTGCCGATCAGCGAGTCGTAGTAGGGCGGTACGTTGTAGCCCAGGTACAGGTGGCTGTCGACGCGGATGCCGGGGCCGCCGGGCGGATGCCAGAGTTTGATCGGGCCGGGCGAGGGCATGAAGGTGCGCGCATCCTCGGCGTTGATGCGGCATTCGATCGCGTGGCCCCGCACCTGCACGTCCGCCTGCGTATAGGCCAGCTTCTCGCCGCCGGCGATGAGCAGCTGCGCCTTCACCAGATCGATGCCGGTCACGAGCTCGGTGACCGGGTGTTCGACCTGGATGCGCGTATTCATCTCGATGAAGTAGAACTCGCCATCCTGATAGAGGAACTCCATCGTGCCGGCGCTGCGATAGCCCACTGCGCGACAGGCCTCCACGCAGCGCTCGCCCATGGTTCTGCGCTGGCGCGCGCTGATGCCGGGCGCCGGCGCCTCTTCGATGACTTTCTGATGCCGGCGCTGCATCGAGCAGTCACGCTCACCGAGGCTGATGACGTTGCCGTAGTGATCGGCCAGCACCTGGAACTCGATGTGCCGCGGGCGCTCGAGGAACTTCTCCATGTACACCGCTTCGTTGCCGAAGGCTGCAAGCGCCTCCGAGCGCGTCACCGCGATGGAGCTGAGCAGCGAGCCCTCCGAGTGCACGACGCGCATACCGCGACCGCCGCCGCCGCCGGAGGCCTTGATGATGACCGGATAGCCAATGTCGCGCGCGATGCGCAGGTTATCTTCGGGGCTTTCACCGAGCGCACCGTCCGACCCCGGCACGCACGGCACGCCATGGCCGCGCATGATGCGGATCGCCGAGACCTTGTCGCCCATCGCGCGGATGGTCTCGGCCTTGGGCCCCACGAAGGTGAAGCCGCTTTTCTCCACGCGCTCGGCGAAGTCGGCGTTCTCGGACAGAAAGCCGTAACCAGGATGGATGGCGACGGCATCGGTCACCTCCGCGGCGCTGATGATCGCCGGCATATTGAGGTAACTCTGCGCCGAGGGCGGTGGGCCGATGCACACCGACTCGTCGGCCAGCAGCACGTGCTTCAGGTTGGCATCCGCGGTGGAATGCACGGCCACCGTCTTGATGCCGAGCTCACGACAGGCCCGCAGGATGCGCAGCGCGATCTCGCCGCGGTTGGCAATCAGAATTTTTTCGAGCATGGGCATGGAACTGCAGCGTGGCGCCGCTCGCCTACAGGCGTAGCGTGCCTATTCGATGATGAACAGCGGCTGATCGAACTCGACCGGCTCGCCGTTCTTCACCAGTACTGCCTTGATGCGACCGGCTCGCTCGGACTCGATCTGGTTCATCATCTTCATCGCTTCGATGATGCAGAGAACCTGGCCGACTTCGACTTCATCGCCCATCTCGACGAAGGCCTTGGCCCCCGGGGAAGGCGATGCGTAGTAGGTGCCGACCATGGGGGCCGTGACGATGTGCTCACCTGCCGCCGCCGTGAGGGCCTCACCGTTCTGCCCTGTCGTGGCGGCAGGCGAGGGGGCGGGCGCCGGTGCGGTGGCCGCAGGGGGCGCCTGCGGGGCTGCAATGGCCGGCGCGGTCACGTAGGTGGCCTGTCCGGGTACCACCCTGGCGATCCGCAGCGTCTCCTCCCCCTCTTTGATCTCGATCTCGGCGATGCCCGACTCTTCGAGCAGCTCGATCATTTTCTTGATTTTACGTATGTCCAAATCGCAGCTCCTGCCTGGCCGCCGCAGAATGTACCCAATCTGCGGCGATTTGCCCACTATTTGGCAGAAGAATGCACGCTTCTGCGCGGAACAGGTCGGCAGGATCCCAAAGTGTCACCCATGCGGCGGCGGCGGTGGCGCCTGGGTGCGCCTGGGCGCGGGCGGCTCCCGGCTAGGGCTGCACGGCCTCTTTGGCGCGCTGGATTGCCAGGGCATGCAGCTGCGCTGCGATTTCACGGCGCGCATCGGGCAGGGACTCCCGGCCGAGGGTCACCTGCTGCAGGTGCGCGAGAATGGCCTCGGCTTCGTCGCGGTGCAGCTCCCCCACCTTGACCGCGACGATACGACCCTGAGCGTCGGTGAACACTGAAAACGGCAGGACCGGCTCGATACCGAAGCGCGCCACGGCGGCGCTGCCCTTATCTTCATCCGCGAGAATCGGATAGCCCACGGGCGTTGCATGCAGGTACTGCTGCACGGCGCTTCTGGAATCCACCGCGACACCGAGCACTGCGATTCCCTGCGCGCGGTGCTGCTGCCAGAGCTGCTGCAGCAGCGGCATCTCGCGTCGACACGGCTCGCACCAGGTGGCCCAGAAGTTCACCACCAGCGGATGGCCCAGGTAGTCGCGCAGCGAGCGCGGCTGGCCGTTGAGGTCCGGGATCTGCACATCCGGCAGCGTCTCGGGGATCGATGCGGCGGCGGCTGGGACGGCAGTCGCCGGTGCCTGGGCCGGCTGTGGGGTGTTCGTCGGCGGTAAGGGCGCTGCCGGAGTGAGCTGCGCGATCAGCGTGGGCCGGTGCAGCGTGCGGTAGCCCAGGAAGCCGGCCAGGATGCCGCAAAGGACCAGCAGCAGCGTGCCCAGCACGCGAATCAGCGGACGCATACGCTTGGAACCCCCACGACGCTTGTACGCCCCCGCAGGCCCTGCGGGGCACACCGGCAGCTCAGGGCTGCAGGATAGCGCTATCCGGCGCGCGCGGTGTGCGGTTCGAGCAGCGCCTGCTGCAGCAGCGCCGTAAAGCGTGGGGCGTTCATGTAGCCGACCTCGCGGAATTGGCGCAGCTCGTGGCCCTGCGAGTCGTAGAAGGCGATCGTCGGGGGGCCGGGTATCTGGAACAGCTTCAGCAGCGCCTGATCGTCGCCGTTGTTGGCCGTGACGTCAGCGCGCAGCAGCCGCACGTGCCGCAGCGTCGCGCGTACCGCCGGATCGTTGAAAGTGTAGTGCTGCATCTCCTTACAGGAGGTGCACCAGTCGGCATAGAAATCCAGCATCACCGGCTCGCCCTGCGCGGCGGCCTGCTTCACCACCTGATTCAGCTGCGCCACCGAGGAGATGTTCTGGAATGCCAGTTCCGGCACGGGACGGGACAGTGGCGCCAGCGGATTCTCGGCCCCGAGTCCCGCGCCCACCAGCAGCATCACGGCATACGCGGCCGCGGCGCCCGCACCCAGGAGTGCGCCCATGCGCACCGGTGCCAGGACCGAGCGCGAACGCGACAGACTCCACAACACCACACAGGCACCAACGGCCGGCACCAGGAACAGTGCCAGCGTGGCCCGTGCCGGCACAATGCGCGTGAGCATCCAGGCCGCCAGCGCCAGCATCATCACGCCGAAAAGACGCTTGACCGCGTCCATCCACGCGCCTGCCTTGGGCAGCCAGCGGCCGGCCGACGTTCCCACGACCAGCAGCGGCGAGCCCATGCCGAGCGCCATCGCGAACAGCGCCGCCGAGCCGCGTGCAATCGCGCCGCTCTGGCCGATGTAGGCGAGCGTCGCCACCAGCGGCGGGGCGACGCAGGTCGTGACGATCAGCGCCGAGAGCGCACCCATCACGGCGACACCGCCAAAATGCCCGCCCTGCTGACGATTGCTGGCCTCTGCAAGACGCGTCTGCAGGAATGCGGGAATCTGCACGGTGTACAGACCGAACATCGACAGCGCCATGGCAACGAACAGCGCCGCGAACAGTGCCGTGACCCAGCCCTGAGTGAACGCCGCCTGCACCTGACTGCCCGCTGCCGCAAACGCGGCACCCGTTGCCGTGTACGTCACCGCCATGCCGAGCACGTAGGTCAGCGACAATGCGAATGCGCGCCCACTGCTCAGGCGCTGGCCGCCGCCGGCGATGAGGCCGGAGAGAATCGGCACCATCGGCAGGCAACAGGGCGTGAAAGCCAGCAGCAGGCCCAGCCCCCAGAAGGTCGCGAGCACCCCGAGCAGGTTGCCCGAGCGGATCAGGGCGGCGAGCCGGTCCTGGTCGGACACGTAGGGAGTCGAGGTTGCGCCGGCGGCAGTGGCGCTGGATACGCTGGCTGCCGAGCCCTGGCCGGCCGCAGGCCCGGCAGGCGATGCGCCCACGGGCAGCGCCACGGACAGCGTGCGGGTGATCGGCGGGTAGCACAGGCCCGCTTCGGCACACCCCTGATAGGTCACGTTGACTGCCGAGGTCGCCGCAGCGTTGCTGTGGACCGGAACCGTGACGAGCAGCTGCCGGTGGTAGATGACCTGCTTGCCGAAATAGGGATCCGACTTGACCACGCCGGCCGGAAACTGTGGCGACTCCAGCGAGAGCCCCGGGGAGGCGCTCGCGATCTTGATGCGATCGCGATAGAGGTAGTAGCCGGGCGCAATGACCCAGGCCAGCTGCAGGCGCCCCTGGGCATCCGGTGCCGCGCTGAGCTGAAAGGCCTGCGAGGGTGAGAGGAAATTATTGTCCCCCGAGCTCGAGCCGCCGCTGTGCAGCTGATCGAGCAGCGAGTTGAGTCCGCTGCTGGAGGAGACGGCCGGGGGCGCCGGGCTCACCGGGGCGGGGGCGGTAGCCGGGGCCGCGATCGCAGCGGCGGCGCTCAGGAGCGTCAACAGGCTGCAGGCAGTCCAGGCGAGCGCAACAGGGCGAAACAGGCAGCGCGGCTTCATTTCCGTCACCGTGAGGTCATAGGTGAGCGCATCGTCTCAAAAACCCGCCAGGCCCAGCCGTGAGCCGGGCCACATCTGGCCCTGCCCCTGACCGGGCCTCGATGCTGCATTGCAGCGCGGCATCCTGCCGGACGAATGGGATGATGAAAGTCAGGCGCACCGATGGATAACACTTGAAAATCCGGTCTGGGTGCCTATGATTAGCAGCCAAGCGGCTGGAGTGCTAACAGCCCCCGGCGCTGGCGGCGCGCAGTGCGCGCTCGGCGGCGGGTCCGCTGAATTTTAACTTAAGTGCTCGCAGAGCAACCAAGGTCATTCATCTTAAGGAGAGTTATCCATGAAGATTCGTCCTCTTCATGATCGCGTGATCGTCAAGCGGGTGGAGGAAGAGCGCACCTCGCCAGGCGGCATCGTGATCCCAGATACGGCGGCTGAAAAGCCGGTGCAGGGCAAGGTCGTTGCCGTCGGCAAGGGCAAGATCCTTGAAGACGGTCAGGTGCGTCCGCTCGACGTCAAGGTCGGCGACAAGATCCTGTTCGGCAAGTACTCCGGCACCGAGGTCAAGATCGAAGGCGAGGACCTCGTCGTGATGCGGGAAGAGGATCTCATGGCGGTGATCGAGAAGTAGAAATCACCAACGAATTCAAGGAATTACGAATATGGCAGCTAAAGAAGTCCGATTCAGTGACGACGCGCGGCAACGCATGTTCCGCGGCGTCAATATTCTTGCGAACGCCGTGAAGGCGACGCTCGGCCCCAAGGGCCGCAATGCCGTGCTCGAGAAGAGCTTCGGCGCCCCGACCGTCACGAAGGACGGCGTATCGGTCGCGAAGGAAGTCGAGCTGAAGGACAAGTTCGAGAACATGGGCGCGCAGATGGTGAAGGAAGTCGCGTCCAACACCTCCGATGAGGCCGGTGACGGCACCACGACCGCCACGGTGCTGGCGCAGGCGATCATTCGTGAGGGCCTCAAGGCCGTCTCCTCGGGTCGCAACCCGATGGACGTCAAGCGCGGCATCGACAAGGCCGTCGCGGCGGCGACCGAAGAGCTCAGGCGCATCAGCAAGCCCTGCAAGGACAGCAAGGCCATCGCGCAGGTCGGCACGATCTCGGCGAACTCCGATGAGAGCATCGGCAAGACAATCGCCGATGCGATGGAGAAGGTCGGCAAGGAAGGCGTGATCACCGTGGAGGAGGGCTCGGGCCTGGACAACGAGCTCGAGGTGGTCGAGGGCATGCAGTTCGACCGCGGCTA